>NZ_JAZHEE010000052.1:0-21437 GCF_036620675.1 Rosenbergiella sp. YN46
CCATGGGTAAAGGATGTTAAAAAGTGTTCACCATGTCCCCGAACACCTGTCTACCATGTCCCCGGACCGTACACGGGGAGAGGGTTAGGGTGAGGGGGAAGGGGAATTTCGGACACGAGTTCATTCTGCATCACCGTGAAATCGACTAACATTATGCGGTACGGGGCCGTTCCGGCCGTGACTCCGATAACGCATTGAGGATTATCGAATGAAATGGAATGTTTTTCTGAAAGGGGCGCTGGTGGCTTCGTTGGTTATCGCTGCCGCTGGGTGCGATAACGCCAGCAAGCAGAACAAGGGCGTGGCATGGGTCAATGTCTCTCAGGCGATTAACGATTCGCCGCTGGCAGAGCAGGAAAAAACGCGTCTTGAGACGGTGAAAAATATTCTGCTGAAGGCGGAGCAGGACGCGAATAAAAGCTATGAGGGCATGGACAAAGCCAAAGCCGATCAGGCCAGAAGCTCGGACGCCATTACCATTAACCGGCAGTGGAATCTGGAACAGCGCGCGACGCGTACGGCCCTGGTGAACCAGGTGCGTAGCGCGGTTGAGGAAGTGCGTAAGAAGAACAACTACGCCGTTATCGTTGACGGCGGCGCGGTTCTGGCCGCCGACCCCGCCAGTGACGTGACCAAACAGGTCGTTGAATCACTAAAATCGGCGAAGGTCGACTTTGGTGAGCTGCCGACTATCACTATCAAAAACGCGCCGGACGGCAAGTAATCGCCTTGCGCCTTACACGGGCAGGTCGATCAGCAGCGCGCGCAGCCGGGTATCGGCCACCAGAGTGAGCTGCGACTCGTCGCGAATAAAGGCGCCATCGCCGCAGGTGAGCGCCTTTTTCTCTTCTTTGGGAGTGACGGCATGCAGAGTACCGTGAATCGATTGCAGATACGCCCGTGGCCCGTGTAACTGAAAGGCCTGGCTTTGGCCCGATTCCAGTTCGACATGATGCAGCCACAGCTGCTGGCGCAGCATCAGGCTGCCGTTCTGGCCGTCCGGTGACGCCAGCAACTGGCTGGGCTGGCCGTTGAGCGATACTTTCTGCCAGCGGGGATTTTCCCGCTGCGGGCAGGCATCAAACCATAGCTGCATACGCGTCAGGGATTGCGTTTTGCTCAGGTTATGTTCACTATAGCTGATGCCCGGCTGGGCAGAGATCAGCAGGGCTTCACCTGCGCTGACCTGAACGTGATTGCCCTCGCTGTCGCGATACTCCGTCTCGCCGTCGAGCACCAGATTCAGGATATCCACCCTGGGGTAGGTTCGTGGCTGAAAAGCGGCATCGGGAGCAAGTACCTCCTGGTTGAGTACCCGTAGCGACGCATAGCCCAGCAGGTCAGGATCGAAATAGTGGCCGAACGAAAACGTGTAGCGGGCCTGTAACCATCCATAGTCAGCTTTACCGCACTGTCCGGCTGTTCTTGGGGTAATCATAGACTTCTTGACCTCTTTTTACACTAAACCCATGGTAAGGATCTGGACGCTGCATTGTTAGCCAGTTAATCTGCTCGGTATGTTCAAATTTCCTGAATGAGAGCGGAAATGGCTAAAGACAGGGCGCTGACGCTGGAAGCGTTGCGGGTAATGGACGCGATCGACAGACGCGGCAGTTTTGCTGCGGCGGCGGATGAGCTGGGGCGGGTGCCTTCCGCCCTCAGTTACACCATGCAGAAGCTGGAGGAAGAGCTGGATGTGGTGCTGTTTGATCGTTCCGGCCACCGAACGAAATTCACCAATGTGGGACGCATGCTGCTGGAGCGTGGGCGCATGCTGCTGGAAGCGGCGGATAAGCTAACCACCGATGCCGAAGCGCTGGCCCGGGGCTGGGAAACCCATCTGACCATTGTGACTGAAGCGCTGGTGCCTGCCGCCACCTTTTTTCCGCTGGTGGAGCGGCTGGCGGAAAAAGCGGATACCCAACTGTCGATACTGACCGAAGTGCTGGCCGGCGCCTGGGAGCGGCTGGAGCAGGGGCGCGCCGATATCGTGGTCGCGCCGGATATGCACTTCCGGTCTTCATCGGAGATCAACTCGCGTAAGCTCTATTCGCTGAAAAACGTCTATGTGGCGGCGCCGGATCACCCTATCCATCAGGAGCCGGAACCGCTTTCCGAAGTGACCCGGGTGAAATACCGCGGCGTGGCGGTGGCGGATACCGCCCGCGAACGCCCGGTGTTGACCGTACAGCTGTTGGATAAGCAGCCGCGTCTGACCATCAGTTCTATGGAAAATAAACGCCAGGCGCTGCTGGCCGGACTGGGCGTGGCGACCATGCCCTGGCCGCTGGTGGAGCAGGACATCGCCGAGGGTCGGCTGCGGGTCGTTAGCCCGGAATCCACCTCGGAAGTGGATATTATTATGGCCTGGCGGCGGGACAGCATGGGGGAAGCCAAGGCCTGGTGTCTGCGGGAAATTCCTAAGCTGTTTAGCGGAAAGTAAAAAACGGCGGCGCACGCCGCCGTTATTGAAACCAGGTTACAGAGAAACGGTGGAAGAGGGCGGCTGCGCCCCTTCGTCTGCCAGCGGATCGGGGCCAAAGCGGTTCGCGCCCGGCGTACCGCGCAGGCAGCAGAATCCACCAGCCGGAGCGATCGGTGTCGTGCAGACGGCGGCACAGCACCGCCAGGCTCGGCAGCAGAATGCCCAGTGAATAGAGCGAAGACAGCACGCCGCTCTCTTTGTTTTCGCCGAAATGCCACCCCAGAATGCCGTCTACGATACCGAGCAAAATGGCGATAACGATGTTTATCAGCACGAACATCCAGTATTCTTTACGTCGCGCCCTGCCTTTAAATCCAACGTAATTCCTTAACACCTTCAGATACCATTCCATTTTTTATGCCTTGTTGGGGAGTTGAAGAGTCATTATAGCCATAATGGCCGCCAGCAAGAATACGGCGGCAGATTGCCGCCGGGGAAGGATTAACGGAAACGCTCGTCGCGACCGTGAGGTTCATTCAGATCCTGTTGCGGCCCGATAGAGATAATACCGGTCGGGTTAATGGTTTTATGGCTGCGGAAATAATGGTTGCGGATATGCTCCAGGTTGACCGTTTCCGCGATGCCAGGCATCTGATAGATATCACGCAGGAAGCCGTACAGATTCAGATAATCGCTGATGCGCTGGCGATCGCACTTAAAGTGAGTGACATACACCGGGTCGAAGCGCACCAGGGTGGTCCACAGGCGGATGTCTGCTTCGGTCAGTTGATGACCGGTCAGATAGCGATGCTGGCCCAGAATCTGCTCCAGCCGGGCCAGTGCGCTAAATAGCTGGCCGACCGCTTCATCGTACGCCTGCTGCGAGGTGGCGAAACCGGCTTTATAAACGCCGTTATTCACCGTGTTGTAGATCCAGTCGTTGAGTTCATCTATCTGAGTACGCTGTGCTGTGGGGTAATAGTCGCCGGCCCGGGCGCCCAGCGCGTCGAAGGCGCTGTTGAACATGCGGATAATTTCCGACGACTCATTGCTGACGATAGTTTGCTGTTTTTTATCCCACAGCACGGGTACCGTTACCCGCCCGCTGTAATGGGGATTAGCCTGGAGGTAAAGCTGGTACAGAAAGTCATGGCCGTTGAGCGTATCGCCGGTGGCGCCAGGAAAGTCATGTCCGAAGGTCCAGCCGTTTTCCAGCATCAGCGGATGCACAACTGAAACATCGATAAACGGCTCCAGCCCTTTCAGCTTGCGCATTATCAGCGTGCGATGGGCCCAGGGGCAGGCCAGGGAGACATAGAGATGATAGCGGCCTTTTTCGGCGACAAAACCGCCCTGGCCGGAAGGGCCGGGCGCGCCGTCCGGTGTGACCCAGTTGCGAAAAGCGGCAGCGGAGCGCTGAAAGCGTCCACCGGTGGATTTGGTGTCATACCATGCGTCCTGCCAGACGCCGTCAACAAGCAGTCCCATTATTCCTCCTGAAGCGCTGAATGTCCGGCGTGGGCCGCCGGACGTCATACAGTATAGAAAACTTACCAGTTTTTATTCAGTACGCGATCCAGGCTGATAGCGCCAGGGCCAAAGAGCGCCAGCAGCAGATAACCGCCCGCGATAGTGAAGTTTTTCATGAACATCAGCGAGTTAGTAGCATCTGCAAAGTTGCTGTGGAACAGGAACGCGGTCAGCAGCGTAAACAGAGCGGTAATCAGCGCCGTGGTTCGGGTCAGGAAGCCGAACAGAATCGCCAGACCGCCGCCAAACTCAAGCAGAATGGTAAGCGGCAACAGAAAGCCGGGAACGCCCATCGCCTCCATATACTGCTGCGTGCCGGAATAAGCAGTGATTTTTCCCCAACCGGCCACGATAAACAGAATCGGCATCAGAATACGTGCAACCAGAACACCAACATCTTCGAATTTTTTCATTTTGTTCACCTGAGAGACTCAAAAAAGCGATTTTGCTAATTTGTTGATTAATCAGAGGTTGATTCCTTTGTTATCGGTAACCCCCGTTGATGGACAGGATAATACGTCGGGCTATTCCCGATTGTTAGCAAGGAAAACTGTCAAAAAAATTCAAATTTTCTGAATGTGTCAGGGAAGAGGCCCTCTCCAGGGCGGAGAGGGCAGCAATGAGGGGGGATTAGCGCTTACGGCCGCCGAGCAGGCTTCCCAGCACGCCGCGCACTATCTGGCGGGTTATCTGGCGCGCCGCGCTTTTCGCCGCGGTCTGCACCATGCCGTCTTTCTTACCGCCGCGCGGGCCGGTGCTGCCGAACAGAATCTCTTTCAGTCCGCCCAGGATACCGTCATCTACATCCGCCTGTTTGCCTTTGGCGGGCGGCGCCTGCTCTTTATCAGTGGCGGCCTGCACGCCTTTTTGCAGCATTTCGTAAGCCGATTCGCGATCCTGAGCTTCATCATATTTGCCATACAGCGGGGAGTTATTGATAAGTCCGTTACGCTCGCTGCCATTGACCGGCCCCATTCTTGATGCCGGGGCGATGACCATAGCGCGCTCTACCACCGTTGGGCTGCCTTTCTCGTCCAGGAACGAGATCAGCGCTTCGCCGGTGCCCAGCGCCTGAATGGCCTCTTCGGTATTAAACGCCGGATTGGCGCGCATGGTCTGGGCCGCGGTTTTCACCGCTTTTTGATCTTTCGGGGTAAAGGCGCGTAGCGCATGCTGAACGCGGTTGCCGAGCTGGCCCAGCACGCTGTCCGGAATATCGGAAGGATTCTGGGAAACGAAGAAAATGCCCACCCCTTTAGAACGGATAAGACGCACCACCTGTTCGATTTTGTCCAGTAGTACCTGGGGCGCGTCGTCAAACAGCAGATGCGCTTCGTCGAAGAAGAATACCAGTTTGGGCTTGTCCAGATCGCCCGCTTCCGGCAGGCGCTCATAAAGCTCAGAGAGCATCCACAGCAGGCTGGCGGCATAGAGCTTCGGCATCTGGTACAGCTTTTCCGCCGCCAGAATATTGATGATGCCTTTGCCGTTTTCGTCGCTACGCATCCAGTCCTGAATATCGAGCATCGGTTCGCCGAAGAAGAAAGGCGCGCCTTCCTGCTCCAGCGCCAGCAGCCCGCGCTGAATGGCGCCTATCGAGGCGCTGCTGATATTGCCGTACTGATTCTGGAATGATTTGGCGTTATCGCCGATGTACTGGGTAATGGCGCGCAGATCTTTAAAGTCGAGCAGCAGCAGGCCCTGATCGTCCGCCACCCGGAAGATGATCTGCAGTACGCCGCTTTGCACCTCATTCAGTTTCAGCAAGCGGGCCAGCAGCAGCGGCCCCAGATCGGAAACGGTGGCCCGTAGCGGGTGCCCTTTTTCGCCAAAAATATCCCACAGCACCGTAGGGTTGCCGTGGGGCTGCCAGTCGGTTACGCCAATACTTTTCAGGCGTGCCTGGAGTTTTTCCGACGCTTCGCCTGGCATGGCGATGCCGGTCAGGTCGCCTTTAACATCGGCCATAAATACCGGTACGCCAATTTCCGAAAAAGATTCGGCCAGCTTTTGCAGGGTGACGGTCTTACCGGTGCCGGTAGCGCCGGTGATCAATCCATGGCGGTTGGCCATACCAGGCAGCAGGCACAGGGGCTTTTCGGTGGTTCTGGCTATCGTTAGTGGCGTACTCATTTATCTCATCCCTCAGTTAAACTTTGCTTACATCATAGTAATTATCAGAGAGTCAGTATATTCCTGAGAGTATTCAACACAACGTATCAGCGAGCTATGCTTGTGCTATGGCTTGCCGATTGATGGAACATCATGTCCGGATTCTTCTTTGATCAACGTGAACAACTGGTGGATGACGCTATTGAGGGCGTTATTCTCTCTTCTCCTCATCGTAATCTGACGCGACTGGATATCGAGCCGGGAATTCGGGTCGTGATGCGCAACGACTGGAACAAAAGCCGGGTGGCGGTGATTTCCGGCGGTGGTGCCGGCCACGAGCCGGCCGATGTGGGATTTGTGGGGCGCGGTATGCTCACCGCAGCGGTCTGCGGCGACCTGTTCGCCTCGCCCGGTGTGGATGCGATACTGAACGCCATTGTCGCGGTGACCGGCGATCGCGGCTGTCTGCTGATCGTCAAAAACTATACCGGGGATCGTCTGAACTTCGGACTGGCGGCGGAAAAAGCCAAGCGCTATGGCCTGAAGGTGGAGATGGTGGTGGTGGGCGATGATATCGCGCTGCCGGGCAATCAGCCGCGCGGTATCGCCGGTACTTCGCTGGTGCACAAGATTGCGGGCTATGCTGCCGAACAGGGGCGATCGCTGGAGGAAGTGCGGGAGCTTGCCCAGCAGGCCAGCGAAAACGTCTTCAGTCTTGGGGTCGCGCTGCGTAGCTGTAGCCTGCCGGACGGCGTGGAGGACGAATGGCGTATTCCTCCGGGTCAGGTGGAGATAGGGCTTGGCCTGCACGGCGAACCGGGGGCCCGAACCCTGAATACCCGCAACAGCCGCGCGCTGGTGGATCTGATGGTAGAGCAGCTCTGGCAGTACGCCGGAGGCGATGTGCGGCTGGCGCTGCTGGTCAACAACCTGGGCGGCACCTCGGAAATGGAGATGGCGCTGATTGTGAAGGCTCTGGCCCATTCCCGCCTGCGCGATCAGGTGGAGTTTATGATTGGCCCGGCGCCGCTGATGAGCGCGCTGGATATGAAGGGCTTTTCACTCTCGATCCTGCGCCTGAGCGATGCTTTTATCGATGCGCTTCAGGCGCCCTGTGAAACGCAGGGATGGCGCCCGCTGGTACCCTTTACGCCGATGAAAACGCAGCCCCAGCGTCCGGCTCACGATCGGGTCGACGCGCTGCCTTCTCACAATGAAGCGGTAGCGAGGCGAGTGGCGGCGCTGACGCTCGCGCTGGTGGAGATAGAAGCGGATCTGAACGCGCTGGACGCCCGGGTTGGAGACGGCAACACCGGCACGTCTTTCGCTCAGGGCGCACGGGATATTGCCCGGCTGCTGGGGCTGGGCGCCCTGCCGCTTAACGATCAGGCGGCGCTGCTGGCCTTCATTGGCGAGCGGCTGGCGACGGTGATGGGCGGCACCAGCGGCGGCCTGATGTCGATATTCTTTACTGCGGCTGGCCGCGCCCGGTTACAGGGGCAATCCCTGGAACAGGCGCTGCTGGTGGGGCTACAGCAGATTAAGCTCTACGGCGGCGCGGAGCCGGGCGATCGCACCCTGATCGATGCGCTACAACCGGCGCTGGAGGCGCTGGCGCAAGAGGGCATTGACGCCGCGGCCGAAGCGGCCAGCCGCGGTGCTGAAGAGACCGCCGTCATGAATAAAGCCAACGCCGGGCGTTCCGCGTATATCGCCAGCGAACGTCTGTCGGGCGTGAAAGATCCGGGCGCCGCGGCTGTTGCCACGGCGTTCGCCGCGCTGGCGGAAGTGGAACAGAAAATCGCCCGCCAGTAGTCATTCCCGGCCAAAGACAGCCGACCGTTTCAGGTCGGCTGCTGCGTGGTTAATCAACGGAAATCAGAAATCCGCCTTCAGCACCACGCGGTAGCGGGCCTTGCCGTCGCGCACGTGCTGCAGCGCTTCGTTCACCTTCGACATCGGGAACTCTTCGGTCTGGGGCACCACGTGCGCGCGGTTGGCGAGCCGCATCAGGGTGCGCAGCTCGGCCGGATTACCGGTGGCGGAACCGCTGATGCCGTGGTCGCCGCTAATCAGCGAGAACGCCGGAACCTCGAACGGCTTCATTACCGCGCCCACGGTGTGGAAGTTGCCGCCGGGGGCCAGCGCTTCGAACCAGGGCATCCAGTCCAGGCTGACGTTAACGGTGTTGATAATCAGATCGAACTGCCCGGCCAGCGCGCTCAGCTCCTGCGGATCGCGGCTGTTGACCACCCGATCGGCGCCCATATCCAGAATCTCCTGGGTCTTGGACGGATTAGAACTGAAGGCGGTGACTTCGGCGCCCATAGCGCGCAGCAGCTTGATAGCGATATGGCCCAGGCCGCCGATGCCAATCACCCCAACCCGGCTCATGGCGGTAATATGGTGAGTTAGTAGCGGCTTAAAGACGGTGATGCCGCCGCACAGCAGCGGGCCGGCGGTAGCGAAATCCATATCTTCCGGTAGCGGAATGACCCACTGCCAGTCGGCGCGAATTTTATCCGCGAAGCCGCCGCGGTTCATAATGGTTGGCACGCTGCCTTGCTGGCAGTTGATCTGGTTGCCGCTGATACAGGCGTCGCAGTGCTGGCAACTGCGGGCCGTCCAGCCAATGCCCACGCGCTGGCCGATCTTCAACCCTTTTTCCTGGGCCGCGTCGCCCAGCGCGCTGACCCGCCCGATAACTTCATGACCCGGCACCAGCGGATACTGCGAAAAGCCCCATTCGTTGTCGATCATCGACAGGTCGGAGTGGCAGACGCCGCAGTATTCAACGGTAACCTCAACATCCTCCGGCGCCAGCTCGCCTGCGTCGTACTCATACAGCTCAAGCTCAGCCCCGGCCTGCTGCGCCGCATAGCTCTTTATTATGGTCATGATGGATACCTTATTGGTTGTGACTTCGGAATCACAGTGTACTGCAAATATCCGGCGGACGGGTTTGCCGGATGTTTCATTAATATGCGATGTTTATCACATATTAATGTGAGGCCAGTGTTGCCTCTGTGGCGTGCAGGAAAGTGGCGCGATGGGCAACGCTGTGCCTGCGGCGGTCAGCCTTCCCGCCGCAGCAGCGCATTTAACCAGCGTTCGCTGCGTTCCGGGCGCAGATCCCGGGTCTGCCAGCATTCCTGCAGGGTGAGGTGGGGCAGGGGGGCGAGCAGGGCGCTGAGGCCAGGCTCATCGAGATCGGTAAAGCTGCGCCCGGCCTGATGGCGTTCTTCGCTGCCATATTTAAAGGAGAGATACCACGCCCCTCCGGGCTTCAGCGCCCTGGCCAGTCGCGCCATAACTGAAGGTAGCTCAGCCCGGGCCACGTGCAGCAGTGAAGCGCAGCACCAGATACCGTCATAGCTGCTTTCCGCCTCCAGCTCCTGAAAGCGCATTGCACGCACTTCCAGACCGCTATGGGCGCGGGCCAGGGCGACCAGATTCGGTGAGGCATCGAAGGCATCGACCCGATAACCCATTCGCCGGAAAGCCAGGGCATCACGCCCGGAGCCGCATCCGGCGTCCAGCACCCGGGCGCAGGGGGGCAGGCGTGCGGTAAACGGGCGATACAGCGACTCCATCTCTACCGCGACGGTATCGTCGAAAAAGCGCTGAGCGTGCTGCTGGTAGTACTCCTGGGTCATTACAGTGTTTCCTTTCCCCGTGGCGCTGGCCGCTGCCAGATATGAATCAGCGTTTCGATGGCCGTGTTCCACGCCCGCTGCAGGAAATGCAGCCGGGCGCTGGCTGTGGCGCCGGTTTGTCTGGCCAGGGTTTCGTGCAGCGGTAAATGGCTGTCGATAATATAGTCGTTGCGCTGGCGCAGTCGTTCCATCGCCCACAGCGGCGGCGCCAGCGCGAACTTACCGGCGCTGCCGCGATTGCAGTGGCGACAGGCCAGCACCAGATTCCAGACCCCGTCGATATTGGGCACTTTATCGCGCATGGCCCAGGGGATAACGTGATCGACATCGGCAAGATTCTCATCGCCGCTGTGCAGCGAAACAGGTGCGTCGCAGTAGAAGCAGCGCCCCTTCTGATAGCCGTTCAGGGCATCGCGGCAGCTGGTGATATTCACCCGCCGGGCGCTGGCCCTGTGGTACAGCATCCGGGTCTGCTCATCGTACTCTACGCCGATAAGCTGCCGCGAGATGCCCTGGGCCCAGGCCTGTTCCACCAGCCGCCAGCGCGCCTCGGTTTCCTGGGTCAGACTGTGGTACTGGGGGCGCTCCCCCAGCCGATAAAAGTTTTCCGTTAGCCGGATAGCGCCGTGGTTTTTGCGTTCGTCCACAAAAAAGCGGGTGGCGATCTCTTCCCGATTAACGATATGAAAGGCGTCGAGCACATTGGCGAACCCCAGCCGTACGGTCAGTTCGTTGAGCCTGTCCTGACTTATTTCCCCGCGATTAAACTGCTGGCAGGAGTCCTGAAAACGGCTGCGACCGGCGGTGCCCTGCTTTGGCGCGTGCCGCAGATGGCGGCAAAGATGCTGACTAAAGGGTTGGGCCAAATCCGCCAGTTGAATCAGATCGCTACCCGGCTGCCGTTGGCGGATATCGTACAGCGCCTGAGCCAGCGCAAACTTATAGGTAGCCGCGTTGCGCCCGAACAGAATCACCCCGCGCCAGTAGTTTTCCAGCGTTGGCTCGACCTGATAAAAGCGCATAGCGTGATCCTGTTCCGGGAAAGAAGGGCGGTGTGAAGTTAGTGAAACCGCTAACAGGATCAGATAACAAAGCGGGGCAAATGTAAACCGTTGCAGCGTGGTGGAATCGGGATCGGATTCTGAAAAGCGGGAGTGGCTATCAGGTAACGGGAAGGGAATAGTGGATAAGCCGCTGTTTTTTTCGGCAATCGACGATGCCAGGCTATCGCCTCGCTTGCATGGCGATCCCTGGCGGGTATAATGGCAGACGCTTACCGCAATCCCTTCTACAGTGCCGAAGTGGCGAAATCGGTAGACGCAGTTGATTCAAAATCAACCGTAGAAATACGTGCCGGTTCGAGTCCGGCCTTCGGCACCATACAAAGCTTTTTTCAAGTCTACTAACGTCTACTTTAGTCAATAAAAACAGTAAGTTAAGTTTGTTTCTGACTCAGCTTAGTCTGTTCACGTCTACTCACTTCTATCCACATATACCAACGAATGATGGTATAACTGGTGGTATCTTCGGTTCGATTGATTTTGATACCAACAGCGGAGGTATCAACTGATGGCACTCACTGATATCAAAGTTCGAACAACAAAACCTACCGACAAACCCTTCAAACTTACAGATGGGCAGGGTATGCACCTGCTGATCAACCCCAATGGTTCAAAATACTGGCGACTTCAATACCGTTTCGATGGCAAACAGAAAGTTTTAGCATTGGGTGTTTATCCAATGGTCTCTCTTGGTGAAGCTCGCAGGAAACGAGATGAGGCCAAAAAGTTGGTATCTGTTGGTATTGATCCTTCTGAGAAGAAAAAAGCCGACAAGATCGAGCAGAGCGAAGCTCTTACTTTTGAATCTGTTGCCAGAGACTGGCATAAGGCTTGTAAAAGGAAATGGTCAGATTCCCATAGCGAGAGAGTTCTAAAAAGCATGGAAGATGGTCTCTTTACTGCTATTGGTAAAAGAAAAATATCCGAGCTTAGTACCAGAGATCTTCTTGCCCCTATCAAGGCTGTTGAAGCTTCTGGGCGACTGGAAGTTGCTTCCCGCCTACAGCAAAGAACAACGGCAGTGATGCGATATGCTGTCCAGAACGGGCTGATAGATTACAACCCTGCTCAGGAGATGGCAGGAGCTATTGCCGTAGCCAAACGAACCCACAGGCCAGCTTTGCCATTTGAACGATTCTCAGAACTCTTAGAGCGAATTGATAACTTCAAAGGTAGGAAACTCACGAAGTTAGCCGTAAAGCTGACATTGCTCATTTTCATTCGTTCCAGTGAACTCAGATTCGCAAGATGGTCGGAGATCGACTTTGAAAATGCGATGTGGACTATCCCTGGAGAACGCGAGCCATTGCCAGGGGTCAAACATTCGCACCGTGGTTCGAAAATGCGAACTCCACATCTGGTTCCTTTGAGTTGTCAGGCATTGGCTGTGCTGACAGAAATCAAAGAGATCAGTGGTGACCATGAACTCGTGTTTATTGGCGATCATAATTTCCGCAAACCTATGAGCGAGAATACAGTTAATAAAGCTTTGCGAGCTATGGGCTACGACACTACTGTTGAAGTCTGTGGACATGGATTCAGGGCTATGGCTTGTAGTGCCTTGATTGAATCCGGCTTGTGGTCGAAAGATGCTGTTGAACGGCAAATGAGCCATCAGGAGCGGAACTCAGTTCGTGCTGCCTACATACATAAAGCAGAGCACCTTGATGAGAGAAAGCTTATGTTGCAGTGGTGGGCCGATTACCTTGACCTCCTTAGAATACGACAAGTTTCACCATTTGATTTTAAAAAGACTTAACTATGAATAAGTAGTTAATTAATCGTTCTCCCTTATCAACCTTGTTAAGGGAGAATTAATTCAAATAAGCAGTGTTAACTCATTCAAGCTTTGAATACAGTGGAGGGATTAATGAAAGTAGTAAGCCCTTATGAAGAATTAAAAAGCTGGTTTAGTCTCGAAAACTATGAGCAGTTAAAATCACTAACAATCAAAGAACTGCATACTGAGCTTGCCTTTAGAGAAGCGATTTTCGACAGTGTAAATTTTGGATGGGAAGATGATAATCAAAATTTAAGGTCTATCCTTGAAGGTAATCCTATTTTAAGCAGACAAGATAATAATCATGGCCATTTTGGCAAGGGCCAAAGACATGTTGCTCAGGTTAGCTTTGGTGATATAAAAAAATTAGAGAACAAGTTAATGATGTTTAGCATGGATTTTTTTGAAGAAAATGGCGATTTCAAAAAAGAATTGAAAAAGAAACCAATAACAAAAACTATGAGAGACTTTTTTTTGAACCAAAATAGCAGCAAGATGTATGTTTCATTTGATTTAGGAATGTCCAGCGATGAAGAAATTATAACAGCCTTACAAACGATGCTACCCATTCTCAGGAAAGAATATGAAATTGAGCCAGTCAAAACAGAAAAAATTGGACTGGCAAAGATAAGAAAACTTGTCGATTACAATATTATCCCAATGATGGATCTATTGATTTGGGCAAAATTTAAAAAAGTAAAAATCTCAAATATGGTCTTGTCTCGTGTCTTGTATCCCGACTTTACAAGTGAGATCAGAGGAGAAGATCACATTAAAGATACAGACAGACCCGTTGCAGAGAGGTCATTGAATGGAGAAACAACCCGTAGTCTCGAATACTTTATCAGCAAAAACAGCCATCTTCTCAACATACCGATTTCAGAACTCGGCTCTTTCTAGTTGTAAATCAGCATGTTAATTGTCAAGGGGAAGGTGATAATATTTTTCTTCCCCGGAATTTCCTTTCATTCTTCCCTCATCTAACTTTTCAGTTATCAGCATTCCCTTCATAGATACAAATCTGTGTGGCTAATATCTCTGTAACGGAAACGGAGGAGACAGCCAAATGAATACAATCAATCAAAGCTTAATTCGTTTACCAGAAGTCTTGAAACGAACTGGTTTCGGCAAAGCCTGGATCTATCGTCTGATCAGTGAAGGTCGGTTTCCGGCACCAGTGAAGATCGGTGTTCGTGCCGTTGCTTTTGTCGAGAGTGAAGTTGACGAGTGGATTCAATCAGTTATCGAAACAAGTCGAAATAATGTTGCTTAGTTAATTTGGGGAGACATGTTATGAATATCGAAGAATTTGTGAGTGAAGATAACCATATGTGTAATCTGGGTCAGGACCTTTTTTTTGAAATTTTCGAACCCGGAGCGATTTACGATTTACCTGATAATGAGTTTAACAGAAAGATTGTTTACTGGTTAAGCCAGTATTTAGTGGGGAATCTAAGAGAACCGTTAGATTCGATCTCTGAGCTTAATATTTTCGAACAGTTTTATGTTTATGAGACATGGTTCTCGCTAATTAAATGCCCTGATGAAATTAGGAATTTATCGAAACGGATAATTCGATATCAGATTGGGCTGAAAACTCTTTTATAAAAATGTAAAGTTTGGCCCCATATTTTGGCATAAAACCTTACAAAATAACTTACATTATTTTGGTTGCCGTTTATTAGCAAGGCAGTGAGATAGTTTTCGAAGTATTAGGTGTACATAATATTAACTAGATCTACCAGATGATAATTTGACAGGAATAATCGTCTATCTCACTGTTTTAATTTAAATAAATATCTTAATCGATCCAAATAAATTTGTAAATCTACGAAATGCTTATTATTAATATATTGGAATTATACTTTTTGTAAGGTTTAGGAGGAAAATATGAGCAGTATTTGTGTAGATTCGTTTATGTTGGAAAATGGTGAGAGGTATTGCCATGTTGTAAATAAAAAAACTGGTGAGCCATTGTATTATCCAAATTTGTATATAACAACACAAGTCAGAAATCGGTCAGAGTCTATATCAACAATGAAAGTTATTGCCAGCAGCATTTCATTGTTATATCGATTCTTTATGAGGAAAGAGATCAATATTGATGAAAGAATTCAGAAAAGGATATTTCTGGCTCCTCATGAAATTGATGATTTGATTGAGTTTACTTCATTCAATTTTAAAAGTGGTGGAGATAATGATTTTTACGTTTCAAATGTCAAAAAACCAACTAAGTATTTTCGGATTACAACAATAGCTAACTATCTGGAATGGCTATGTAAAATACTTCTTTCTCATACAAATCAGAAAGATACAATCAAACAGATACTTGTTTTCATCAACAATATAAAAAGAAAGAAACCAAGAAACAATGACAAATATGTTATGGATATCGAAAAGAGCTTAGACAAAGCTCAACTGGATACTTTGTTTAGCATTCTTTCGCCAGGAAGTAACTTGAACCCGTTTACGGAAATAGTACAAAAAAGAAATAACCTAATATTCCTATTATTACATTGCTTTGGCATGAGAGCCGGTGAACTTTTGAATCTGCGAATTGGTGACATAGATTTTGCAGAATCAACAATAGCAATAAGGAGGAGAGCAAATGATAAAACAGATCCGCGAGTTTATCAGCCATTAGTGAAGACTTGTGAGAGGAAGTTAATTGCTGATGCGAACCTTATATATGAAATTTCAGATTATATCTTGAATGATCGTAGGAAAGTCCAAAATGCTAATAAGCATGACTTTCTATTTATTACCTATAAGGAAGGGAAGACTCAAGGGCAACCGCTGTCATTTTCTTCATACCATAAGATAGTGAGTGTTGTTCGTCAATCATCCTCGCTTCTAAGTGGATTAACAGGCCATAAATTACGACACACATGGAATTATGAGTTCTCGAAAACAATAGATAAGGCCAAGGACATATCCGATGAAAAAGAGCAACAAATCCGTTCTTATCTAATGGGATGGATACCAGGTTCAGACACTTCAATAATCTATAATCGCAGGCATATTTTTGAGCTATCGAAAAAAACTGCACTTGAGCAGCAAGAGCAGCTATTCAAAGGAGGATTTGATGAATAATTTAATTAAACAAAGCTCTGATAAAATGTCAATTCATGAACAAAAAATCGTCACTTTGATTGAGAGCCATGGAATCAATATTAGAGACTTGATATGTGTTATGAACAAAAGTTTGGTTTGTGGATTTGTGAATACATTACAGTATTATTTTTGTAGTAAAAGCCATTTGTATGTAAAAACAATAGTTAAAAATATGAAGAAGTTTATTAAAAATGTTTCTCCTAATTACATTGATGATAAAGTAATAATCCAATATCAAAATATGCAATCAGCAAATAAACCATCATATTTGCGAGGTTTACGGCCATTTTTTACTAAATGGTTTGAATTAGGATACCCCGGAATAGATGAAAGTGCTGTTGAAATAGCAAAGCATTTTGACCTAAAAATAAAAAAAACTGGTAAACCTATATTACAAGATGATCCAACTGTGGGTCCACTGACTAAAGAGGAACACACTTCCTTGATCAAGGCTATGAGTCACGCATATAGCATAGGTGAACTGTCACTGTCAGATTATGCGATATCGCTATTAATAAGTCTTACCGGCAGAAGACCTCAGCAGTTAGTTATGTTGAAATATAAAGACCTTCTTCAAAAGAACTTAGATAATGGTAAAGTAGAATATTTAATTTCAGTACCACGGGTTAAACAAAGGGGTAAACAACTACAATATCGAGAACTACCAATAATCTCAGAGGTTGCATCAATTGTTCAACTTCAAGCTAATCATTCCGTGAGGCTTGTTGAGCAAAACCTTGGCAAAACCCTTGATGATCATGCTAAAGGCAAGGTTCCAGTTTTCTTGAACGAGGAAAAACTGCTTGATTTAGCCGTAATAGATTTTAACTTCCTGGAATCTAATAAAATATATGCAAAACCAACAATTGCTAATCGGGCATTAAAGAATATTGTTAATACTGTGAACTTAATTTCAAATCGTACAGGTTCTCTACTCAATGCTACTCCTCGCAGGCTTCGTTATACAATAGCAACTATGCTGGCTAAGGATGGTCATAATGCCAATACTATAGCTGAATTGTTGGATCATTCTTCTACTTCAAGTACGGGAATTTATATTAAAAATCTTGCTGAGAGTGTTGAAAGGATTGATTCCGCTGTTTCAGAACAATTGTCATTTGTCGCTGAAATTTTTATGAATGGAATAAAATCAAAAGAGATGATGAATTTCAAGTTTTGCTCCTCTAGAAAATGCCAAAGTCAGAATTTAAATGTAAATTTTCCTTGTAATGAATGTGCTTTCTTTATGCCAGTTGATATTGACGAGGTAAATCCCCGATGAACAATATTATTTTATTTAAATCTAAAAAACAACTTACGGCTGAAAACAATTATAATGAATTCATAAATTTTTGTCGCTATCAACTATCAGGGCTCACCCAAACTCAGGATTGGGAACAATATGTCTGGAAAGGGTATGTAACCTTTAGAAAGATAGGGGTTGGACATAAAGCATTTAACTCCAAAGATGCAATGCATGAAGATTTCCTCGATTTTGCAAAAGCATATATCAGATATCAACACTCATTGAAACCCTTGAAAAATTATGGGGCAACAATGATGGCTTTGAGATGTCTCGAACAGGCTCTTTTGCAGGTTCTGAACAGTGGTCTCATTTATAATGTTACAGCCGTTGTTTTTGATGAGGCAATGCAAATCGGAAGCAAATATTTTGAAGGTAATGTTCTCGCTCAATGTGGGATACAGCTTGAAAAAATATCAAAATTTCTATGTGAACATAACCTTGTGAAATCAGGATACATATCCTGGAAAAACCACGTGAAGCAGAAGGTCAAAAACAACTATCTTCCTGAGATTGAGGACTATCACAGAAACGATAAGTTACCCGATGAAGCAGCATTACTTGCTATTGCTGATATTTTTTCTAAAAATGATGAGCTACTGAGTCCAAGGGATAAATTCACCAGTTCAGTATTTGCACTTCTGCTTTGTTGTCCGAGCAGAATTTCTGAGATTTTAGCCTTACCTGCTGATTGTGAGATTACACAAAAAGATGAGAAGGGTGTCGAAAGATATGGTCTGAGATTCTATTCGGTTAAGGGGTATGGCCCTAATATCAAGTGGATTCCACAGGTTATGATACCAGTTGCGAAGAAAGCGATTAGAAGATTGCTTTCCTTATCACAAAATGCAAGGGCGTTTGCTCAATGGTGCGAAAAATATCCTGATAAATTTTACCAACATGAACTTTGCCCAAAAGTTGATGAAAAATCAAAGTTGACAGTTATACAGGTTTGTCATGCACTTGGCTACCCTTTACATGATCACAAATCTTGCGTTCTAAAAATCAAAAAGACAAGTCTGGATGGTAGGAAAAGTTTCTTAAACCCCAATGATTATATCTATTCATTGAATGAGTTATGGGAAATGATTATCTCTGGTTTTAGTAAAGACTTTCCTTGGTATGATGAAGAAAAATCTATAAGATTTAGTAATGCATTATGTTTATTGAATCCTCGCCAATTTTCTTTATCCCAAATGAGCGATATCTATTCATTTTATAAACCTACTAAAGGATTCTTTTTTAAAGACATACAAGATAAAACAAGTAATGAGTCTGGATTTAAAAATATTTTCGCCCGATACGGATATTATGATATTGAAGGAAAACCACTACTTATTCGGTCGCACCAACCACGGCACCTATTAAATACAATAGCCCATTATGGTGAAATGTCTGAGCTTGATATAGCTAAATGGTCTGGTCGTATCAATGTGAATCAAAACAGAGTTTATAACCATGTGTCGGAAGAAGATATGTTAGATAAAATTAAAGCTATTAAATTGAACAAGAGTAATTATTGTAAAAGGGAGTTAATTCCCTCAAATGAATCGACAGTTGACTTTGATAACCTTTATCAAGGGGCAATTCACTTAACAGAGTTTGGTTACTGTGTGCATAACTATTTAGTTCGTCCTTGTACTAAAATCAATGAATTTATAGAATATGATAATGAAACACTGGACATGAAATCAGTAGATAAAATTAGACTTGAATCTATCCGCGAAAAAGTAACAAAACTGAAGAGTATAACGCAGACCGCTTATGAAAATGGTGATTATGGTGCAGACAAATGGCTGCAACACCATGAAAAAAATCTGGAAAGAATTAATAAGCTTTTGAATAATTAAAACAGGAGATGCATATGGCAAAACATTTAAACAGGAGTGAAATAAAAGCAATTACACACATGATACTGACTTGGGACGGCAAAATCACATGGAGTGATTTATGCGAATCAGTTTATAAGAATTTAAACAGAACTATTACAAGGCAATCTTTAAGTGCTCATGATGAAGTTGTTGAAGCATATAGAACAAAGAAAAATTTGTCTAATTTGAAAAAATCTGGCCTTAAAAAGCCAGCTAACTTAACGATTGCGGCACAACAAATAATAAATCTTAAAGCCGAAAATGAAATGTTGAAAAAACAGAACAATAGATACAAAGAGCAGTTTAGCTATTGGCAGTATAATGCTTATAGACATGGTCTCACTATGGAACAATTGAATAGACCATTTAATAAAAAATAATAGTTGATAGGTTACACCTATTGACAAGTTAAATAAATACGATAAATATAAATATATGGTCAGGATGACTATTTCAATTATGCAAGGATGCATTTTATGGACAAAAACATCATCAATTCAGAGTTTACTCTGGAAGAGCAACTTATCATTATAATTGATAAATATATCTCAAAACGGTACCAGCCCGGAGATAAAAGTTTCTCATATCAACTTTACCTAATTTTTGTGGGATACCATTTAAAATATTTCTACCCTAAAAGGATTTATTCCAAATCCAATCGTAATATTGATAACATAATGACTATGTTTAGCTCGGTATACAAAAGTCTGACAAGCAATCTTCTACAACGATTAAATAACAAAGAAGGAGTTATTAGGGAACTAAACTCGCTTGTTAATTACATAGATAACAATCAAGAAATAGCAGAGGAAATCTATGCTACTGTCAGAGCACAATATGAAATGAAAGTAATTGAGAAAGAGTTAACCCATGAAGTTCGCGTAAGAACCGTCAGGTTATAGGCAATAAAAAGCCCCTAAGCAGGGGCTAAAAAAAGACTTAGTGATACAGGCTACTACTGAACTTCTTTCCAGATACCATCTGCTTTCACAAGCTTAATAGGCTTTGTCTGTTTCATATTACTAATAGAGGCATCGACAATGCAGTTATAAACATTGTTTGCTTCTTCTGTGCAGCTAACTTTCTTCACATAATCGATTCTTAAAAGATCCTTTTCTGAAACTCTTGAATCAAAAGCTTTCATACTGGCATTTGATTTATCTACAACACTTTTGAAAGCATTGTATATATCGTCTTGCGATGGTTCACTGTTACATGCGGTTAGAAGAAATGAGGTAAGAATAACTGTGAGGATTGAGTATATTTTCATTTTCTTATCCAAAAATAATTAATTAAGAATACCAGTTTTGGTGTTGTTGTTATCAGAGGAGAAAGTCCATTTACTTACGGTCTCTCCCTTGAAGTCGATCTCAAGAGTTTTAGACTGAGTCTGAGAACCGCCAGTAAACAGCCCCACAACAGGAATGAAAGTCGTTGCATTGAACTGATTGTTAGACATGAAATATTTCCATTGCTCATTTCCGTCATCGAGTGTGGTTCTTGTATCAGGCTCACCTAACTTAGTGAGTAATTCAGTCTTAGTTGTTTTGTTTTTAATGATCTTTGACTGGAGGCTTTGAGGTGTTTCGTTTTTAAGGTTCTGGTTCCCTGATGTTGAACAGCCAGAAAGCAGAAAGACAATAATAAAAAAAGAGGACGTTATAAATCGGTTCATTTACTTTCTCATTTTATGTTTGCGGTTGTGTGAAATTAATTTCACCGTATAAAAACAACTCTGTCTGCATACATTCTTTTGATTTTATAGATAAGAATAATGATGCTTACGAAAAACGTAATGACTGATACAAGAGTGCTGCCGGTCCACGAAAATGCTAACCACGCGAGACCAAATGCCACGAATTGAAACAGGAATGCCACACTGAGCGGGCTTTCACCGTAAGCGACCTTTGCATGACAGCCTTTGCAAATCCGCACACCATGAGGACTTTGTGTAAAGCAGAACGGGCACTTTATTGTTTCGTTTTCCATAGCTATCCCAATCTGGAAGATTAAATGGTGCGTTTACAGAGATTCTCGATGACCGACTCGCTTTAGTAAAATTGCTTGTACCGATCGATGGTTGTTACTTGATAGGTGTTATATATCATAACTAGTTTATCGATCTGTAATAACGATCAATATTTTCTTGACTAAACACAAATCTATTACTAGAGAATAGAGTGTGGTTACGAAAGGTGTTTACAACTAGCTGTCTATAAACGAATTTTTCTCGCCTTGTTTAAAGGTTGGATTACATGAATTTTTGAGAGGTGTGTGTGGGTTTTGTGAAGAATGGACTTCCCATAGCTTCTGAGAAGCTCTGCGAGCCTTCTGAGAAATGGAATCCAGCCGATAAGCCTGAGATGCTTTTGCTGTTGTACTGAGTTTTTTTGAAGAATCTTTTCTACGATTTCGTTTCTTCTGTCTTCTTTGAGTCGTAGTTCGAGTTCAGCAATTTTTTCACTGATACTTTCCTTTCTCTCAGTGTTTTTCAAAACTGTTGCAGGAGCAGGAGCAGGAGCAGGAGCAGGAGCAGGAGCAGGAGCAGGAGCAGGAGCAGGAGCAGGAGCAGGAGCAGGAGCAGG
>NZ_JAZHEE010000053.1:0-19195 GCF_036620675.1 Rosenbergiella sp. YN46
TCCATAGCGGTGACCTCTGGCGATTAAATACACCATCATCATGCCTTCAGCCACCACAACAAGGGAAGACCCATATAAATACAGTATCCCGTATTTTTGAGACAATCAAGCATGCCGGAGCCCGATTAGGTTATTGATATGATGCAAAGGGAAATTTTGATCGATGGGAAAAACGGGCCTGTAACAGGCCCGTGAGACTGATGACAAACCCCAGGCCGAACTCGTTCGGCCAGAATCACCAGAAAAATAAACAAGGAAAATCAATTTATTGATTTTCGGCAGCTCAACCACAAAGAGGGAAAAACCACGTTTTTTCCCTCTTTGTCATTAACCTGACGGGCCCGCAGCAGGCCCGTGGTAACCGCTCTCAGATTTCTGCGCTGTCCTGCTCGTCAAACACCTGCTGGGCCAGGTGCAGCGTGGCGTTGGCGGCGGGCAGACCGCAATACAGTGCCGAATGCATAATCAGCTCTTTCAGCTCGTCCCGGGTGACGCCGTTATTGCGGGCGGCGCGCAGATGCATTTTCAACTCCGCTTCGCGGTTCAGCGCAATCAGCATAGCGATGGTTATCATGCTGCGGGTATGGCGGCTGAGCCCCGGTCGGGTCCAGGTCTCGCCCCAGGCGTAGCGGGTGATAAAGTTCTGGAACTCTTCATTCAGCGGACTCAGGTTTTCCAGCGTTCTGTCGACATGGGCATCGCCCAGCACCGCGCGCCGTACCGCCATTCCCTGCTGATAGCGTTCATCATCGTGCATGATTTTCCTCCTGCTGCTGTAAAAAGCCCAGCAGCGCGGCACTGAACTGGCTGGCGGCTTCGATGTTCGACAGATGCGAAGCGGGCAGCGTCACCATCCGGGCACCCGCAACCTGGTCGCGCAGGAATTCGCTGTCTGCGACCGTGGTCACAGGATCCGCCTCGCCGGCAATCAGCAATAGCGGCAGCGTTATCTCCCCCACTTCCGCCCGCAGGTCGGCGCCAGCCAGCGCTTCACAGCATTCGGCGTAGCCTTCAGCGTTGCTGGTGGCAAGCGTATGTACCAACGGCTCCACCACGGCAGGCGCCTTCTGGCGGAACGCCCGGGTGAACCAGCGATCGGCGGCGCCGGCGGCCACCACCGGCATTCCCTCCTGGCGTACGGTGCGGGCCCGGGAAAGCCAGCCCGCCTGGTCCCCTATCTTCGCCGCACTGTTGGCAACCGTCACACTGTCAAAGCGCTCCGGCGCAAAACGCGCCAGCCACAGGCCAGTCAGCCCGCCCATCGAGATCCCGCAAAAATGAGCCTTATCAATCCCTTCGCGGGTCATGATATTCAGCACATCCTCGCCCAGTTGCGCCAGAGTCACCTTTCCGCTCTTACGGGTCTGCCCGTGGCCGTGAGTGTCGTAACGCAGCACCCGAAAGTGCGGCAGCAGCGCGTCACGCTGGGCGTCCCACATCGACAGGTCGGTTCCCAGCGAGTTAGAGAAAATCACCACTGGCGCGTCATCGCACCCTTCAAGCTGGTAATGAATGGTCATAACGATTCCTTACTGCGCGCCAGCACCTGGCGCAGAAAATGGTCGGCACTGCCGGTGGCCCCGGCGGGGTCCAGCAGGCCCGCAATCTGTGATTCAGACAGGTAACGACTTACCGTATCATCCTGGCGCAGCAGGCGTGCCAGCGGCTGCTTCTCATCCAGCGCCCGATGGCACAGGCGCTCAACCAGATGGTGAGCCTGGGCCTTCCCCATCTGCGGCGCCAGCGCCAGAGTGACCGATTCCGCCATAATCAGGCCATGGGTGATCTCCAGATCCTGGCGCATCTTTTGCGGATAAACCTGCATCCCCTCCGCCAGCGTCAGGGCATTTTCCAGCACGCCGCCGGTCAGGGTCACCAGCTGTGGTAGCGTTTCCCATTCCGCCTGCCAGCCTCCCAGCGCCCGTTCGTGTTGCTGATTCTGGGCGGCATACAGGGTCGCCATCAGCCCCGGGATCCGGCCTGCGCTGCTGAGGATCGCGGCGCAGGTGACGGGGTTGCGCTTGTGCGGCATGGTCGAAGAGCCGCCACGACCTTGCGCCACCGGCTCTGACACTTCGGCCACTTCGGTCTGCATCAGCAGCGCGAAATCGCCAGCCAGCTTGCCCAATGAAGCGGCAAGAGTGGCGAACCAGCTTGCCGCCTCCAGCAGTCGATCGCGCTGGCTGTGCCACGGCGTATCGGGAACGCCAAGCGCCAGCTCCCGGGCCAGGGCCTGAATCACCGCTGGCCCCTGCGCCTTTAACGACGCCAGAGTACCTGCGGCGCCACCGAGCTGCACCACCAGCAACCTGGGGCGCATTTCAGCAAGCCGCGTCCGGTGGCGCAGCAGTGCATCCAGGGTTCCCGCCAGCTTCAGGCCGAAAGTGGTCGGCAGCGCGTGCTGTAGCCAGGTTCGCCCCGGCATCAGGGTGGCGGCATGGTCTTCAACCAGGCGGGTCAGTGCGACGATCAGGCGGTTCAGCCGCGTTTGCGTCTGCGTCAGCGCCGCGCGCAGTTGCAGAATCAGCCCCGTATCGATGGCGTCCTGGCTGGTGGCTCCCCAGTGTATGTAGCGGGCCGCCTGTTCATCTTCGCACCTGACCACGGCAGTCAGTTGTTTAACCAGTGGAATGGCGAGATTCCCCGCCAGCGCCGCCTCCCGGGCCAGAGCATCGCTGTCCAGCCGCGCCACCTGGCAGCAGGCGTTAATGATCGCCGCCGCTTCCCGGGGCACCATATCGCAGCTCGCCTGGGCGCGGGCCAGCGCCGCCTCAAAGTCCAGCATCCCCTGTAGCAGAGCCCGATCGCTAAAACAGTCGCTGAGCGATGAGCCGTGAAACAGCGGGGTGTAAAGTGACATTATCTCTCCTTATGCGCGTTCCAGCACCAGGGCAATCCCCTGGCCCACGCCGATGCACATAGTGCACAGCGCATAGCGTCCGCCGCTACGTTTAAGCTGATAAGCCGCCGTCATCGCCAGTCGCCCACCGGAAGCACCCAGCGGATGCCCCAGCGCGATGGCACCACCGTTGGGGTTCACATGGGCCGCGTCGTCCGGCAGCTCCAGCGAACGCATCACCGCCAGCGCCTGGGCGGCAAAAGCTTCATTCAACTCGATAACGTCCATTTGCGCCAGGGAAAGCCCGGTCTGCGCCAGCACTTTTCTGACCGCCGGCGCCGGGCCGAAGCCCATAATTCTCGGCGCCACGCCAGCCGTCGCCATGCCCACCACCCGGGCCAGCGGCTGGAGGCCGTTATCGCGCATCGCCGTTTCGCTGGCCAGTAGCAGCGCGCAGGCGCCATCGTTAACCCCGGAAGCGTTACCTGCGGTGACGGTACCGTCCGGACGCACCACTCCTTTGAGTTTAGCCAGGGCTTCCGCCGAGGTGGAACGTGGATGTTCATCGCGGGTAAACAGCAGCGGCTCGCCCCTGCGCTGGGGGATCGAAACCGGGATCAGCTCATCGTCAAACAGCCCCAGCTCCTGCGCCCGGGCGGTACGCAGTTGACTGCGCAGCGCGAAAGCATCCTGATCGATGCGGTTGATATTGAAGTCACCGGCCACGTTTTCAGCGGTTTCCGGCATTGAGTCCACCCCATACGCCGACTTCATCAACGGGTTAATAAAACGCCAACCGATAGTGGTATCTTCCATTTTCATGGCGCGGCTGAAGGCGTTGTCCGCCTTGCCCATCACAAAGGGAGCCCGGGACATGCTCTCCACCCCACCGGCAATAATCATCTGCGCCTCACCGCTCCTGATAGCGCGCGCCGCCATGCCGATAGCGTCCAGGCTGGAGCCACACAGCCGGTTAACGGTGCTGGCCGGAACGCTTTCCGGCAGCCCGGCCAGCAGCAGCGCCATGCGCGCCACGTTGCGGTTATCTTCCCCCGCCTGGTTGGCGCAGCCGTAGAGCACATCGTCGAGTTTGCTCCAGTCCAGGCCAGGGTGGCGTTCCCTCAGCGCTTTAATCGGCAGCGCCGCCAGGTCGTCTGCCCGCACGGTGGAAAGCGTACCGCCATAACGACCAAAGGGAGTACGTACCGCATCGCAAATAAATGCCTGAGTCATGTGATATTCCTTATGCGCTTTCCGCCAGAGGTTCAAAATTAAGCGTCACCGGAGTGATTCGCTGGAGTTCCTGAGCCGGCAGGCCATTGAAAATCTCCCTGACCACCGGGCCCTGAGGGGTAATATCGATCACCGCCAGATCGGTGTAGATTCGGCTGACGCAGGCCACGCCGGTCAGCGGATAGCTGCAACTTTCCACCAGTTTGCACTGGCCGTCGCGGGTCAGGTGATCCATCATCACGAAGACCTGGCGGGCGCCGATAGCCAGATCCATGGCGCCGCCCACCGCCGGAATGGCGTCCGGCGCGCCGGTGCTCCAGTTAGCCAGGTCGCCCCGGGTCGAAACCTGGTAGGCTCCCAGCACGCAGATATCCAGGTGGCCGCCGCGCATCATGGCGAAGGAATCGCCGTGGTGGAAAAAGCAGCCGCCTTTCAGCAGCGTGACCTGCTCTTTTCCGGCGTTGATCAGTTCCGGATCCTCTTCCCCTGGCGCAGGTTTCGGTCCCATCCCCAGCAGCCCATTCTCACTGTGCAGGAAAATCTCTTTATCGGCAGGAAGATAGTTGGCGATACGGGTAGGAAGCCCAATCCCCAGGTTGACATACGCTCCTTCCGGGATATCGCGCGCCACACGCCGGGCCATTTCGTCACGGGTCAGTTTGTTCATAATTTGCTCCTCAGGCGCTCTGTGCCACATCGTTATCCAGTCCTATCAGACGCTGCACAAAGATCCCCGGCGTAACGATATGCTCCGGATCCAGTTCGCCCAGCGGTACAATACGGCTTACTTCAGCAATAGCCGTGGTGGCGGCCGTCGCCATAATCGGGCCAAAGTTACGCGCCGCCTTGCGGTAGACCAGATTGCCCCAGCGATCGCCCAGATGGGCCTTAATCAACGCGAAGTCAGCTTTGATTGGGTATTCCAGCACATAGTGGCGGCCATCGATTTCCCGGGTCTCTTTATCCTGAGCCAGCGGCGTACCGTAGCCGGTAGGGGTGAAAATAGCCCCCAGCCCGGCGCCACCCGCCTGGATACGCGCCGCCAGATTGCCCTGGGGCACCAGCTCCAGTTCCACTTTGCCGCGGCGATACAGGTCATCGAAAATCTGCGAATCCACCTGACGCGGGAAGGAGCACACCATCTTCCGCACCCGCCCGGCCTTCAGCAGCGCCGCCAGCCCTACTTCACCATTACCTGCGTTGTTATTAATAATGGTCAGGTCGCCAGCGCCCTGCGCTATCAGAGCGTCGATCAGGGCAGTCGGTTGACCGGCGGGGCCAAAACCGCCAATCATGATGGTGGCGCCGTCATGAATATCGGCCACCGCTTCCTCCAGCGAGGAGACGCTTTTATCAATCATCACTCTGCTCCTTGTTGTGCGTACATCGCACAAAATTGCATTCTTCGGCCAAAATGTGAGCCTGTTAACGAACAGGGTCAAGGGCGATAATCGAAATATGGTGCGATTATCGAACATCATGTATCTTTCTTCCTGGAGTGTGATCGATGGCAAAAATAACGGAGGGAAAAATGGAAAAAGAGCGCGACCATTACGTGGGCGGCGAGCGGGATCCCTTTAAGGGCGATCCCAATTTTATGACTTCGCTGGCGCGCGGACTTGAGGTTATTCAGGCCTTTACTCCACAGCGGCGGGTTCTGTCTATCTCCCAGATCAGCCAGAAAACCGGCATTCCCAGAGCCGCGGTGCGTCGCTGTCTCTACACCCTGGGCAAGCTGGGTTTTGTCTACGCCGAGGATGGCAAAAACTTTCAGCTACGCCCGCGGATTCTTGCGCTGGGCCACGCCTGGCTCGCCTCCACCCCGCTGGCTAAATCGGCCCAGCCGGTGCTCAGGCAGCTAAGCGAAATGCTCAATGAGTCCTGCTCTATCGCTATCCTGGACGGCGACGATATCCTTTATATCGCCCGGGCTTCCAGTTCGCGCATTATGACCATCGATCTCGATATCGGCAGTCGTCTGCCTGCCTGGTCCACCTCCATGGGACGGGTGCTGTTGAGCCATCTGCCGGAAGAGCAGTTAAATGATACCCTCGCCCGGGCTACCATGATTCGCTATACCCCCCAGACGCTGGGCTCGGTCAGCGAACTCAAAGAGGAGCTAAAACGGGTGCGTCAGCAGGGCTATGCCCTTAACGATCAGGAGCTGGAAATGGGACTACGCTCCATCGCCGTCCCGCTGTTTAATCCGCAGGGCGGCGTGGAAGCGGCGCTGAATGTGGGAGTGCATGCCGGGCAGGTTCCGGCGCAGGAGTTACGCGAGCGGGTATTGCCGCAGCTCCTGGCTGCGGCGCAGGAGCTATCGCTGCTGATAAACTAAGAGGGCGCATTAACCACGTCGGGCCGCGTGACGCTCCCGGTTATCCAGCTTCGCCAGCGCTGATTTACGCAACGAGACATAGCAGGCACCAGAGCCGCCGTGCTGCGGCTGGGCTTCGGCAAAGGCCTGCACGTATTCGAATTCAGGCAACCAGCGCGCCAGATAGCTACGCACCACGTTGGCATGGGCGTTATCTGCCCGGGCGCGGCCATGAACGATAAGCAGATTGCGCAACCCGTCGTGCTTTGCCTGCTGGATAAAAGCATACAGCATCCGACGACACTGCTCGACCGGCTGCTGCCGCAGATTCAGACTGGCCTCACGGCCGTACTTTCCTTTGCGCAACTTATCCAGCACGCCGGTTTGCAAACCGTCACGCCGGAACAACAGCGGTTCGCTCAGCGGGACTATCTCCAGAAAGCCGGTAGTCAGAAAGTTATCGAGTTGCAGATCGTCGCTGTAACGACGGATGCGCGGCGTCCGGCTTTTTTCCCAGTGTACGTCAGCGCCCGACTTCAGGGGCCTGACGTCTCCCACCGCATCAAGAAACAGGGTTTTCTCATCCGGATTCATGGTCAAACCTCCGGCCATGGCAACAACAGAAGATATATCACTATAGCGCCCCGCCTCCACAGGCTCAACGGGGGCGCGGCGCGGGGCGTTACAGCGTGGGGCGGGAAGCGGACTGCTGTTCCAGGCGGCGAATGGTGGCGCGGGCATCGGCCAGCTCCCGGGACTGGCGTGATTCCAGTTCGCTCAGCGTTTTTTCACGCCCCATCAGATCGTTGATGGTCTTCTGCTGCATTTCCGCCTTACTGATGGCCGCAATTCTGGCGGTATCCGCCTGAACGAACAGGCTGTGGTGATAAAATGCCGACCAGCCCAGACCGCCGACCAGCGACAGGACAAACGCGGCAATCGCCACACGATAGCGGCGATCGATATCGGACCAGCCGCACGGCTGGTAGTGTTCACGTTGAGTGTGCTTTACCATTTCGGGAACTCCAGTGCCTGAACCACAGGCGAAAACGACCAACAGTGTTCTGCGGCTTGCGTCTTACGCGCGCCGCTTTTGCTCTTTTTATCAGGAAAAATTAAGAATATCACAGAGTACTCTGCAGGCGGAATGGCCGAAAATGCCAGTAATCGTGACTCAATTTATAACATCAGATCGGGTAGCCGCCTGCCCCTGGCATAAAAAGCCTTAAACACGACAGATCAAAGCATGGCTACTGGTGATGATTGCGGCGGAATAATGCCCACTCTTCAATACGCTCTCCTGATGGCAGATTGCAATACCCCACCTCACCTTCCGGTGTCTTAACCATCTCCAGCTTTCCCCCCTGGTCAATGCAGTACACCGAAGCCGGGTTGGCCATACCAACCGGCCTCTCGGATTCCTGGTGAGCAGAACATCCAGTAACAAGAACGACAGCAGCAAATATCATTTTTTTCATTGGCCTTTTCTTTATCCAGTTAAGAAATCCTGAGAGAGATGCTACACCGTCAGATATGCAAAAACCACATCACCACAGGCATTCCTGTCTGACTGCAAAGAGAGTCTCCCGGGCCTGTGAGGAAAATTAAATGCACCCCTAAAACCATAAGCGTCGGAGCGACTAACGCAAAGCCTAACATTACCAGCCCAGAAATAACCCAGTATCATAGTCGTTGCCGTTTTGACTCTATTTAACCCCATTTCCACCATCAAATAACGTTTTGAACTCATCAACAACCACATCGATAAAAACACGTAATTGAGGGGGGATAAATCTTTGCCTGGGATAAACGATGCTGATTGTATCTTTCCGCGAATACCAGTCGGGCAATAATCGGATTAATGTTCCATCGGCAAGATCATCATGACACTGATAGAGCGGCAATAAGGCAATTCCCTTTCCTTCCCTGACCATATATCTGAGAAGCTGAATATCATTAATGCGTAAATGACCTGATATCGGAATAAGTATCTGCTCATTACTTTTCCTGAGTGTCCAGCTGTCTGTGCAATGAGGAGAAAACAGCAGACAACGATGGCTATAGAGCTCATCGGGCTTTTGTGGCGCAGGACACTCTTTCAGATAACGTTTTCCGGCAAACAGTCCCCATTCAGCTACGGCTATCTTCCTGGCCACAAGAGAAGAGTCTTTCAATTCGCCCACACGGATTGCCACGTCAAACCCTTCCCTAACCAGGTCAGCATGGCGGCTCATGAGCTCGATTTCCGGCCGAATGCCCGGGTAGCTTGAGTATAATCGGTCAATAATCGATGACAGGACATGATCCCCTAAATCGATAGGGGCAGTCACGCGCAAGTATCCTGATGGCATCCCCGTTGAAGTGATGACCGAGGCTTCAGCATCCAGTAGCTGGCGAATGCCATCGACTGCAATCCGATAATAAATTCTCCCCGCTTCCGTCAGATTTATACGCCGGGTGGTGCGTTGCAGCAGGGTAACGCCAAGGTATTCTTCAAGTCTGGAGACACGGTTACTGACCGTAGAAACAGGCAGACGTAACTGCTTTGCCGCAGCGCTAAATCCACCAGCCTGCACAACACTGACAAACACTCTTACCTGATTCAGATCCATTATCCATCCAGTTAGAAAATGTTTTCCAGATATACAGTCTAGCGAACCTCTAACAGCCCTGTCATGCTGGTACGGTAAAAATTCACTGCACCTGTATTCGTTAGCCGGAGAGACGTTATGAGCAAACCCTATGTTCGCCTCGATAAAGATAATGCGGCAGTACTGCTGATTGATCATCAGTCCGGATTGATAAATATCACTCGGGATTATAATCCTGATCAGTTTAAAAACCGTGTGGTAGGTTTAGCTGACCTTGCTAAATTTTTTAAACTTCCTGTCATTCTGACGACCAGCTTTGAAAATGGGCCTAACGGGCCAATCGTACCTGAATTACTGGAACGCTTTCCGGATGCCCCATATATCGCCCGCCCGGGACAAATTAACGCATGGGATAACGAGGATTTTGTAAACGCGGTTAAAGCCACCGGCAAGAAACAACTGATTATCGCCGGTGTCGTAACGGAGGTCTGTGTCGCTTTCCCGACTTTAGCCGCTCTGGCCGAAGGATACGAAGTCTTTGTTATTGCAGACGCCTCTGCGACCTTTGATACAGTCTCGCGGGAAACGGCACTGGACAGGATGCGAGACGCCGGAGCGCAAATCCTTACATGGTTTGCCGCTGCCGGAGAACTACAGCGCGACTGGCGTAACGATATGGAAGGTTTTGCTGGCATTCTGGGGCCACATATTGCTCCTTACGCCAATCTTATCCAAAGTTTCACCCGCGCCCAAAAAGACGCTGGCTCTCAATAATTTTCTGAACGTTGCCATGGAGGGCGGCGATGAAAAACACTAAAGCTGGTACGCTTCCCTGCCTTTACGCAAGCCACATGCCGTTACATCTCTTCACTCTTCTTCCAGCTATTTTGCGATTGGCATCAAACCATCACTCCTGAGGCGGGCTCGCCAGAAGCACACAAGCGGCGGAAGTGGCTGATAAGTAAAGCGGTAAGCGGCGTTGGCGGCGTATCGCGGCGCTGAATCAAATAATAACCCGCCATGGGTAACAACTCCTGAATATTGACTCGTTCTAGCAGACCGCGATGCTGCATATCCTGTCCCATATCTTCCGGCAGCACGGTCAGATAGTCGCTGTGGGTCGCCAGATTAATGCTGGAGGTGAAGGTTTCACATACCACGCCGATGTCTGGCTGAATCCCCTGGCGCTGAAAGAACTCCTCCATCTGGCGGAAATAGCTGCCCTGCGGCGACGGCATAGCCCAACGCCAGGCACCGAGCTGCGCCAGGTATCGGGCCGCGATGGCGGGATGATCCGGACGGGCGAAAATCGCGAAACGCTTTTCCAGCAGCTTTTCAAAACTGAACTCGCGTTCCCAGGGGCCGCGGTACCAGGTGTTGATAGTGAAATCGAGCTTGCCCTGGCGCAGTTCATCGATCATCGATACCAGTTGCCCTTCGACAATTCTGACCTTCACCTCCGGATGCTGACGCTGGAAGTTCGCGATAGCCGTCGGCATCAGACTGCGCGAAATGCTGGCCCCCAGCCCAATATTCACCTGGCCACGAAACTCCCCCAGGCTCTGGGCGATAGCCTCTCTGGCGGCGCGCAGCTCTTCCAGGATCAGACAAGCGTGCTGGAAGAAGCGTTCGCCACATACCGTCAGCGCTACCCCCTGGCTACGACGCACAAAGAGCTGCGCCCCCATCCCCACTTCCAGTTCGCGAATCGATTTGGTCAGAGCCGGCTGCGATACCGCCAGGGTGCGGCTGGCGCCGCGAATACTGCCATGGCGCGCCACCTCTACGAAGGCGCGAATCTGGTGGAACTTAATCTGAAAAGCCATGCCCGGACTCCGATAACCGTTATTTATCAAACGAAACAAACTGTCATCTACTGTAAATCAAAGCGATATGCCAGAGTGATTCCTGAAAGGCAAAAACGTAGATTTAGCGCAATGCAATAAGTAAAAGCTATCACAACGTGAACTGAATCACAGAAAACACTTATATCAGGAGCAGAGATGAATTCGCTGACACAACAGATTGAAGCCCTGGCCCCTAAACTGCGCCAGTGGCGCCGCGACTTTCACCACTATGCCGAGTCGGGCTGGGTCGAGTTCCGCACCGCCAGCCTGGTCGCACGCGAGCTGGACAGCCTGGGCTGGCAACTGGCGCTGGGACGCGATGTTATCAGCGCCGATGCCCGTATGGGGCTGCCGGATGCTGATACCCTGGCCGCCGAGGAGCAGCGCGCCCTGGCCCAAGGCGCTGACCCCCGCTGGCTCCCTGCCTTTTCCGGTGGTTTTACCGGCCTGGTCGCGACTCTGGAAACCGGCAAACCCGGCCCCGTGTTCGGCTTTCGGGTGGACATGGACGCGCTGGATCTCAGCGAGCAGCAGAGCGCACCACATCGCCCGGCGGCGGAGGGCTTCGCCTCCTGTAACCCCGGTATGATGCACGCCTGCGGCCACGACGGCCATACAGCCATTGGACTGGGGCTGGCGCATCTGTTAAGCGCCCTGAAACCACATCTGCACGGCACTATTAAACTGCTGTTCCAGCCCGCCGAAGAGGGAACTCGTGGCGCTCGCGCGATGGTGGAGGCTGGCGTGCTGGATGATGTGGACTACTTTACCGCCATCCATATCGGTACCGGCGTGCCGCCAGGCGAGGTGGTGTGCGGCAGCGATAACTTTATGGCCACCACTAAGTTCGATGCCCTGTTCCGCGGCACTGCGGCCCACGCCGGCGGTAACCCCGAACAGGGGCGCAATGCCCTGCTGGCCGCCGCCCAGGCCGCACTGGCTCTGCACGCAATCGCGCCCCACAGCCATGGCCCGTCGCGGGTCAACGTCGGTGTCATGCAGGCTGGCAGCGGGCGTAATGTGGTGCCTGCCGATGCCCTGTTGAAGGTGGAAACGCGCGGCGCCACCGATGAGATTAACGAGTATGTATTTGCCCGCGCCCGTCAGGTTATTGAAGGCGCGGCGATCGGTCACGGCGTACAGCAGGAGATCCGCCTGATGGGCGCCGCCACCAGCAGCCATCCTTCCCCGGAATGGGTCGACTTTGTTCGCCGTCAGGCTGCCCTTATCCCCGGCGTCGAACGCGCCGTGCCGCGCTGTGAAGGCAGCGCCGGTTCGGAAGATGCCACGTTAATGATGGCCCGGGTTCAGGCCCGGGGTGGCCAGGCCACTTATATGGTGTTCGGTACCACCCTCAGTGCGGGCCACCATAACGAATGCTTCGATTTTGACGAGGGCGTGATGTCCACGGCAGTCGCCACCCTGGCGAGCCTGGTGCTCAACTTTCCACAGTCCGGAGACGCATAATGAAAAACCTGTACCCATTTGTCGATGACGCTGTCGAAACCCGGCGTGCGCAGTTTATCGCGCTTGCCGATGAGATCTGGGATCATCCGGAAACTCGCTTCGAAGAGTTCTGGTCGGCACAGCGACTGGCCGATGCGCTGGAAGCGGAGGGTTTTAGCGTAGAGCGCGGCGTCGGTGGTATTGAAACCGCATTTATCGCCAGTTACGGCAGCGGCAGTCCCGTTATCGCCCTGTTGGGCGAATATGACGCGCTGGCGGGGATGAGCCAGCAGGCAGGATGCACGGAGCCAGAGCCGCTGACTCCCGGCGCCAACGGTCACGGCTGCGGCCATAATCTGCTGGGTAGTGCCGCGCTGGCAGGCGCAGTGGCGGTCAAAGCCTGGATGGAAAATCAGGGTGGCCAGGGAACGGTGCGCTTCTACGGCTGCCCTGGCGAAGAAGGCGGCTCCGGAAAAACCTTTATGGTACGCGAGGGATTATTTGACGATGTCGACGCTGCCATCACCTGGCATCCGGAAGCCTGGGCAGGCATGTTTAGTCTGGCGACCCTGGCCAATATTCAGGTGGCTTACCGCTTTCACGGCATAGCGGCCCATGCCGCCAACTCGCCACATCTGGGGCGCAGCGCGCTGGACGCCGTTACCCTGATGACCACCGGCAGTAATTTCCTGAACGAACATATTATCGAGAAGGCCCGGGTACACTACGCCATCACCGATACCGGCGGAATCTCGCCTAATGTGGTGCAGTCCCATGCTGAAGTGGTCTACCTGATCCGCGCCCCGGAAATGGCTCAGGCCAGAGAGATCCATCAACGTATTGAAAAAATCGCCCAGGGTGCGGCGCTGATGACTGAAACCCGGGTTGAGTCGCGCTTTATTAAGGCCTGCTCCGACTATCTGCCCAACCGTAATCTGGAAGCGGCGATGTACGAGGCGCTGCAGGCTTTCGGCACCCCGGACTGGAGCGATGAAGAGCGCGCATTTGCCGCCCGCATTCGCGCCACGCTGAACGAAAATGATATCACCAACAGCCTTAACAATATTGCCGGCACCGCCAATGAACGAGGCGAAGCGTTCGCCTGCCGTCAGCGTGACACCCTGCTGGTAGACGAAGTTGCGCCCTGGGAGCCAAATCGTGGTCTGCTGGCCGGATCCACCGACGTTGGCGATGTGAGCTGGAAAGTACCGGTGGCTCAGTGCTTCAGTCCCTGCTTCGCAGTGGGTACGGCGCTGCACTCCTGGCAACTGGTCAGCCAGGGGCGAACCAGCATCGCCCATAAGGGGATGCTGCTGGCCGCGAAAGTGCTGGGAGCGACCGCCATCCGGCTGCTGAGCGATCCGGAACTGGTCAAACGCTGTCGTCACGAGCTGGAGCAACAACGGGAAAAGCGCCCGTGGCAATGCCCGCTCCCGGATGATGTGACACCGTCACCTTTATCCGGCATCTAAAACAATAAATAACACAACAACACTCATAACAACATTCATCACAACCGAGGAACGCCCCATGAGTATGTCATCCATACCGTCGCATTCCCCTTCCCGCTTTTATGGCTGGATTGAAAAAGTGGGCAATAAGGTGCCGCACCCTTTTCTGCTCTTTATCTGGCTTATCATCATTCTGATGGTAGTAACGGCGCTGCTTTCAGCCTTTGACGCCAGCGTGCGCAGCCCGACCGACGGCAGCATCGTTCAGGTCAGAAATCTGCTGAGTGCCGAAGGACTGCACTGGTTTTTACCCAATGTCATTAAAAACTTCAGCGGATTTACGCCGCTGGGCGCCATTCTGGCGCTGGTGCTGGGCGCGGGTCTGGCGGAACGCGTCGGGCTGCTGCCGGCACTGATGGTCAAAATGGCCTCCCGGGTCAGCGCTCGCTACGCCAGTTACATGGTGCTGTTTATCGCCTTCTTCAGCCATATATCTTCGGATGCCGCACTGGTGATCATGCCGCCGATGGGGGCGCTGATCTTCCTGGCGGTGGGGCGCCATCCGGTGGCTGGATTGCTGGCGGCCATCGCCGGCGTGGGCAGCGGTTTTACCGCTAATCTGCTGATCGTCACTACCGACGTGCTGCTGTCCGGCATCAGCACCGAAGCGGCGCATGTTATCGATCCGCAGATGCACGTGAGCGTCATCGATAACTGGTACTTTATGGCGACTTCGGTCATCGTGTTGACAATAGCAGGCGGCCTGATTACTGACCACATTATCGAACCACGGCTGGGAGCCTGGCAGGGCAACAGCGATGAACGCCTGGAACAGCTCACAGCGGCGCAGAATCGCGGCCTGCTAGCCGCCGGGATCGCGGCGCTGCTGTTTATTGGCGCGGTAGCGCTACTGGTGGTGCCGGAACATGGTTTATTGCGCGATCCGGTACAGGGAACCATTCTGCCCTCACCCTTTATTCGCGGTATTGTGCCGCTGATCATCCTGTTTTTCTTTGTGGTTTCCATCGCCTACGGTATCGCCACCGGCACCATTCGCCGCCAGGGAGATCTGCCGGCCCTGATTATAGAACCGATGAAAGAGATGGCTGGATTTATCGTGATGGTCTTCCCGCTGGCGCAATTTGTCGCCATGTTCAGCTGGAGCAATATGGGCAAATTTATGGCGGTGGGACTGACCGACCTGCTGGAAAGCTCCGGACTGAGCGGCGTTCCGGCTTTTGTGGGTCTGGCACTGCTGTCATCGCTGTTGTGTATGTTCATCGCCAGCGGTTCGGCGATCTGGTCGATTCTGGCGCCGATTTTCGTGCCGATGTTTATGCTGATGGGTTTTCATCCGGCCTTCGCCCAGATCCTGTTTCGTATCGCTGACTCATCGGTGCTGCCGCTGGCGCCGGTCTCTCCGTTCGTACCGCTGTTTCTGGGCTTCCTGCAGCGCTATCGGCCGGACGCCCGCCTGGGCACCTACTATTCACTGGTGCTGCCCTATCCGCTTATCTTCCTGACGATCTGGCTGATCCTGCTGGTAGTCTGGTATCTCACCGGCCTGCCGATTGGCCCCGGCGTGTTGCCGCGACTGGCTGACGCCGGCTAACGCGTTATTTTTTAACGATTGATGCCCTGAAGCCGTTGCACAGCTGACAAACAGGGCATCTTCGTTAACAGTAAACGGCGTCACCAGACCTAACACATGAGGAAATATGGAACAGCGGAAACTCGGTAAGACCGGCATCGATATCGTCCCGCTGGTTTTCGGCGGCAACGTCTTTGGCTGGACGATTGACGAAAAGACCAGTTTCGAGGTGCTCGATGCCTTTGTTGACCACGGTTTTAACGCAATCGATACCGCCGATGTATATTCGCTCTGGGCGCCGGGAAACCCGGGCGGCGTTTCGGAAACCATTATCGGCAACTGGTTGAAGGCCCGTCCAGGCGTACGCGATAAGCTCGCCATCTTTACCAAAGTGGGCGCCGATCTCGAAAAACCCGGCCAGAAAGGGCTTTCTGAACGCTGGATCACCCAGGCGGTGGATAATTCCCTGAAACGGCTGGGCGTTGACGCTATCGATCTTTACTTCTCGCACTGGCCGGATCCGCAAACGCCGTATGAAGAGACGCTGGGCGCTTACCAGAAGCTGCTGAAGGCTGGAAAGATTAAAGCGATTGGCGCTTCGAACCTGGATGCTGCTCAGCTTGCCGACGCGCTGACGGTGGCGAAGCGCGAAGGATTGCCCGCCTATCAGGTTCTGCAGCCGGAATACAACCTCTATGACCGCAGCTCGTACGATGGCGCCCTGCGCGATCTGTGTATAAAGGAAGGGCTGGGCGTGGTGACCTACTACAGTCTGGCTTCAGGATTCCTGAGCGGGAAGTACCGCGACAAGGCTGACCTTGCGCAATCGCAGCGCAGTGATAAAGTCGCGAACTATCTGAATCCACGGGGTTATGCCATTCTTGACGCGCTGGATGCCGTCGCCAGCCGTCACGGCGTTCGTCAGGCGGAAGTGGCCCTGGCCTGGCTGATTCAGCGTGAAGGCGTGACCGCGCCTATCGCCAGCGCCACCAGCGTCAGTCAGGTAGAAAGTTTTGCCCGGGCCGCCTCTCTGACGCTTTCCGCCGGGGATGTGGCCGCCCTGGATAACGCCAGCGCCTGATCTTATCAATAGCCCATCCCAACAGGGCCGCTACCGCGGCCCTGCTTACAGACTGGTTGGCCCTGTCTTTCGCATGGTATCTTATCGCTAATCGCAAGCCAGAATTACCAACAGGAATTTACCATGCTGACGCTATTGCAGGATAAGATCGCCACCCCGCTGGGGCCTTTGTGGGTACTGTGCGACGAAGCATTTCAGCTGCGCGCCGTGGAGTGGGAGGAGCATGAAGATCGCATGGCTCAGTTGCTTGATATCCACTACCGCAAAGAAGGTTATCAGCGAGTTGACAGCCGGAACCCCGGCGCTCTCTGTGCCCGGCTCAGTGACTATTTCGATGGCGATCTCGGCGTGATTGACACCCTGCCCACCGCGACCGCCGGAACCCCATTCCAGCGCGAAGTCTGGCAGGCGTTGCGTACTATCCCCTGCGGGCAGGCTATCAACTACGGGCAGCTGGCACAGACGTTAGGCCGCCCTGGCGCCGCCAGAGCCGTCGGCGCGGCTAACGGCGCCAACCCGGTCAGCATCGTGGTTCCCTGCCACCGGGTTATCGGCCGTGACGGCACGCTTACCGGCTACGCAGGCGGCGTACAGCGCAAAGAGTGGTTGCTGCGTCATGAAGGCTGGCTACTGCTGTAAAAAACGATGCAATTTACCTTATAAATTCAGCAAGATGAATTTTACTTTAGGAAACGATTCAGGACATTTGCCATCAGCGTCGTAACCAGACTTACCATGGGGAGAAAATGATGTTAAAATTGACGCATATCAATTAAGGCCTGAGCAGACTTATGATCCCAGAAAAGCGCATTATTCGACGCATCCAGTCTGGCGGTTGTGCTATCCATTGCCAGGATTGCAGCATCAGCCAATTATGCATCCCATTCACCCTTAATGAACATGAGCTCGATCAGCTTGATAATATCATTGAGCGAAAAAAGCCCATTCAGAAAGGTCAAACGCTGTTTAAAGCCGGGGATGAGCTGAAATCGCTGTATGCCATTCGGTCTGGAACCATCAAGAGTTACACCATCACCGAACAGGGTGACGAGCAGATTACCGGCTTTCATCTGGCGGGCGATCTGGTGGGTTTCGATGCTATTGGCACCGGCCACCATCCGAGCTTCGCTCAGGCCCTGGAAACCTCGATGGTGTGCGAGATCCCCTTTGAAACTCTGGACGATCTGTCCGGTAAGATGCCGAACCTGCGCCAGCAGATGATGCGTCTGATGAGCGGCGAGATCAAAGGCGATCAGGATATGATTCTGCTGCTTTCCAAGAAAAATGCCGAAGAGCGACTGGCCGCCTTTATCTATAATCTTTCGCGCCGCTTTGCCCAGCGCGGTTTCTCGCCCCGAGAATTCCGCCTGACTATGACCCGCGGCGATATCGGCAACTATCTGGGGCTGACGGTTGAGACTATCAGTCGTCTTCTGGGCCGTTTCCAGAAGAGCGGCATGCTGGCGGTGAAAGGCAAATATATCACCATCGAAAACAGCGACGCACTCTCCCTGCTGGCGGGCCAGACCCGTAGCGTGGCATAACCACGGCTTATCTCTCTTTGCCGGGCCAATAAATTTCCTGATTTATTGATCCGGCAAAAGTTTCTTTCCTGTTTAATTACGCTATGCCAGGTTAATCTTATCTGTAAACAGACTGCGGTTTTACAGTTGTAAGGAGACCCTGTATGGCGAAGTATCAAAACATGCTGGTGGTTATCGACCCCGATCAGGACGACCAACCAGCTCTGCGACGAGCAGTGTATCTGCATCAACGGATTGGCGGCAGGATCAAAGCCTTTCTGCCTATTTATGATTTTTCATACGAGATGACCACGCTTCTGTCGCCCGATGAACGCACCGCCATGCGTAAAGGAGTCATCAGCCAGCGCACGGAGTGGATCAAAAATCAGGCGCGCTACTATCTGGACGCAGGTATCCCCATCGATATTAAAGTGGTGTGGCACAACCGCCCTTTCGAAGCCATTATTCAGGAGGTCATGGCCTGTGAGCACGATCTGGTGCTGAAGATGGCCCATCAGCACGATCGGCTGGAAGCGGTTATCTTCACTCCTACCGACTGGCACCTGTTGCGCAAGTGCCCTTGCCCGGTCTGGATGGTCAAAGACAAACCCTGGCCGGAAGGCGGTAAAGCGCTGGTGGCCGTCAACCTGGCCAGCGAAGAGCTGTATCACAATTCGCTGAACGAAAAACTGGTGGAAGAGACGCTGCGGCTGGCCGACCAGGTCAACCATACCGAAGTTCACCTGGTGGGCGCCTACCCGGCTACGCCCATTAATATCGCCATTGAGCTTCCTGACTTCGATCCCAGCGTCTATAACGACGCCATTCGCGGGCAGCACCTGCTGGCCATGAAGGCGCTGCGGCAAAAATACGCCATCGCCGAAAACATGACCCACGTAGAGAAAGGCCTGCCGGAAGAGGTTATCCCTGATCTGGCCGAACACCTGCAGGCGGGCATCGTCGTGTTGGGCACCGTGGGCCGTACCGGTATCTCTGCCGCCTTCCTGGGCAACACTGCTGAACAGGTGATCGATCATCTGCGTTGCGATCTGCTGGTGCTCAAACCCAATGACTATCAGACGCCGGTGGAGCTGGATGACGAAGAAGACGACTGATCGTCGCCCATAAAAAAAAGTTCATCGCGGATTGTCGTGAAGCCACGCTAATCCGTGATAAACCATAAAAAAACGCCCGCGATTGCGGTAATGCCAGTCAGTTAAGCAACTGACTGGCTGTTTTTCTCCGGGCCCTGCTGTATTTCTGGGGCCTCTCTTTT
>NZ_JAZHEE010000054.1:0-17722 GCF_036620675.1 Rosenbergiella sp. YN46
GGAAACGAGTGAGCGTTTCCGGATTCTTACACAACTATTGGATCGATCAACCGATCCTTAACTGATCGGCATTACCGCGATTGCGGGCGTTTTGCTTTAAGGTTAAGCGCCTTGCAGCGCTCGCAGAATCGCCTCTACGCTCTCTTTGGCATCGCCAAACAGCATCTGCGTGTTCTCTTTAAAGAACAGCGGATTCTGAACCCCGGCATAGCCGGTATTCATGGAACGCTTAAAGACCACCACGTTCTGGGCTTTCCACACCTCCAGCACCGGCATGCCGGCAATGGGGCTGCCGGGATCGTCCTGAGCCGCCGGGTTGACCGTATCGTTGGCGCCAATAACCAGCACGGTGTCCGTTTCGCTGAAGTCGTCGTTGATCTCGTCCATTTCCAGCACGATGTCATAAGGCACCTTCGCTTCCGCCAGCAGCACGTTCATATGACCAGGCAGGCGCCCCGCTACCGGGTGGATGCCAAAGCGCACGTTCACGCCACGCGCCCGCAGCTTTTCGGTAATTTCCGCCACCGGATACTGCGCCTGGGCCACCGCCATACCGTAGCCGGGGGTGATTATCACAGAGCTGGAACTCTTCAGCAGTTCCGCCGTCTCTTCGGCGCTGATTTCCCGATACTCGCCAACCTCGTCGTCACCGCTGCTGACGCCGCCATCGCTGCCGAAGCCGCCGGCAATTACGCTGATAAAGGAGCGGTTCATCGCCTTACACATAATGTAAGAAAGAATGGCGCCCGAAGATCCCACCAGCGCGCCGGTGACGATCAGCAGGTCGTTGCTGAGCATAAAGCCCGCCGCCGCCGCCGCCCAGCCGGAATAGGAGTTCAGCATCGACACCACCACCGGCATATCGGCGCCGCCGATGGAGGCAACCAGATGCCAGCCGAACGCCAGCGCGATCAGGGTCATCACCAGCAGGGCCAGCACCTGAAGTCCGGTGCTTTCAGTACGCACAAACATCACCAGCAGCAGGAAGGAAACCACCAGCGCCGCCAGGTTCAGCTTGTGACGATTCGGCAGCATCAACGGCTTTGACGAGATCTTACCGCGCAGTTTGCCAAAGGCCACTATAGAGCCGGTAAAGGTCACTGCACCGATAAATATGCCAAGGAATACCTCGGTCAGATGGATATTCTCCATCACCGATTCCAGCCCCGGCGCGTGATCGATATAGCTGTTAAAGCCCACCAGCACAGCGGCCAGCCCCACAAAGCTGTGCAGAATCGCCACCAGCTCGGGCATTTCGGTCATCTCCACCTTCTTCGCTAAGTGGATGCCGATGGCGCCGCCGATAATCATCGCCACGATAATCCATGCGACGTTGCCGGTTTCCGGCCCGAAGATGGTAGCAATCAGCGCAATGGCCATCCCGGCAATGCCGAACAGGTTGCCCTGCTTAGACGTCTCGTGCTTCGACAGCCCGGCAAGGCTGAAAATAAACAGAATGGCGGCCACAATATAGGCCGCAGTGACTAATCCACCAGACATGGCTCCCCCTTAGTTCTTCCGGAACATTTTCAGCATGCGCTGAGTGACGGTGAAGCCACCGAAAATATTGATACTGGCGATCAGTACCGCGATAAAGCTAAAAAAGCTGACCCAGCCGCCATGACCTATCTGCAGCAGCGCCCCGACGACGATGATCCCCGAGATGGCATTGGTGACGGACATCAGCGGCGTGTGCAACGCGTGCGAAACATTCCACACCACGTAATAACCCACCACGCAGGAGAGTGCGAAGACCGTAAAGTGGCCCAGGAACTCCTTCGGCGCGACATCCGCCAGCCAGCCAAACAGAATGACTGCCAGCGCCATCAGCGCATATTTGCGCCACGGCGATGCGGGCTTAGCCGGCTCGGCTTTCGCTTGAGGCGCCGCTTTTTCCGCGGCCTGGGGCTGGGCAGAAACCTGAATCGGCGGTGCCGGCCAGGTCACTTCGCCGTCGCGTACCACGGTCACACCACGCACCACCACATCGTCGAAATCGACGTGGATGTTGCCATCTTTCTCTTTGCACAGCAGTTTCAGCAGATTGACCAGGTTGGTGCCGTAAAGCTGAGAGGACTGGGTAGGCAGGCGCCCCGCCAGATCGGTGTAGCCAATAATCTTCACGCCATGGGGCGTGACGAACACTTCTCCGGGCACGGTATATTCGCAGTTACCGCCGTTCTGAGCCGCCAGATCCACAATCACGCTGCCGGGCGTCATGCTGTCTACCATTTCACGGGTAATCAGCTTCGGCGCTGGTTTACCCGGGATCAATGCCGTGGTGACGATAATGTCTACCTCTTTCGCCTGAGCGGCGAACAGCGCCATTTCGGCCTGGATAAAGGCATCGGACATCTGTTTGGCGTAACCGTCACCGCTGCCCGCTTCCTCTTTAAAGTCCAGCTCAAGGAACTCAGCGCCCATGCTCTGCACCTGCTCTTTCACTTCAGGTCGGGTATCGAAGGCGCGCACGACAGCGCCCAGGCTACCAGCAGCGCCTATGGCTGCCAGCCCCGCCACACCGGCACCGATGACCATCACCTTAGCCGGCGGCACCTTGCCCGCAGCGGTGATCTGCCCGGTAAAGAAGCGCCCGAACTCATGAGCGGCTTCGACGATGGCACGATAACCGGCGATATTCGCCATAGAGCTCAATGCATCCAGCGACTGGGCGCGTGAAATGCGCGGCACCGAATCCATCGCCATGACCGTTATCTTACGCGCGGCCAGTTTTTCCATCAGCTCAGGGTTCTGCGCTGGCCAGATAAAACTCACCAGCGTAGCACCGTCACGCAGTTGGGCTATCTCATCATCCAGCGGCGCATTCACCTTCAGCACGATATCCGACTGCCACACTTCTGCGCCTTCCGCCAGGCTGGCGCCGGAACGGACATAGGCCTCATCCTCAAAACTCGCCTTGTTCCCCGCGCCAGACTCCACCACCACGCTAAAGCCCAGCTTAATCAGCTGTTCAACGGTTTTCGGCGTGGCGGCGACGCGGGTCTCATTGGCTAACTGCTCTTTTGGTACCCCAATTCGCATAATATTCCCTTCCATCGGTTATTGATGATGGTTCGTCAATCTTTCTCACAGGCGATAACGTGCCCGACGCAGGATCCCCGAGAGCGGACACGTTATTACCTGAAATGAAAAAAGTCGCTGTAACAACCTTTCTATAACCTACTGAAAATAGTGCCTGTGATCCATATCAGGATTCGAGACTTTTTTATATTATTAGCAGAATTTACCAGGTGCCCCACTCTGATAGCTATTTTTACTTTAGCAAGCGCCAGAACGGCTTATTTTCGGCTTTGTTATTGCCATAAAAAAGAATTTAACAAATTGATAAAGAAGGAATTTAACAATACATTAACTTTAAAATCGATATCATGTATCATTTTTTCCGGTTAACGCGCCCATTTTTTCATCATTAAGCTGGAGCACGCGCTACACATCGAATTCCGATAAAAAACCTCGAAAATTGACGCAGACAATGGTACAGATTCAGTGCCATAATCAGCGGCTGACTGGAAATTATAGAGAAGCCACTCAGTTCTCATTTTTTGCGCAAGGCGAAGGATTAATTATGAAGCTTAAGAAGACCCTGCTGGCGTCAGCCCTTTTATCTCTGACCGCAATCTCCGCTCACGCGGCGACCGAACTGACGCCTGAGCAGGCCGCCTCCCTGAAGCCCTTTGAACGCATTACCCTTACCGGCCGCTTCACCGCCCTGAGCGATGCCGCTAAAGCCGTATCCAGCCGCGCCGATGCAAAAGGCGCCGACGCTTTTTATATTCAGGATACCAGCGATATTGGCAACAGCGGCAACTGGCGCGTGGTCGCCGACATTTACCATAAAGACGCCCCCGCAGCAGAAAAACCGCATAACCGGATGATCGATGGCGTGATGGAACTGCCGAAGGATCAGGCCTACCGTCTGGAGCCTTTCGATACCGTGACCATTCAGGGCTTCTACCGTTCGCAACCGGACGTAAACTATGCCATCGCCAAACAGGCGAAGGAAAAAGGCGCGGCCTCGTTCTACATCGTGCGTCAGATCGATGCCAACAATGGCGGAAACCAGATAATCACCGCCTTCATCTATAAAGCCGATGCCAAAGAGCGTGAAGTGCAAAGCCCGGACGCGATTCCGGCGGATTCCGACGCGGGTCGCGCAGCCATTGCCAGCGGCGGCGCGGCGGCGAAGCAGGTCGAGATCCCGGGCGTTGCCTCTTCCAGCCAGCCAAGCTCCAGAGTCGGCCGCTTCTTCGAAACCCAGTCCTCTAAAGGCGGGCGTTACACCGTAACACTTCCGGACGGCACCGCTATTCAGGAAGTCAACAAAGTGACCGCAGCCCAGATGGTGCCCTTCGATAGCGTGAAATTCACCGGCCACTTCGGCAATATGACCGAAGTTTCCTACCAGGTCGCCAAACGCGCGGCGCAGAAAGGGGCCAAATACTATCACATTACCCGTCAGTGGCAGGAGCGCGGCGGTAATATGACCATCAGCGCCGATCTGTATAAGTAAATTCTGGCTCAGAATAACCCCGGGCAGCCTGTGGCTGCCCATTTTTTTAGCGATCGCGCGGCCCCCTGTCGGAACTGATTGCAAGGGGTTAACGCACTCCGTAAAATCGCGCGCTTCAGGCAGGCTAACCCGACAGGCCTGACGCCGTAATCACTGCGTGCGCCGCACTCCGGGCATGACCTGTAGACATGCGACTTTTGGGCCGCGCCCCCTTCGGGCCGGCGGCGCCCCGATACATCAGGACACCTATGGAAAAGAAACTGGGCCTTGCCGCTCTTACCGCCCTGGTACTGAGCTCTATGCTGGGTGCGGGAGTGTTTAGCCTGCCGCAGAATATGGCGCAGGTTGCCGCTCCGGCAGCGCTGTTAACCGGCTGGGCCATTACCGGCGTGGGTATTCTGATGCTGGCTCTGGCCATGCTACTGTTAACCCGCCTGCGTCCGGAACTGGACGGCGGTATTTTTACTTACGCCCGCGAAGGTTTTGGCGAACTGGTGGGCTTTTGTTCCGCCTGGGGATACTGGCTGTGCGCCGTCATCGCCAACGTTTCCTACCTGGTCATCGTGTTTTCCGCCCTGAGTTTTTTTACCGATACGCCGGAATTGCGCTTTTTTGGTGACGGTAATACCTGGCAGTCCATTGTCGGCGCTTCGCTGCTGTTGTGGCTGGTGCACTGGCTGATTCTGCGCGGCGTACAGACCGCCGCGGGTATCAACCTGATCGCCACCCTGGCGAAACTGCTGCCGCTGGGACTCTTTGTGGTGCTGGCGGCACTGGCCTTCGAGCTTTCCACCTTCAACATGGATTTCAGCGGCCTGTCGCTGGGCGTTCCCGTTTGGGAACAGGTGAAAAACACCATGCTGATCACCCTGTGGGTGTTTATCGGCGTGGAAGGCGCTGTGGTGGTTTCCGCACGAGCGCGCCATAAGAAAGACGTGGGCCGCGCCACCCTGCTGGCAGTTTGTTCCGCGCTGGTGGTTTACCTGCTGGTCACCCTGCTGTCGCTGGGCGTGGTGCCCCGGGAACAGCTGGCCTCAATGCGTAACCCGTCAATGGCCGGTTTGATGGTCAACATGATAGGCCCCTGGGGCGAAGTGATTATCGCCGCCGGTTTGATTATTTCGGTATGCGGCGCCTATCTTAGCTGGACCATTATGGCGGCGGAAGTGCCACTGCTGGCGGCAACTCATAAGGCATTTCCCAAAATGTTCGCCCACCAGAACGAGAACGGCGCGCCGTCGGCTTCGCTATGGCTGACCAATATCAGCGTGCAGCTCTGCCTGGTGCTGATCTGGCTGACCAACGCCGACTACAACACGCTACTGACCATCGCTTCGGAAATGATTCTGGTGCCTTATCTGCTGGTGGGCGCTTTCCTGCTAAAGATTGGCTATCGTCCTGTGCACCGCATTATCGGCCTGGGCGCCAGTCTGTACGGGCTATGGCTACTGTACGCCTCCGGCCCAATGCATCTGCTGCTTTCCGTCGTGCTCTATGCTCCCGGGCTGCTGGTTTTCCTCTATACCCGCTACAGCCACGATCATGACAACTCGCTGAATATGCAGGAAAAGGCTATCATCTTCCTGATGCTGGTTGCCGCATTCCCGGCGACCTGGATGCTTATGGGGTAAAGCCCGCCCCTTCGACAGGCATGCTTCAAGCATGCCTGTCGATTGTTACGAAAAATTCACATTACATGGTTATAAATAATTCGCAACCCGGGTAACATCCCCCAAAGTGGCAAGTATGCTATCGGGCTCATTCAGTCATTCTCGACGACGATGTAGTTACCGGAGTGTACAATGTTCATCAAGATATGTTCTAAGCGCCTCCACGACTATATCGATGTTGATCAACAAATAAAAAAAGCTAACTATCCGCAGCTGGAAAAGCTAAAAAATCAACTGGCTGAGCAGATGGGACAACCTGGCTGGCACTACTCAGGACTCCCCGCCATCATTAGTGTGTTTTGCATCGTTGTGAGCTTTGCTATTCCCCAACTTGCCCTGTGGTCCATAATTTTTGATCTGGCCGCCATTCCCCGACACAAGGTTTTTGCCGCTATCACTGCCACTGCATTACTCTTTGCCGGGATAAACGCCATTACCCTCTTTTTATTAAGCAAAGGGGCGATTAGCGCCCTGAAAGTACTTATCGGGCTCACCCTTATGACCACAGTCGGGGCCTTTATTTATCTACTTGCAGCAATAACTGACATACCCTACCCTGGCGTAACACAGGTAGGAGCTCTGATCAGCATCCTGTTCGCAGTAGTCAGCCTGATGAGTCTCAATAGCAACGCTTTCTGGAAAATGTTCAGCTACTGCCTGCATAATCGGGTCTGGCGCAAAATGATGTTTCTGCATACTTCTTCCGATAAAACGCGCAAACGCTGACCAGAATGCGCCATTTCCCCCTGATTCCGGCCATGACAACTCGCTGAATATTCAGGAAAAGGCTATCATCTTCCTGATACTGGTTGCCGAATTCCCGGCAACCCAGGATGCTTATGGGGTAAAGCCTGCCCCGTCGTACATAATAACAAGGAGGCTCCGATGGGGGAGAAACTGCAACGCCCTGTTCTGATTACCGGCGGCGGCCGCCGTATCGGTCTGGCGCTGGCGCACCACTTTCTGGATGAAGAAGCGCCGGTTGTGGTGAGCTATCGTACCCGCTACGACGCGATTGATATTCTGGAAGAGCGCGGCGCCACCTGCCTGCAGGCCGACTTTTCCAGCGATGAAGGCATCTTTGCCTTCGCCGAAGCCGTAAGGTCGCGCTGCGATGGCCTGCGCGCCATTATTCATAACGCCAGCGTCTGGGAAGCGGAAAGGCCGGACGTGCCGCGTCAGGATACCCTTGCGCGAATGTTGCAGATTCACGTTCACGCGCCCTATCTGCTAAACCACGAGCTGGCGCCGCTGCTGCGCGGCTATGGTCACGCCTCTTCCGATATTATCCACTTTACCGATTACGTGGTGGAGCGCGGCAGCGATCGCCATATGGCCTATGCCGCCAGTAAAGCGGCGCTGGATAACCTTACCCGCTCCTTCGCCCGCATGCTGGCGCCGGAAGTGAAAGTCAACGCCATCGCTCCGGGGCTGATTCTGTTCTATGAAGAGGACGACGTGGCCTTTCGCCAGAAAACCCTCAATAAATCGTTAATGAAGATTGCGCCTGGCGAAAAGGAGATTATCGATCTGGTAAGCTACCTGATGACCAGTTGTTATGTTACCGGACGCAGCTTCGCCGTGGATGGCGGTCGTCCCCTGCGCTGGTGACCTTTTCAGGACATCCTGAATGAGCAAAATCGTATTTGTGGAAGACGACCCGGAGGTCGGGTCGTTAATTGCCTCCTGGCTGGGGCGGCATGATATTGAGGTCGTGCTGGAAAGTCGCGGCGATCGCGCTGAAGCGACTATCCTTCGGGAACGGCCCGATCTGGCGCTGCTGGATATTATGCTGCCTGGCAAAGACGGTATGACCCTGTGCCGCGACCTGCGGGCGCAGTGGTCGGGCCCCATCGTATTACTGACCTCCCTTGATAGCGATATGAACCATATTCTGGCTCTGGAGCTGGGCGCCTGTGACTATATTCTGAAAACCACGCCGCCCCCGGTGCTGCTGGCGCGACTGCGGCTACATTTGCGCCAGGCCGGTGAAAATCAGACGCCCACGGCGCAAACGCCTACCATTCCTCATCGCCCGCTAACCTTCGGCGTACTGCGCATCGATCCCGTTAATCGCCTGGTCATCTTAAGCGATGAAGAAGTCACGCTGTCCACCGCTGACTTCGACCTGCTATGGGAGCTGGCGACCCACGCCGGGCAGGTGATGGATCGCGATGCGCTGCTGCACAGCCTGCGCGGCGTAAGCTACGACGGTATGGATCGCAGCGTGGACGTCGCCATTTCCAGGTTACGACGTAAGCTGGGCGATAACGGCGCCGAGCCCTGTCGCATCAAAACCGTGCGCAACAAGGGCTATCTGTTCGCTCCCCAGGCCTGGGAGCGCTAATTATCATTGGCCGCCTGCCCCGGGCGGCGGGAGCCATATACCATGAGAAAGCTGTTTATTCAGTTCTACCTGCTGCTGTTCGTCTGCTTTCTGGTGATGACCATGCTGGTCGGGCTGGTGTATAAATTCACCGCCGAACGAGCCGGACGCCAGTCGCTGGACGATCTGATGAAGAGTTCTCTGTATATGGTACGCAGCGAACTACGAGAAATCCCGCCCCGGGACTGGGCCAAAACCCTGGACGATCTGGATCTGAATCTCTCCTTTACGCTGAGCATCGAGCCGCTGAAATCGTATGACCTTACTCCTGATGACATGCGGCGCCTGCGCGATGGCGATATCGTAGCACTGGACGATCGCTACACCTTTATCCAGTTGATTCCCGACAGCCACTATGTGCTTTCGGCAGGGCCAGTGCCCTATCTGTTCTTTTTGCATGAAATGCGACTGTTCGATTTAGGGCTGATCGCCTTTATCGCTATTTCGCTGGCCTTTCCGGTCTTTGTCTGGATGCGCCCCCACTGGCAGGACATGCTGAAGCTGGAAGCAGCCGCCCAGCGTTTCGGTCAGGGGCACCTGGATGCCCGGCTACGTCTGGAAGAGAATTCCAGCCTGGCGCGCATGGGGCTGGCCTTTAACCAGATGGCGGACAATATCAACACCCTGGTTGCCAGTAAAAAAAGGCTAATCGATGATATTGCTCACGAACTCCGAACGCCTCTGGTACGGCTGCGCTACCGGCTGGCGATGAGCGACGATCCACAGAGCGACATCGCCCGCGGTTTTAACCGCGATATCGGCCAGCTGGAAGCGCTGATCGACGAACTGCTCGCCTGGGCCAGGCTCGACCGCCCCCAGCCGGAGCTACTGCCCGGGGAAATGCACCTGAATCGCTGGCTGGAAGAGCAAATTGCCGAAGCGCGCCAGCTTCACCCGGAGCGCGTCATCGGACTGATGCTTCCTTCCGAACAGGTAACTGCCAGCGTCGATTCGCGCCTGATGTCGCGAATGCTGGATAATCTGGTGAATAACGCCCTGCGCTACAGCCACCAGCAGATACAGGTAACGCTGTCCGTTGCAGGACAGGCGCTGACGCTGTGCGTTGAAGACGATGGCCCCGGCGTGCCGGAAGCGGAACGTCAGCGTATTTTTGAGCCTTTTGTCCGCCTCGATCCCAGTCGCGATCGCAATACCGGCGGCTGTGGGCTGGGACTGGCTATTGTCCACTCCATCGCCACGGCATTCGGTGGCGCAGTCCGCCTTGACGACAGTCCGCTGGGCGGCGCCCGTTTCAGCATCTGCTGGCCACGGGTGATTCCCATGCCGCCGGCCAGCGAGCAGGCGTAATCCCTTGCCCTGTCTGACGATGTTATCGCACTGGTCGCAGACCGGCACCCGTGCTATAAATTATAAGTATGTTGTAACTAATTAAGGTGCCATCATGCCCCGTTACGATCTGACCGAACGCCTGACCGCCACTTTCCGCCAGTTAGAGCAGAGTCTGGCCGAACTGCGCCAGCAATTCGCGCCCTGCCGCCTGATGGCCGGGCGAGTATTCGAACTGCCTGCGGTGGAAAAAGGCGCCGAACACGAACCAGTCAACCAGATTGCAGTGACGCAGCTAACGGGACATCGGGCGCAGGAGGCCGCCTGGCGCCACTTTACCCGGCTGTTTATTCAGCAGCAGTCGGAGCGCCGCAGCAGCAAGGCAGCAGTACGCCTGCCCGGCGCTCTGTGCTATTCGGTCACGCCCACGCAGCATGCCGTACTGCGGGAAGGCATTGAACGCGTAAATACCCTGAAGGCAGAGCTGGAGCAGATAGTCACCCGGGAATCCGGTCTGCCAGCCGCTCACCGGTTCGAGTGGGTGCATCAGCATCTTCCGGGACTGATTACCCTGAACGCATACCGGCGGCTGACCGCGGTGGAAGGCGCCGCCACCCTGCGCTTCGGCTGGGCCAACAAGCAGATCGTTAAGAACCTCACCCGTAATCAGGTGCTGGAAATGCTGGAGAAAAGCCTGCGGGCCAGGCGCACGGTCGCGCCGTGGAACAGGGAGCAGTGGGCGGAGCTGGTCACCCAGGAATATAACGATATCGCCGCTCTGCCTGAGCAGGCTCGTCTGAAGATCCGCCGTCCGGTAAAGGTGCAGCCAGTGGCCCGGGTCTGGTATGCCGACAGGCAGCGCCAGATTCAGTATGCCTGCCCCTCGCCGCTGCTGGTGCTGTGTCCGGAAGGCAGCACGGTGCCGGATATTGGCGAGCTGCTTAATTACGACGCCGACAACATCCGGCATCGTCACCGCCCCCAGGCGCAGCCGCTGGAACTGATGATTCCGCGTCTGCATCTGTGGCTGGAAAAGTGACATTGTCACTTAGGATTTTATGGTGCTGCCGACCATCTCCTGAGGGCGTACCCACTCATCGAACTCCTGTTCGCTCAGGTAGCCCAGCGCCAGCGCCGCCGCTTTCAGGGTCAGCCCTTCATGGTGTGCCTTTTTGGCGATCTCGGCGGCGCGGTCATAACCAATATGGGTGTTCAGCGCCGTGACCAGCATCAGTGAGTCGTTAAGCAACTGCGTGATGCGTTCCCGGTCAGGCTCTATCCCCACCGCGCAATGCTCGTTAAAGCTGGCTATACCGTCCGCCAGTAGCCTGGTGGATTGCAGGAAATTGTGAATAACCAGCGGCCGGAACACATTCAGCTCAAAATTGCCTGAAGCGCCGCCGATATTAATTGCCACATCATTGCCCATCACCTGGCCACAGAGCATGGTCAGCGCTTCGCACTGGGTCGGGTTCACCTTCCCCGGCATAATGGAGCTGCCGGGTTCATTTTCCGGTATTTTCAGCTCGCCGATACCGCAGCGCGGTCCCGAAGCCAGCCAGCGGACATCGTTGGCGATCTTCATCAGCGAAGCCGCCAGTCCCTTCAGCGCGCCGTGGGCGTGTACCAGCGCATCGCAGCCAGCCAGCGCTTCAAACTTATTGGGTGAGGTGACAAACGGCTGGCCGCTCAGTCGGGCTATCTCACGGGCGACCCGCTCCGCATATTGAGGATGGGTGTTCAGCCCCGTGCCTACCGCCGTGCCGCCCAGCGCCAGCTCCGCCAGATGCGGTCGGGCGGCCTCGATATGCCGGCGGGCGTGACTCAGCATCGCCACCCAGCCGGAAATCTCCTGCCCCAGCGTCAACGGCGTGGCGTCCTGCAGGTGGGTACGGCCAATCTTGACCACATCCTGAAACGCCCCCGCTTTGTCGTGCAGGGTCTGAGTCAGACGCGCCAGCTCAGGCAATAGCTGCTCATTTAGCGCCACCAGCGCCGCTATGTGCATCGCGCCGGGAAAGACATCGTTCGAACTCTGGCTTTTATTCACGTCGTCGTTGGGATGCACCAGACGCTGCATGCCGCGTTCGCCACCCAGCAGCTCGCTGGCCCGATTCGCCAGCACTTCATTCATGTTCATATTGCTCTGGGTGCCGGATCCGGTCTGCCAGACAGCCAGCGGGAATTCATCCGGGTGCTTCCCCGCCAGAACCTCGTCGGCAGCCTGAATAATGGCGTCCCCTTTGGGCTTATCCAGCAGGCCGAGATCCATATTCACTCGCGCCGATGCTCGTTTGACCAGCGCCAGCGCCCGGATAAGCGCCGGGGGCATCTTTTCCACCGAGATGCGAAAGTGCTCCAGCGATCGCTGAGTCTGGGCGCCCCAAAGCCGATCAGCCGGAACCTCGATCTCACCCATAGAATCACGTTCACGACGCGTTGCTGCCATAACGCTCTCCTGTATGCCAGAAAGGAACCAACGCGTTAAGTATGCGACAGCAAAGAAAACGGGTTTGGTGCTTCGTGCGATATAAAAAGGCCGCCTGACGGCGGCCCCGGGAGCTATTTCACGCAAATCTCACAGCGGCTGTTCTGAATCTGCTGGAAGAAGTCGTTGCCTTTGTCATCCACCAGAATAAAGGCCGGGAAGTCTTCAACCTCAATCTTCCAGATAGCCTCCATTCCCAGTTCCGGATATGCCACACACTCCAGACGCCTGATGCTCTGCTGCGCCAGCACCGCCGCCGGGCCCCCGATACTGCCCAGGTAGAAGCCGCCATGCTTATGACAGGCATCGGTGACCTGCTGGCTACGGTTGCCCTTGGCCAGCATCACCATGCTGCCACCGTTGGCCTGTAGCTGATCGACGTAGGAATCCATACGCCCTGCGGTAGTCGGCCCCAGCGATCCTGAAGCGTACCCTTCCGGCGTTTTAGCCGGGCCCGCATAGTAGATGGGGTGATCCTTAATGTACTGAGGCAGCGGCTCGCCGCTATCGAGCAGCTCTTTGAGCTTCGCATGGGCGATATCGCGCGCTACGATAATAGTGCCGTTCAGCGACAGACGCGTCGCCACCGGGTACTGCGACAGTAGTTTGCGGATCTCGTCCATCGGCTGGTTAAGATCCACATTCACCACTTCGCCTTCCCCGGAGCGGCGCAGCGCTTCGGGAATAAAGCGACCGGGATTCTGCTCCAGCTTCTCTATCCAGATACCATCGCGGTTGATTTTGGCTTTGATGTTACGGTCCGCAGAGCAGGAAACCCCCATGCCTACCGGACAGGATGCGCCGTGGCGCGGCAGACGAATTACCCGCACGTCGTGAGCAAAGTATTTACCGCCGAACTGAGCGCCCAGCCCCAGGTTGCGCGCCTCTTTCAGCAGCGCTTCTTCCAGCGCCACATCGCGGAAAGCCTGACCATATTCATTACCTTCGGTCGGCAGCCCGTCGTAGTATTTGGTGGAAGCGAGCTTCACGGTCTTAAGGTTGGTTTCAGCGGAAGTACCGCCAATCACAAAGGCGATATGGTACGGCGGGCAGGCGGCGGTGCCCAGGGTGCGCATCTTCTCGACCAGGAATTTTTTCAGCCGCTCCGGATTGAGGAGCGCGCGGGTCTCCTGGTACAGATACGTTTTATTGGCAGAGCCGCCGCCTTTGGCGATACACAGAAATTTGTATTCCGCGCCGTCAACGCTGTAGAGATCGATCTGCGCTGGCAGATTGGTGCCGGTGTTCACCTCTTTATACATATCCAGCGCCGCATTCTGCGAATAGCGCAGGTTGTCTTCAATATAGGTGTTGTAGATCCCGCGCGACAGCGCCTCTTCGTCGCCGCCGCCAGTCCAGACCCGCTGGCCTTTTTTACCGACCACGATCGCGGTGCCGGTATCCTGACAGGTGGGCAGCACGCCGCGAGCCGAAATTTCAGAGTTACGCAGGAACTGCAGCGCCACATAGCGGTCGTTATCGCTGGCTTCGGGATCGTCGAGAATGGCGGCGACTTGCTGCTGATGGGCGGTGCGCAGCATAAAGGAGGCGTCGTGGAAGGCATGCTGAGCAAGCAGCGTCAGAGCCTGAGGGTCGACTTTGAGCACCTCCTGCCCCTCGAATTCCGCCACGGAAACGTGGTCGCGGGTCAGCAGATAATATTCGGTGTCATCGGGTTTGAGCGGGAAAGGCTCCTGGTAGTGGAAGGGTTTGTTCGACATTTTTTCTCTCACTTGCTACTTCAGGGTAAGCATCCATTCCGACGCGCGCCGCGCGCCAAAATCACCATAACAATATGCCATATAATCATACACATTTTATTAACAAAAACTGAGACTAGTACGACTTTTTGCTGTGCCTGGTTACTTCATTACCCGGGAACTGGTTTAATAACGTCAGACTTTTCGAACAATCACAGGGCATTGATAATGCAAAAATTAATCAATTCAGTGCAAAATTATGCCTGGGGCAGCAAAACAGCGCTAACCAGACTATACGGCATTCAGAATCCCGACAATCTGCCAATGGCGGAATTGTGGATGGGCGCGCATCCTAAAAGCAGCTCCCGGGTGATAACGGCCGATGGCAGCGAACGCCCCCTGCGCGCGCTTATTGACGAAAACCCTGAAGCGCTGCTCGGCAACGAGGTGGCCCGCCGTTTTGGCGAACTGCCCTTCCTGTTCAAAGTACTGTGCGCCGACCAGCCACTTTCGATTCAGGTACATCCCAACAAGCAGGCCTCAGAAGCCGGTTTCGCCAAAGAGAATGCCGCTGGTATTCCCCTGGACTCCCCGCAGCGCAACTATAAAGATCCCAACCATAAGCCCGAACTGGTCTTCGCCCTTACCCCTTTCCTGGCGATGAACGCTTTTCGCGAATTCAGCGATATCGTCGCTCAGCTTCAGCCGGTGAAAGAAGCGCACCCCGCCATTGAGCGCTTTCTGCAGCAGCCCGATGCCGATCGCCTGCGCGAACTGTTTGCCGCCCTGCTGAATCTGGCCGGCGATGAAAAGCGACGGGCGCTGGAGATTCTGAAGACGGCGCTGAACGATCGGCAGGGCGAGCCCTGGCAAACCATACGCGCCATTGCGGAAGTTTATCCGGACGACAGCGGTCTGTTCTCGCCGCTACTGCTCAACGTCGTAAAACTGAATCCTGGCGAGGCGATGTTCCTGTTCGCCGAAACGCCCCATGCTTATCTGCAGGGCGTGGCGCTGGAAGTCATGGCTAATTCGGATAACGTATTGCGCGCCGGATTGACCCCGAAATATATCGATATTCCGGAGCTGGTGGCCAACGTTCGCTTCACGCCGCGTGCCGCAAATACGCTGCTGACGCAGCCTGAACGCCACGATGCGGAGCTGGATTTCCCCATTCCGGTAGATGATTTCGCCTTCTCCCTGCACGACCTGAACGCCCTGCCTGCCTCACTGGACCAGCAGAGTGCCGCGATTCTGTTTTGCATCGAGGGGGAAGCGAAACTGGAAAACGGCGGCCAGACGCTTACCCTCAGCCCCGGAGAATCGGCCTTTATTCCGGCCAGCGATGGCCCGGTTAACGTCAGCGGCACCGGTCGTCTGGCTCGGGTCTATAACAAGCTCTAATCTTTCAGGGCGCCATCCGGCGCCCTTGTATTGCCGTTTTTCCGCTAAGTCACGAATAAGTTACTGAATTTTTATACGGAGATTGTTAAGCTTTTTCAGAAGGCGGTTACATTCTGCCGGGCCCGAGCGTCCGGTCTCATAGGGAAACGAATTTATGAAAAAATCTCTGGTTGCCGTAGGTGTTGTTATTGCGCTGGGCGTCGTCTGGACCGGCGCCTCATGGTATACCGGCAAACAGCTGGAGCAGCGTATCGCCCAGGCGGTTGCCGACGCTAACGCCCAAATCAAGCAGACTGCGCCGCAGTCCGGCCTGGTTCTCAGCTATCAGGATTACCAGCGCGGCCTGTTCTCCAGCCAGCTGAAGCTGGCGCTGAAAACCGATCCCGCCGCGCAGAAAAGCTGGCTCCCGGCGGGCAGCACCATTCTGCTTGATGAGAAAGTGGATCACGGCCCCTTCCCGGCCAGCCAGTTGAAAAAATTCAATCTGCTGCCCGCGATGGCCTCGGTGCAGACCACCCTCATCAATAACGAAACTACAAAGTCGCTGTTTGAAAGCACCGGCGGTAAATCCTTTATTGATATGGATACCCGGGTCGGCTACAGCGGCGCTACCTCTTCTGATATCGCGCTGCGCGCTCTTGAATACGCCTACCAGAAAGACAAGGTGGTCTTTGGCGGCGGCGAGTTTACCGCCGATGTCGGCAAACGCGGCGAAACCATCGCTGTTAAGGGTGAAGTGGGTAATGCCCTGTTCAGCGGCCCGAACCAATACGATCAGCAGATCGGCCTGAATATCAGCGGGTTTAAGATCGATGGCGAAACCCGTCTGACCGACTTTAAAGAGCGCGTCGGCAACCAGAAACTGAACCTCGATAAGCTGACGCTGAGTATCGAAGGTAAAGAGATGGCGATTCTGGACGGCCTGGCGCTGAATGCCGTCTCCCGGGTGGAAAAAGATGGCAAACACCTGGGTGGTCAGCTCGACTACAGCCTTAACGCGCTACAGATTCAGAACCAGAATATGGGCAGCGGTAATCTGAGCCTGAAAGCCAGCCGTATCGACGGCGCCGCGCTGCATGAATTCAGCCAGAAATACAACGCTCAGGCCCAGGCGCTGCTCGCGGAGCCGGGCATCACAGAGGATCCGGAGCGTTACCAGCAGCGTGCCACCGATATCCTATTGGCTAACCTGCCGATCCTGCTGAAGGGAGAGCCTCAGGTTTCCGTCGCGCCGCTAAGCTGGAAGAATGATAAAGGGGAAAGCACCCTGAATCTGAATCTGATCTTCAAACAGCCGCAGCAGCAGGCCCAGGCGCAGACGCCCCAGCAGGCCGCCGACGGCATTATCAAAACCATGGACGGCAACCTGACCATCCCTATGCCGATGGCCAAAGCGCTGATGACCCAGGTGGCGAAACTGGAAGGCTACCAGGATGATCAGGCAGAAAAACTGGCCGACCAGCAGATTCGCGGCCTGGCGGCGATGGGAACCATGTTCCACCTGACCAGGCAGCAGGATGACAGCATCATCAGCGAGCTGAAATATGCCGATGGCCAGATCGAACTTAACGGCGAGAAAATGCCGCTGGAAGCGTTCCAGGGGATGTTCGGCCTGCCGCTGGATGACGGAACTCCGGCACAGCCCGAGCAGACGCAGCCGCAAACCCCAGCGCCCTTCCCGCCGCAGTCCGGCGGACAGTAAAGCCAGAGCGGCCTGCGGGCCGCTTTTTTATGGTTCATTGCGAATCAGCGTAACGCCGAAGTAAACCGGTGAGCAGTATACTTTTGGCCGGGTATATTGCGCTGAAGAAGGAGCTGTTTACCACATGTGAATTAGGGATATCGCGTTTACCCCGGATAAATAATGATGTTGCCGGGTTCAATGATAACTTTTACCGAACAGCCTGTTTTAAATCCGGCCTCGCCCAGCCAGCCGCCTTTCAGATGCAGACTGGGGTGGTGGCTGTAATATGTGGTCATTCCGGTGGCGCTATTTCTGCGCCAGTGTCGTGTTCCGGAGGAATATGTCACGCAAGCGAAGGTTCCGTTCACCTTAAGGGTATTTCTCTTATGCCGGTTGCGGAACCGGTGAACGGGCCAGGGACTCAAATGCCGCCCCTGACAACCCGACTTTCCGGCGTGAAAATTGCCCTTCGGGATTACTCGGCCCGTCCCTGGTCCTCGCCCCTCCGGGGCCAACGCCTGCGGCGTTGTTCAAAATGGCTCCCGGCAATTTTGTCCTGCGTATTCCCGCCA
>NZ_JAZHEE010000055.1:0-16921 GCF_036620675.1 Rosenbergiella sp. YN46
TTCCGAAAAGCCCGGAGTGATAAGCGAAGGGGCCCCGAAGGGCGTTTTTTACCGCCGGGAAGCCCGGGTCGCCAGGGAGGCGGCGACTGAGCCCCCTGGCCCGTTCACCCGTGGTGGATTAACAGAGATGCAGTGACGCAAAGTGAACGGAACACCCACCGCATCGTTATATTCTGCCGCTTCTGTTCTGAAACCGGGCGCCGGAGCCGCCTGTCACCCTCACTCCGGAACGTACACCCTGAAGGGAGAGGGAGTTGCCCGGCAATGACCGGAACTGCCCGCCACATCGTCATATTCTGCCGGTTTTTTGTTTCCGCTTTCAAACACTCCACGCTAATATGCGATGAACCTTTTTTGCCATTTCCGGCTGCGAGAAAAGTCCGAATTATTCTTCTCCCCATCTTTTGTAAAGACAATGTATTAAAAATAGCCATCATGGTGTGTCTCTCCGCCATTCAGAGGAACGCTCTTATGCACGATGTGCTTTCAATATGGAACTGGATCCACAGCAACCAAATCGCTTTCTCACTGGTGGCTATCACCTTCATGTTATTTGCCGGATTTATCTCGGCCGTTGTCTGTAAGTTCTTTCTGCTGAATATTGTCAGACGCTTTATTCTGCATACCAAAAAGTCGGATCCCCACGATAAGGATATGCGGATATCGCGCCGTCTGGCCAATATTGCGCCAGTGATTACCGTCTATTTTTTATCTCAGGTCATTAATGGTCTACCGGAACCGCTGCTGGACGCGCTCCGCACTGTGTGCGGCGTGCTATTTATTATCAATATCACTATGCTGATTAATGAGATGTTGGATCTCACCAACTCGGCCTATATCAAAAAGCATGGCGAAAAACACCACTCAATAAAGGGTTATATCCAGATAGCCAAAATTGTGGTTTCGTCTATCGCCACGATTCTGGTACTCGCGACACTGTCCAACAAGTCGCCGATCATCATTATTTCCAGCCTCGGCGCGGTAGCCGCAGTGCTGATGTTGGTATTCCAGCACACGCTGATCTCGCTGGTTGCCAATATTCAGGTATCTTCTTCCAACGTTATAAAACCCGGTGACTGGATCGAGATGCCACAAAATAATATCAGCGGCGAAGTGACTGATATCGCCCTGCATACCATTACGATTCGTAACTGGGATAACACAGTATCCCGGGTACCGACCAAAAATTTTATTACCGAACCCTATACGAACTGGCAGCCGATGTTTGAGTCCGGCGGGCGGCGGATTAAGCGCAGCTTTTTTATCGATCAGTCGAGCATTGTGTTCGCGACGCCGCTGCTGCTTAACCAGTTAAAAGAGATATCACCCGAAAAATACGTCGGGCTGGAAAACTGGCTGACCAGCCGAATGGATGAGATTTCCGCCAGCCAGCTTATCAACCACGGCATTACCAATCTGGGGCTGTTCCGAAAATATGTGCTGGAGTATCTGAAGCGGCGTACCGATGTGCGCAACGATATGTATCTGGTGGTGCGACAACTTAGCCCGACGGCAGAAGGGTTGCCTCTCGAAATCTATTGCTTTACCTCTAACGTCTTCTGGAGCGAATACGAAGATACGCAATCAGAGATTTTCGAGTATATGTTCGCTACCGCCCGTTATTTCGGTCTGGAGATTTACCAGAAACCGTCCGGTATTGATATGAAGAATATGATGGCAAAACGCAACAAAAACATCGCGGCCTGAACCCACACCAGCGCCCCGGCGGAGAGTTCCGGGGCATAGGTCATCAGCATCAGAAGGCGTAAGCCACTCCAACCCTCAGACGGGTCTGGCGTTCATCACTGGATTTACTGCCAGGCACGTTTCCGACCTGGAAATAAGGCGCCCAGTTCTGGTCAATCTTATAGGCCAGTTTAACGTCATATTCATCAGCCCATTTTTTATTATCCGCCAGCACCTGATGATCGCTGCGCTTATACAGATAGTTCAATTCAATGCGCCAGTCCCCCAATACGTACCCCAACCAGATATCACCGCGATTGGTTTTATTATCCTCTTCATCTTTGTCATTCGGATAACGGGTATACTCGAAACGATAACGTGCCGCCACATATAATCCGCTGTTAAAACTGTACTGCGCATGAAGATAAGGTTTATAGATAGTGCGGCTATCATTGCTTTCAATATTGGCGCCAGGGGTAATAGCAATGTTGTCGGTCGCTTTCCAGCGCCAGCTAAGGGACTCTTCATGTCCATTCCCGATAATATCAGTGAAGGGCTGATCTTTATTGGTACCCCCCGACTTCCATTTGGCCTCCACGCCAAAACCCAACCCGTTAGCAAAACGGTGAGAAACGGAAACGCGATCCGCATTGCTTCCACTATCAATATACTCATGACGTAAGTCTACAGTAACCGCCTGCGCGGCAAACGTCGCGCCACAGAGCGCTGCCAGTCCCAGAGTTCTCTTTAACATGAAAATCCCCTAACAAAATGGCGTTTTATTTTTGTGAAATGCAATTTTATTTTTTAAGGAATTTTATTTTAGTGATCTCGATCGTAAATATTTATTACATTAAAACAGAGCGTTGCATTCGTGACTTGACTCACTTTAAAAATACGTAATGTGATAAACATCCTGTTAGCGATCACATATAAACACACTTAATCGGCAGGGTTTTCATGTCGCCAGGCAGGAGGATAAAATGACAAAGAAATAATTAATAAAGAAAATTGATATCACGCTAACTATATTTAGCGCCGATGATATGCCGCCACGGATGAATAAAAAAGCCGCCGCAGAACGTTTCTGCGACGGCACGGAGCAGGTTACGGGGAAATTAATCTCGTTCGATAGCCAGCGCTACGCCCTGACCGCCGCCGATACACAGCGTTGCCAGCCCTTTTTTGGCATTGCGTTTCACCATCTCATGAACCAGCGAAACCAGGATACGGCAACCGGAAGCACCAATCGGATGCCCCAGCGCAATAGCGCCGCCATTCACATTGACTCGTTGCTCATCCCATTCCAGTAACTTATTGACCGAGAGCGCCTGGGCGGCGAACGCCTCGTTAGCTTCTACCAGGTCCAGTTCTTCAAGCAGCCAGCCGGCACGCTCCAGACAGCGACGGGTGGCATGTACGGGAGCTATCCCCATCAGGGCAGGATCGACGCCAACGCTGGCGAAGGCGCGAATGCGCGCCAGCACCGGTAGATTCAGGGCTTCCGCCCGACTGGCGCTCATCATCATCACCGCCGCCGCCCCGTCGTTAATCGATGAGGCGTTACCCGCAGTCACGCTACCGGCGAGATCGAAGGTAGGCCGTAGACGAGCCAGCCCCTCATCGCTGGGATCCAGCTGCGGCTGCTCGTCGGTATCCATCGTCTCTCCCTGATCATTGCGCACAGGTACGATTTCATCGCGAAAGCGGCCGGCATCAATGGCGGCACGCGCTTTTCGCTGTGACGCCAGCGCATAAGCATCCTGAAGTTCGCGACTGATGCCATACTCCCGGGCCAGGTTTTCGGCCGTAACCCCCATATGGTAATCGTTAAAGGCGTCCCAGAGGCCATCGTGCACCAGACTGTCAATAAGCTGGCTACCGCCCGGCAGGCCGCCTTTATGTCTTTCCCGAAGCACCCGCGGCGCGCGACTCATATTTTCCTGACCGCCAGCGATAACCACTTCAGCCTCACCGCACTGAATCGCCTGGGTCGCCAGATGCAGGGATTTAAGACCAGAGCCGCAGACATCATTGATGGTGATGGCCGAAACCGACCACGGCAGACCGCTATTTAGCGCGGTCTGGCGCGCCGGATTCTGCCCGGCGCCGGCGGTCAGTACCTGGCCAAGAATCACCTCGTCCACGGCCTGCGGATCCACGCGGGTACGCTCCAGCAAGGCTTTTACCACCACCGTACCCAGCTCGGTCGCCGAATATTGGGACAAACCGCCTTTAAAGCAACCGATGGGCGTTCGCACCGCGCCGACTATCACCACATCTTTCATCTTCTTCCTGTCCTTCTCCATTCGGCAGACAGGATTTATCTTAAACACATTGTTATCAAATTTTTCTGCAATTGTTGAAAAATTTGAGAGATATCACATCCAAAATGTTATGGATTGAGCGGCACTTATCGGCGTCACAGCACAAGAAAAGCCTCAGTGATGCGTTTTCAGGGGAGCTTCGCGGATTAGCCATGCCAGCACAAATGCCAGTACCATCACTGCCGCCGCTACCATAAAGGCGGCGTGGATCGCCGCACCAAACGCCTGAAGATAATCATGACGCAGCGCTTCGGGCAGGTGATGAATCGCCGCTGGATTTAACGCCCGTGGCAAAACCGCTCCTTCGGGCAACAGCCGGGAAAGATTAGTGTCTAATACCCGGGTAAAGATAGCGCCAAACAGCGCCACGCCGATGGAGCCCCCCACCGAACGAAACAGCGTCACCCCGGACGTGGCCACCCCTATCTGTCCGGCATCCACGCTGTTTTGCACCGCCAGCACCAGTACCTGCATTACCATCCCCAGCCCCATACCCAACAGCCCGGTATAGAGCCAGAGCGCCCAACTGGGCGAATCATTGGTCAACCTTGTCAGCAATGCCATACCGACAGATGCCAGCAGCGTCCCCAGTAGCGGGAAGAGGCGATAACGGCCGGTGCGACTGATAATGCGACCACTCAGCGCCGATGTCACCAACAGCCCCCCCATCAGCGGCAGAAGCTGAAGCCCTGCCTCGGTAGGGCTGGAGCCTTTCACCACCTGGAGCCAGAGCGGCAGGAAAGTGACCGAGCCGAACAGCGACATCCCGATAATAAACCCTACCAGGCTGCACACCGCGAAGCTGCGGTTGCGAAATAATGTCAGCGGAATAATCGGCTCTTTAGCCAGTCGTTCTTCGTAGATAAACCCGGCGATGCCCACCAGCCCGAAGGCCAGAATGCACCACAGGCGCGGTTCGTTCCAGGCGTAAACGCTGCCCCCTTCGCTGGTAAACAGAACAATGCTGAGTAGCGTAAGGCTGAGCCAGAAAGCGCCCAGATAGTCGATTTCATGACGCGCCCGGCGAGCGCTACTCTTAAAAACCGCACCTATCACCAGCAGCGCGAACAGCCCTAGTGGCAGGTTGATATAGAAGATCCAGCGCCAGGACGCATGCTGTACGATAAAGCCGCCCAGTAGCGGCCCAACCACCGTCGCCAGGCCAAATACGCCACCGAACAGCCCCTGATAGCGGCCGCGACTGGCAGGTGGCACCACATCCGCCACTGCCGCCATACTCACCACCATCAAACCACCGCCGCCGAGCCCCTGCAGAGCGCGCATCAGCACCAGCTGCGTCATATTCTGCGCCAGACCGCACAGCACCGAGCCGAGTAAAAACAGAATTATCGCTATCTGCAACACGCGCTTACGACCAAACAGATCGCCAAACTTACCGTACAGCGGCACCACTATGGTGGAAGAGAGAATATAGGCAGTCACCACCCAGGAAAGCTTATCCAGCCCCCCCAGTTCGCCGACGATGGTCGGCAGTGCGGTAGAGACAATCGTCTGATCCAGGGCGGACAGCAGCATCACCAGGAGCAGCGCGCTGAACAGCAGCCGGATAGAAGGAGGGCCTGCGGTCGCCTTGTCCTGCCGGTGCGTTATACTTTGTGCGCTCATAACCCAAACTCATTTGAAATTAATTAATCGAATAGTTAATATTCAGATAATGATGACGTAGAGTCAATGGATACCGCTATTATGACAGCACTGAAAGGCAACGCGACGCCTGCGGGCCGTCGCCCGGGGCGCCCCAAAGGCCAAACCAAAAGCCGCGATCGTCGGGAACATCTGCTCGATATCGCCCTCAATCTGTTTGCCCGCCAGGGCATAGCGGAAACCTCGCTAAACGCTATCGCGAAAGAAGCCGAAGTCACGCCGGCGGTGCTTCACTATTATTTCAACACCCGCGAACAGCTGCTGGATATTATGATTGAGGAGCGCTTCCTGCCGCTGCGTAGCGATATCGCTACCGTTTTTACCGCCCACGCAGATGCACCACGGGAGGCTATTGGCGCGCTGGTTCACAAGATAGCTGATGCTGCGCGGCGCCATCCCTGGTTCGCGCCGCTCTGGCTTCAGGAAGTGACCGGCGATGCCGGGATTCTGCGTCAGCAGATGTACGCGCGCCACGGCAGCGCCGAACGTCAGATGGCGCTGGATACCCTGCGCCGCTGGCAGAACGAAGGAAAACTGCATCGCGACCTGGAACCTGCTTTGGTGTTTACCTCATTGCTCAGCCTGATCCTGGTGCCGCTGGCCATCCAGAACCGTCCCGCACAGCCGGCCCTGCCAGCGGATGTTATCGAACGTCATGCGCTGATCCTGCTGGAGCACGGCCTGAATCCCGCTCCCCGACCATAACCTCCACCCCGGACTATACTTAATTTGGGCAGGTCGCACCGGCCCGATAATCCCTTTAATCCGGAGAAAACCTATGAAGTATGTCGACGGTTTTGTCGTCGCCGTACCCGCCGCAAATAAAGAGTCCTACAGGGTGCTGGCCGCCAAAGCAGCTCCGCTCTTTAAGGAGTTTGGCGCCCTGCGCGTCGTGGAATGCTGGGCCGATGACGTGCCGGACGGCAGCGTCACCGACTTTCGCATGGCGGTGCAGGCCCGGGAGGATGAAGAGGTGGTGTTCAGCTGGATTGAGTACCCTTCCCGGGAAGTTCGTGATGCGGCGAACCAGAAAATCATGAGCGATCCGCGCATGAAAGCGCTGGGGAATGAAATGCCCTTTGACGGAAAACGCATGATATTTGGCGGCTTTATGCCTGTTGTTGATGAATAACCCCGGGCGCGACCGGTTTAACCGGCCGCGCCTTTCGTATCGCAGAATGTAACCGTTATCACTAATCCCCGTTTCCACCGCCTTTATGGCTTCCCATCTTTATGTTGCAACAAATAGGCTTTTTCTAAGTATGGATATTAAACAGGGGCCATTCCTGTTCTATTCAGCCTTCTTCCCGGTGTTTTACCGGCTTAACTATGCACGCAGAAGTAGTCACCAGGGTTAATTCTTAACAATTCATATTTGTTGATGTGTCAGTTAACGAAAAATTTAATAAAAGTGTGAATCAGGTTACATTCAATTATAGTGGAAACGCTTACATTACCCCCTGAATGTCTGATTGCCGTAGGGATCAAAATCATGGCTAACATTGAACAAGGTTTAGGCCTTATCGACATGGTGGTATTCGCCGTCTACGTTGCGATTATCATCGGCGTCGGCCTCTGGGTATCCAGAGATAAAAAAGGCAAACAAAAGAGTACTGAAGACTATTTCCTGGCGGGTAAATCTCTGCCGTGGTGGGCAGTAGGCGCCTCGCTTATCGCCGCTAACATCTCCGCCGAGCAGTTTATCGGCATGTCCGGTTCCGGTTTCTCTATCGGTCTGGCTATCGCATCCTATGAGTGGATGGCAGCGTTGACGTTGATTATCGTCGGCAAATACTTTCTGCCTGTGTTCATCGAAAAAGGGATCTACACCATCCCGGAATTCGTTGAAAAGCGCTTTAACAAAAACCTGAAGACCATCCTGGCCGTTTTCTGGATAGCCCTGTATGTCTTCGTTAACCTGACCTCCGTGCTCTACCTCGGCGGCCTGGCGCTGGAAACCATCCTTGGCATTCCGCTAATGTACTCCATCATCGGTCTGGCGCTGTTCGCGCTGGTGTACTCCATCTACGGCGGCCTTTCCGCAGTGGTCTGGACCGACGTCATTCAGGTCTTCTTCCTGGTACTGGGCGGTCTGTTGACCACCTGGCTGGCAGTACACTTCATCGGCGGCGACGAAGGTTGGTTTAGCGGTTTCGCCAGAATGTATGAAGCGGCGCCTGGCCACTTCCAGATGATTCTCGACCAGAGCAACCCGCAGTATATGAACCTGCCGGGCATCGCGGTACTGATCGGCGGCCTGTGGGTCGCGAACCTTTACTACTGGGGCTTCAACCAGTACATCATTCAGCGTACCCTGGCAGCCAAATCGGTACCGGAAGCACAGAAAGGTATTCTGTTTGCCGCCTTCCTGAAGATGATTGTACCGTTTCTGGTGGTGATTCCGGGTATCGCCGCTTATGTCATTACCTCTTCGCCGGAGCTGATGGCCAACATGGGCAGCGTTGCGGCAAACAATATGCCGACTGCCGCCCACGCGGATAAAGCCTACCCGTGGCTAACGCAGTTCCTGCCGGCTGGCCTGAAAGGCGTGGTCTTTGCGGCGCTGACGGCGGCTATCGTCTCCTCGCTGGCGTCAATGCTGAACTCCACCGCCACTATCTTCACCATGGACATCTACAAAGAGTACATTTCGCCTCAGGCAGGCGATCACAAACTGGTTAACGTCGGTCGTATCACTGCCATCGTCGCCTTGATCGTTGCCTGTCTGGTCGCGCCGATGCTGGGGAATATTGGTCAGGCATTCCAGTATATTCAGGAATATACCGGTCTGGTCAGTCCGGGCATCCTGGCGGTGTTCCTGCTGGGGCTGTTCTGGAAAAAAACCACCAGCAAAGGGGCGATTCTGGGTGTGGTACTGTCCATTCCTTTCGCGCTGTTCCTGAAGTTTATGCCGCTGAACATGCCGTTTATGGATCAGATGCTTTACACGCTGTTGTTCACTCTGGTGGTGATTGCGCTGACCAGTCTGAGCACATCTGAAGCCGATGACGATGAAAAAGGCATTGTGTTGACCGCTAAAACCTTCCACACCGAGCGGAGCTTTAATATTGCCGCTTACGCTGTGGTCGTCATTCTGGCGGTAATCTACGCCCTGTTCTGGTAATCTGCAGCAGGACGTCTGCGAGGCCCCGCTTCCTTACAGGTGCGGGGCCTTTTTTATTCAGGAGCGTCGCCATGACGGAAGAACTATTACCCAACATCGTTGCCTTTCTGCGGCCCATTAAGCCTTTTAACCAGCTCCCGGCACCGGTGCTGAACCGGGTTGCCGAACAGATGGCGATTCTTTACCTGGGCCAGGGCGAAACGCTGGAAAAACCAGAAGGCGACACGGGCTATCTCTATATTATTCGCACCGGGATCATAGAACAGCGCCACCCCGACGGCAGTCTGCGCGCCAGACTGGGGGATGAAGATATCTTCGGTTTCGGACTGCTGCATGAATCCCGGCAGGCGTCGGCGCCAGACTACAGCGTACAGGCCATCGACAGCACCCTGATTTACCGCATCGGCTATCAGGCGTTGCTTGATACTATCTCCGACTATCCGGAAGTGGTGTCCCAACTGGCACTCAGCGCCTGGAGCCGCATGGAATCCTCGCTGAACGTCCGCTGGTCAGATCAGGAAAAGGGACTGTTCTTCCGACCAACAGGAGACGTGGCTAGCCGCAATATCGCCGTCGTTACGCCCCAAACTCCCATTCAGGAGGTAGCGCGAATCATGCGCGACCAGGTGCGTACTTCCTGTGCCTTTGTGGTGGATAAAAACAACACCCTGATTGGTATGGTGACTGACAAGGATATGACCAAAAGGGTGGTTGCCCGCGGCCACGACATCCACCAGCCCATCGCCAGCGTAATGACAGACCAGTTGCATACCGTTTATCAGGACGAACTGACGATTCGCGCCACCGGCCTGATGATGCAATACAATATCCAGAACATCCCGGTCATCGATCGTCAGCACCACATAGTGGGGCTGATTACGCCGCAGCAGCTGGTGCAAAAAAACAGCGTGCAGGCGATATTTTTAATTGACCAGATAAGCCGCGCCCGAAACAGCGCGGAACTTCAGGCATTAACACCGACCCGTCAGGCGATTTTCGAAGCGCTAGTGGATGGTAACGTCGCCCCCGCCGTTATCGCCCAGGTGCTGACCCTTATCTACGATGCCTTCACCCGACGTCTGACCGAGCTGGCTATCAGCTATCTGGGAGAGCCGCCCTGCGCCTGGTCCTGGATGGCCGCCGGATCTCACGCCAGGGGCGAAGTTCACCTCTCTTCCGATCAGGACAACGCGCTGTTGCTGGATGACAGCGCGACAGACAGCGATCGCCTCTATTTCAGCCACTTCGCGATGTATGTCTGTAAAGGGCTGGCCGACTGCGGTTATACCCTCTGCTCCGGCCGCTTTATGGCCGTTACCCCCACCTGGTGCCAGCGCCTGACGGTGTGGCAGAACTACTACCGCAAATGGGCCACCAACCCGGAATATGAGTGGCTGCTCAACCTGAATGTGTTTATCGAAATCCGCCATGTGGCGGGCGACAGCGCGCTATTCCGGCATCTGGATGATTACCGCCACCAGCAGATCGGCCGTAACGTTAAGCTGCTGGCGGCGCTGCTACGCAACGCGCTCCGGGTGCGGCCACCGCTGGGCATCTTCCATAACCTGGTACTGGAAAAAGATGGCGATAACAAGAAAGTGCTGAATATTAAACGCGCGGCCATCCACTGTCTGGTGGATCTGGCGCGTATCTACGCCCTGCATGCTGATATCGAAGCGCTGAATACCGGGGAGCGCATTCGGCAACTGCTGGAGCGCCAGGCGCTGAATGAGGCTTCTGTCCAGGATATGCTCGGCACCTGGCGCTACGCCACTCAGTTGCGCTACCTGCATCAGCGCCTGGCCCTGAGCCGGGGCGAGCTGCCTGACAACACGCTGGATCCCGCCCGCTTCGGCAGCTTCGAACGCCAGCATTTAAAAGACGCCTTCAGTATCATCTCCGGCTTCCAGGACGCGGCCAAAATGAAGTTTGGGGGCTGATATGAGCTGGTTTACGGCACGGGATCCGCTACGAAAGCTGGAGCAACAGCGGCAACGGCTGCTTCGCGCTCAGGCAGAATGGCCGCCAGGGATACAGGCAATTCTTCGCACGCCGCTGCCGTCGGCGGAAGTCGATATTCTCCAGTTGCCGCTACTGGTTTTCGACTTTGAAACCAGCGGATTAAACGCCGGGCAGGATCGCATTGTCAGCATGGGCTGGGTGGAGGTGCATCAGGGGGTTATCGCGCTGGATAGCGCCCGCCATCTGCTGCTGCAGGCCACACCAGGCGCCGACAGCGCCGCCATCACCCTGCACCACATTATGCCGGAAATGCAACAAAACGGCGTCAGCGAAGCCGCGGCGTTCGAACAGCTATGGTCGGCCATGGCGGGGAAAGTACTGGTGGTTCACGGGGCAGTCATAGAGCGCGAATTTAGCTGTCAGTATCTGCGACGCAACTCACTGCCTGAACTGCCGCTGATATGGCTGGATACCCTGAAGATCGAGCAAGCCTTCCCCAATGCCCGCGAGCGCGGCCCTGTTAGCTGGCGTCTTTCCGATCTGCGCCGCCGTTACCGGCTACCGGAATACCCGGCCCACCACGCCCTGAGCGACGCCATCGCCACCGCGGAGCTGTTTCTGGCCCAGCGCTTTCGACTGTATCGTCAACAGAGGGCGCCGCTGGGGGAGTGGATTAACGCGTCACGTTAGCAGAACAAAGGAAGAAAAATGAAATAGCGGGTTGGACGTTCATTCCGACGGCGCCTCCCCCATCCCTTCTGTATCGTCTTCGCCGTCCAGCATCTGTTCGATAAAGCGTCGCTGTTCGGGATCCAGCCCCATCTGCTCCATCTTATCGCGGATCTCTCTACGCTGCTCCGCCTGCGCTCCTCCGGAATCCGGCTGTTGCTGCTTCCTGTGTGCCGCCATCAGTAAACCCATATCAAAAAAAGGGTAAGCCAGAAGAGCGCTCCCAGCAGGAAGACCAGCAGCCATGCAAGATACTTTCTTTGATGATCCTTCAATGTCTCTCTCCGGCAAATAACAAAAATACAGATCTTTCTTAACGATTTTTAGGATTATCCTTAACATGCCACTTTAGCAATTTACTGAAAACATGTAAATCACCCGCATCTTTCTTTATCAGAAAGCGTAGAGTGAAAAGGATCCGATATCAGGAAGGGGTAACAGGGATTGCGAACTGAAATACTCCAGGCATAGCACCGGTTCTCCCGCGAAAAAAACGGGAAAACCAAGCCGCGTCGCTAAACCCCAGAGAGTCGGAGATCTGGCTTACCGTCATACTGGTACAGCGCAGGCTGCGCCTGACCTCCAACAGCACGCCACATCTATAATATTCACGGCACGGCGTATTCAGGTGGGCGCCGGATATGCCTGTCTGGCGGGCGTAGTGCGCGACCGGTAGATTACCGCCAGCGATGATTGAGGATCGATTCACTACGCGGCAGATCCAGCATGGCCAGTGCCGACTTTCCGCCATCGCGCTTAAGCCGTGCCATGATCATTATGCGTTATGTGACTTATGGCCCGGCCAGCCCCGGGGGCCAAAGCGATCGTATGGTTTCGGCCACTGCGCGCGCTCGCCCATTGCGATCGCCGCATGGAGCGGCCAGCGGGGATCGTCGAGAATGCCTCGCCCCACGGCGATCAGATCCGCCTTGCGCTCCTGAAGGATCGCCTCGGCCCGATCCGCTTCGTAGATCATACCAACGGTAATCACTACTGCATCGGGCAGCGCCGCTTTTACCGCTGCGGCAAAGGGGACCATATAGCCCTGTTGCCCGACGGGCGGCGTTTCGTTATAGACGTTATAGCCCCCGGAAACGCTCAGGTAGTCATATCCCAGGCGATGCAGTTCCCGGGCAAACTGAACCGCCTCCGCCAGTTCCAGCCCGCCGTCGGCGAACTCACCGCCGTTAAAACGCACGCCTAACGGCAGCGACGCCGGCCATATCTCGCGCAGCGCCCGGGCCACCCGCAGGGGGAAGCGCATCCGGTTTTCCGGACTGCCGCCATAATCATCGCCGCGCTGGTTACTGAGCGGCGACAAAAACTGGCTCAGCAGATAGCCGTTGGCAGCCAGCAGCTCCGCAAAATCCGCCCCGGCCTCCAGCGCCCGTCTGGCGGCGCTGATAAAGGCCTGAACGATGCGTTCCATACCGGGTTCATCCAGCGCCTCCGGGATGCGCCACCCCGGTCGCCATGAAACGGCGGAAGGAGCGACCGTATGCCAGCCCCCTTGCTCGTCGCTAAGCGGAGCACCATGATCTATCCACGGTGGGCTGACGCTCGCTTTGCGCCCGGCGTGGTTAAGCTGCACGCCAATGGGCGTATCGCTATAGGTGCGAATGTCGGTCAGCAACTTCTGTAGCGCCCGCGCCTGCGCATCATTCCATAATCCCAGGCAGTGCGGCGTAATCCGGCCATCCGGCGTCACGCCCATGGCTTCGGAAATCACCATGCCAGCGCCGGAAATTGCCAGATTACCGATGTGCTGTGCGTGCCACGGCGCCACCACGCCATCACTTGCCGCGGAGTATTGCGACATTGGGGGAACCACAATACGGTTTTTCAGCGTCAGCGGCCCAACCTTCAGCGGACTGAATAACAGGGACATAATCACCTCCGGACTCAGGATACCTGACGTTGCGGCCCTTTCGGGTTAGCCTTGCGGCCACCGGAAACCGCCGCATGCTGCGGGGACTTTCCGGTAACGGGAATCCCCATTAAGAGTTTAACGGGAGAGCCGTATCCCTGCCCGATAACCAGATATCGTCCTTCCCCGTCAGTACACGTCATAAAACGGCGGACCGGCATTGTTTTCAGCAAGAGCGATCGGCTCAGCCCGGGCTCTCTGGTAATATTCGCGCTGCGTCTGCTGGAGCTGACACTGCGCCAGTTCAGAAGGCGCCGCCCGGAGAACAGAAATTCCCCCTCTTCTTGCCCCCGTCCTTCGATTAGCTCTGGCTCAGGCGGGTCACCAGGGTCGGAAGCATCCAGGCGCCGCCGGGGCGGATCATCATGCAGCGACCGGTATCACCGTCTGAACTGGCGACAAAGCGCTGGCCGTTCCATGTCCAGCTGGCGAAGCGCATACAGTCGCCCAGCCCGCGTCCTTTCTGATACAAATCGATCGTTCCCGCATGGTACGCCGTCGCGCTGGTGGTCACCTGTTGCACTGGTTCGCGGCTTTCGCTGTTGATAACGAACCAGATATCGCCGCTGTTATAGGCGCCGCGCCAGCAGGACGCCCCTGCCAGCGCATAGCGATCGTCCAGACGGGCGAAATACCAGTGTTCGCCCCCCCACTCATCGTCACAGTCGCCGCTGGACTTAATGGACGATATCAGCTTCGGTTTTATCTGCGCGATCTCTTCAGCGGTCATGGCGCGACTCTCTTTGTCCACCACCGGCGCTTTTACGACAACGGTGGCGGGATTCGGCGACCGCACGCCGGATTCATCCCGGGATCCGGCTCTTATCAAGGCTCCCCGGGTTCCCACCCTTCCCTGCACGTCATCCATTTTGAGCAACACCGCACTGGATCCCGCCCCGGAAAGTGGATACGCGCCGCGGGCGTCTTCAAAATGAATATCGGTGCCGTTATGCAGCGCAGCCATAAAAGCGTCGGACTGGCGGGTATTCATCTGCCAGGCGTCATCTTCGCCAGGCTACAACTCGCCCAGTGCCTGGCCTTCCACCACCAGCTGCGGCGCGCCACCAGAACGCTGTCCGTCCTCGCTATCCGCAAGCCTCACCCGATTTTCCAGCGCCGTACCCGGGCCCGCCTTACGAATCAACAACACGCTGGCGGCCTGCTCTGTGCCTTCCGGCGAGTAGCCTGCGGCCCGGCAGGTCAGCGTGTTATCGCAAACCAGATCCCAGTCCTTATGGGAAAAACTAATCCCATCTGACGTAATAGCCCGGGCGACCGACGACGCCAGGCAGCAAAGCGCAAGTAAGCTAAGGTGATTCCATTTGATCATGACAGATTCCCCAATAACCAGTATGACTCCCGGGCCTGGAAGCGTTGGTCAGTATAGCCAGAAGAGGCTTTACTCCCGGCGCTTTCTTTGTCATCATTTAGGAAATGTTCATTTTCTAAATAAGGGTCGCCATGGGTCGATCACCGGTTAAAGAGCGCGGACGCCCGCGTGAATTCGATACTGACCGCGCGCTGGATCAGGCCATGCTGGTTTTCCGCACCCGCGGCTATCACGCCGCGTCGATCAGCGAGTTAAGCACCGCCATGGGGCTAACATCGGGCAGTATCTACAAGGCCTTCAGGGATAAGCGCAATCTGTTTATTCAGGTGTTCACCCGCTATCTGTCCCAGCGCGGCACAGCGCTGCGCAATCGCCTGGCTCCCCTGACCAGCGGTCGGGAACGTCTGGCGGAATGGCTGCGTTTCTATCTGGAGTCAGCAACGGCTCTGGAAGGGCGACGCGGCTGCCTGGTGGTGGGCAGCACGGTGGAATCCAGGGCCCTGGATGAAGAGCTGGCCGGGCTGGCCCGCCAGGCCGTGCTGCGTAATCGAACGTTTATTGACGAAATGATTCGCAAAGGCCAGCGTGACGGATCGATTGATGCCCGTATCGATCCTGGCCTGACGGCCGATCTGCTGCTCTGCCTGACGCTGGGCATGCGCGTGATGGGAAAGGTGACGGAAATTAGCGATGCTGACGCCGCTATCGCGCAAATTATGAAGCTGCTCGACTAAAAAAATTTACTCATTAAGGAATCGATCGTTTCCTTAATGTCATCACAGGAGATATCACCATGAAAACAAACCTGATGCATAACCGCCCCGCATCGCGCCCGGTAGCGTCGCTTTCCGGGTTTGAACATCGTTACGCCACCGTCAACGGCCTGCGGCTGCACTATGTGGCAGGTGGGCATCAGGCAGGCCCAACGCTGGTATTGCTGGCTGGCTTTCCCCAAAGCTGGTACGCCTGGCATAAGGTCATGAAGATTCTGGCCCCACGTTTTTATATTATCGCGCCAGACTTGCCAGGACAGGGCGATTCCGACAAACCGCTGGACGGCTACGATACGCTGACTACGGCCGACAGATTGCACACCCTGCTGCAACAGCTGGACATAAAGCGCTACTACCTCGCCGGGCACGACGTCGGCGCCTGGGTTGCCTGGCCCTTCGCCAACCGCTATCGCGATGAAGTGATACGCCTGGCGCTGCTCGACGCCGGCATACCTGGTCTTACCCTGCCGGACGCGTTGCCCACGGCTCCGGATAAGGCCTGGAAGACGTGGCACTTCGCGTTCCATACCATTGCCGATCTGCCGGAAGCGCTGATAAACGGGCGCGAACGTCTCTATCTGGACTGGTTCCTGCGCCGTAAAACGGCATTTCCGGACGCCTTTTCGGAGCAGGATATCGATGAATACCTGCGGGTATTTACCACCAGCGGTGGCCTGCGGGCCGGGCTTGCCTGGTATCGGGCCGCCGAACTTTCCGCCCGCCAGAACCGAGAACTGCAGCAGGCAGGCCCCCTTAACGTGCCGGTACTGGCCATCAGCGCCGACCAGGGCTCGATCCCTGATATGGCGGCCCCGCTGCGCCCCTTCGTGACAGAAATAGAAGGGTGCCTCATCGCTCACTGCGGCCATTTTATTCCGGAAGAGCAGCCCCAGGCCGCCGCCCGGGCATTAAGCAACTTCTTTATCTGACGCAGACCGGGCGCCAGATAAAAAGCAGGGGGAACTCCCTCTCCCTTCAGGGTGTATGGGCCGGAGTGAGGGTGACAGGCGGCTTCGGCGCCCGGTTTCAGAACAAAAGCAGCAGAATATGATGATGTGGCGGGCTATTTCGTTCATTGCCGGGAAACTCCCTCTCCCGTTTCGGGAGAGGGCCGGAGTGAGGGAACAGGCGGCTCCGGCGCCCGGTTTCAGAACAAAAGCGGCAGAATATAACGATGCAGTGGGCTGTTCCGTTCACTGCCGGGAAACTCCCTCGCCTTTCAGGGAGAGGGCTGGCGTGAGGGTGACAGGCAGCTTCGGCGCCCTGTTTCAGAACAAAAGCGGCAGAATATAACGATGCAGTGGGCTGTTCCGTTCATTGGCGGGAAACTCCCTCGCCTTTCAGGGAGAGGGCTGGCGTGAGGGTGACAGGCAGCTTCGGCGCCCTGTTTCAGAACAA
>NZ_JAZHEE010000056.1:0-14624 GCF_036620675.1 Rosenbergiella sp. YN46
CGGAATTGGTAGACGCGCTAGCTTCAGGTGTTAGTGTCCTTACGGACGTGAGGGTTCAAGTCCCTCCCCTCGCACCAGTCTCCTCTTGTTATGTTTTTATTCCCCGAATTCAAATCGTTTCTTAACGCTGTTTTTGTCTGCGTCATATCAATGACCGGAAAACACTCCGCCATGTATGAACACCGCCACCATCCCCATCGCCACGGCAATACAGGACGGCAACAGCAGATAGTGACGCAGCCGCGGGTGGAACAGCATCGCCACAGTCGCCACCATCGCCAACGCCATTAACGCACGCCAGGCGCCAAAAGAGAGATCGCCCAGTATCAACCCCCAGGCTACCAGCCCGCCGGATAGCAAGCCCGCCCAGCCGCTTCTCAGACTCCGTTGTAACATACCGAACGCCCATCAATTGATAATGATAAGCAATATCATATGGTGATATTTATCATTTGTCAGTTGGCTTTTCCCCCTTCAGCCGTCATTTTTTGACGCTGCGCATACCTACCCGGGAAATCCCTTGCCAGCGATTATAGCTATGATTAAGATTGGCAATCATTATCATTTAGATTGGCAATTCGCCTATGTCACTACAGAGCACGCACATTGCGCAGCCGGGGATCTGGCTGCCGGAACAGACAGGCAGGACGCAGCCGCTGGCCGAAACGCTAAGTGCGTTCTTTAGTGAACAGCGTCCGTGGTTTAATGACACCATCACTCTGTCGGCTCAGATTCCGGCGGAAGGCATGACGCTGAGCGAATGGGCCCGCCCCGCCGTCCTCAATGCGCTGATGGCGAGCTATGCGCAGCATATCTACCGCAACAATCCCGACGCACCTCGCCAGAATAAGCCACTGGCTTCCCTGTGGGCCCAGTGGTATATCGGTCTGCTGGTTCCACCGCTGATGCTGGCGCTGTTTCATTCCGGTAAAGCGCTGTCAGTCGCCCCCTGCGCCATACATGCGCTATTCCACGAAACCGGGCGCGCCGCCCATTTTCACCTGCAGGTTCACGAAGATCGCCGGCTTACCACGCTCTCCTTCGAACAGCGTCTGGAAGCGCTGTGGATGGACGGCATTCAGCCGGTCGTCAGCGCCCTGGAAAAGGTCAGCGGCGTTAGCGGCAAGCTCATCTGGAGCAACACCGGCTACCTGGTAAACTGGTTCCTGGGTGAAATTCGCCCCCTGCTGGGCGATGAGCAGTATCACGCCCTGCGCCAGCGCTGCTTTTTCAGCAAACAATTAAGCTGTGGCCGCGACAACCCGCTGTTTCGCACCGTAGTACCGCGCGATGGCCTGCTGGTACGCCGTACCTGCTGCCAGCGCAACCGACTGCCGGGCGTACAGCAGTGCGGCGATTGCACCCTGAAATAATCTGGTATACACCCTGAATAATTCGCGTTGCACCGCGGTGGCCATTGAACGAATCTGCGGGGGCATAGCCGTATATGTGAGCAGGCAGCGATCCCAGAGGGGCGAGGCCCAGAGATGGGCCGAGTATTGCAGCCAACAAAGAGACAGCGCGTAGTATGCCGGGGATACAGAAAGCTCTGAATTCCCGGGGGTAATAGCGATCCAAACGGTTTACAGTCCGCCTCCCCTGTGACAGATTATCAGGCGCATTTATCAGGAGAAGATTAATGAGCCTGCAATCCGTGAGGCAGTTTTTTGCCGCCAATGCCCCCGAAATTGAAATTATCGAACTGAACCAGAGCACCGCGACCGTCGCGCTGGCCGCCGCCGCCCACGGCGTGAAGCCGGGACAAATCGCCAAGACGCTCTCCCTGAAAGTTAAAGACGCTGTGGTACTGGTGGTCGCAAAAGGGGACGCCCGCCTGGATAATAAAAAGCTGAAATCTTTTTTTGGCGCCAAAGCCCGGATGCTGAGTAGTGATGAAGTAGTGACCTGGACCGGCCATCCGGTGGGAGGCGTATGTCCGTTCGGGCTGGAAAACCCGCTGCCTGTCTACTGCGATGTCTCTTTGCAGCAGTTTGCAGAAGTGCTTCCCGCCGCTGGCGCCATCCATAGCGCCGTCCGTATATCGCCTTCCCGGCTTGCGGAGCTCACCGAAGCCACATGGGCGGACCTCTGTCAGTGACCTTGCGCTGAGGCCCGGGAGACGCCCTGATGACCGGAAATCACCATGCCTCGGGTTTCACGGCCAAAAGCCACCAGCAAGCAGATAAGAACAGCGACCGTCCCGGCCACGATGGCCATCGCCATGCCGTAATCGCCTCCGTGGCGCTCGGCGATGGTCGCCTGCAGCGTCGCATTCACTGACGCAATCAGATTCCCCAGTTGATAAACAAAGCCAGGCAGCACCGCACGGGCATTAGCCGGCACCAGCTCGTTCAGCCAGGTCGGCACCACGCCCCAGGCGCCCTGTACCATAAACTGCATCAGGAAAGCACCAAGCCCGATAGTGAAAGAACCACTGGAAAAGGCCCACAGCGGCAGTACCGGCAACGCCAGAAATGCGGCCACCATCATGGCTTTCTTACGGCCAATCCGCTCAGAAACAGAGCCAAACAAAATCCCCCCCAGCATGGCGGCGATATTATAAAAAATAGCAATAGTGCTGACGGTTTGGGGGGTAAAACCGTGCTGTACTTTCAGGAAGGTAGGGTAAAGGTCCTGAGTGCCGTGACTAAAGAAGTTAAAGCAAGCCATTACCAGCACCAGATACAGACAGAGTTTCCAGTGGTTGCGCAGCGTCGGCAGCAGAGCCGCACTCTCTTTACGTTCGCGCGCCGCCAGCCAGACCGGTGATTCCGGCACCTTAAACCAGATATAGGGCAGCAGAACCACAGGCAGCGCGCCAATCAGAAACATTCCGCGCCAGCCCACCAGTGAATAAAAAAGTCCAAAAATCACCGAAGCCAGCAGGTAACCACAGGGATAGCCCGCCTGGAACAGGCCGGACATCAGCCCGCGCGACCGGTCAGGAATAGATTCCATCGCCAGAGAAGAGGCAACGCCCCAGATGCCGCCCATGGCAACGCCATAGATTACGCGGAACAGCAGGAAGGCCGAAAAGGTAGGTGACCATGCCGAAAGCAGTTCGAAAACTGAAAAGCAGGCGACGTTAAACATCAGAATCGGGCGCCGACCAAACTTTTCAGCCAGTCGACCAAATACCAGCGCGCCAACAGGCCGCACCGCCAGCGTCAGCATGATCGCCAACGAAACGTCTGACACTGAGGAGTGAAAATAGCCGGCCAGATCGCTCAGCACAAAAACCAGTATGAAGAAATCGAAAGCATCCAACATCCACGCAGAAAAACTGGCAATCGCGACATGACGTTGCGTTGTCGTCCAGGTAAGGGGAGTAAACATAGGGTATGTCCTGTCTTGCAAACACCGACACAGCGGTAAAAGAACGGCTCGCGTTTGAGTCAGGCCAGGAAAGATTGGGGCAGTCCCTGTCGCGGAGGCAACGCCAGCCCTGTTAACACATGTTCTTCATATGTTAATTATTTGTTTATATCAGAGCCGTCTGCCGAAATAACCCGCAAAATGGTTTCAACTTGTAATAATAGCAAGCTAAACATTTCAATTAAAATTTATTCCGTTTTGTTACGCCATAAAAAAGTTCATCGCGGATTAGCGTGGAGTGTTCGAAAGCGGAAACAAAAAACCGGCAGAATATGATGATGTGGTGGGCTGCTACGTCCACTTTACGCAGCTGCTTCTCTGTTAATCCACAGCAGGTAGAACGGGCCAGGGTAGCGTCATTTGAGCCCCTGGCCCGTTCACCGGTGTACCGGCATAGAAGAAATCACCTTAAGGTGAACGGAACCTTCTCCTGCGCTACATACTCATCCGGAAGCCAGGGCTGCCGCCGGTAGCTTCAGCTTCACGCCAATCCGCGATGAACTATAAAAAAGCCCCATCTATCAAATAAACGGGGCAAAGGGGCTAACATAGCCATCGCTCTGCATTCGTACTAACGGATGTCAGCGCGAATAGCAACGGCCTACTTTTCCAGAGATTCCAGCGGCTGGACATTCAGCTCACGCATACCGCGAGGGCTGTTGATCCAGGCATACATCTCTGCGTTACTGCGCAACGCCAGACGACGCATTGCGCTATTCTTCTGGGCGCTAACCGTCTTATTGCTCTTTTTAAGCAAGCCGGAAATTTGATTAATGCTCCATCCCTTCGCCATCAGGCGCAACACCTGACGCTCGGAAAGCGTTAACGGCTGCCGACCTTCCAGAACCGTGTTTTCGGTCTCGCCCAGGTAGTTCCCCCCTTCTCCGCTACGAATACGCTGCTGAATATCCGTCAGCGTCAGCGTGTTAGGCAGCAGCAGACTACCAGGCCACAGAAGCTGTTGCATCGCGGTAAAGCGGGCGAAGTGCGGGACAAGAAAAACCCAGGAAATGTGGTGGCCGGTCTGATACAGCGTGCGTAACTGCTGGAAATCCTGTTCAACTTCAACGGCGTCGCCGGTCAGATCAATCACCGCCAGCGTGGCCTGCTGTAATAGCTGCGGTGTTACGGCTTCGTAGCTTTCCACGGTATGTACCGCCGTCTGCGAATCAAGCCCCAGAATCCCCTGTTCCAGACCTGCTGCCATCGCGGGGTAGCGACTGAAAATAATTGCGTGTTGAAGACGTCCCTGTGACATCGTTAACTCCTCCCGTAATTTATTCTGCTGAAACTGCTAATTATCCGTTTCTTTTGTTTTCCTGTACGCCAGTAACAAAAGTGGTTTATTTTCAATAGTAACAAGTTGGCATTTGTGCCTGGACGATAAGAGGAAAATTCCTGGCATCGTAACCGCATTTATCTTAATGGGTAGAAAACTCCCAACATTCCACGAAAACAGGAAAGGAATATCGCACTCAGCTAAAATAGTACCGTTACACTTTAGCTGTCAATCCCGCCGAAATCTTAAAAAATTCTATTATCGTTTTTTTAATAAGATGAAAAGATGCAAAAAATATCATTTTATAAAACTTCAACTGAATTAATAATATCAAGAGATTTAATTTAATATAAAAAAACCGTACACTATGTTTATCATCACCAAAAAAAACCTTAAACTACATAAGGATGCTGTTTTCACCGCCCGTCTCGCCTACTAAGCTCTCCCTGGAGCCGCCTGCCATCCCCCCCCACATTCTGATAAAATTTTTGAGACTATAAGAATCAGGAATCATAACCCACCGCGACAGAATGATAATTAGCCTAAAAAATGGCGACCGAAACGAACTCTGTACTGCACAAACAGACCAGAACATAAGCCAGACGGGGCCTGAACACCAGCTTTAGGTTCACATTCAGGGATATCCAGGAAATTTCTACCTCCATTATGAAAAAACTGTAGCCAGATACCAGCACCAGATTCTCCTGATAACCAGGAAATAGCTTACTGACCACAGTGAAAATGACTTATAACTAGCCACGCTATGTCGCTTTTACCGTTCCCCGACAATCCCCCAGATTGTATCGCCCGTGACAAATTCCCTTAGCAAGAATGCTTACGGATACCATAATCGCGGGAATAAATAACGCCAGAAACACGCTACGGAACGACCACGCCAGGGCAATCATCCAGGCGCCGGCAAATGCGCTGACAACCGCCCCACGCCATGCATCCGGCTGCTGCCGGTCGCCCGAATCCGGGTAGAGTAAAAGCGAATCGCCAGCGCCCGGAGCGGATCAATCCCGTCCAGCGGCAGCCGGCAAGCCGCGATCCCATAATGCCTCCGGACTGGTAGACGGCGGCCTGTACCACGCTAAAACCCGCCCGCAAACCATTGTCGGCGGCCTGCTGCCTGGCAGATAGACCAGAAACAGCCCCATAAAATAGCCCGGCCACGGTATAAACGCACCAAAACGATATGCGTGCGCCCTGCACCGGTTCGAAAGATGCCACCACAAGGCGAACGTCAGAAGAACGCAGTCCAGATGACGGACGTTCAAAAAGTGCCAGAATCCGGGGCGCTGATCGGCCCCTTTAACTGCAATTCAGGGAGCTTCCTCAGAAGCAACGGCACGAATATCAGCGGAAGTAAGCCACCCGACGCCATCAGCCAGTGCCGCCCAGGATGAGGAAGCATCCAGGAAGCGGCAACCCCTCCTCAAGCCGTACCAAAAGTGAGGTCACAGAAAATCATCGTCATTCGGGTAACGCGGCTCGCCATCCGTCGCCGACAGCAACCTCAGCTCCATATAGCTAAACCCGGCCTGTGCCGCAGTCCGAACCTGACGGAGCGGCACCACATTCAGCAGCGAAAGCGCGGCAAGAGAGGGCCTTCGGGAATCCGTGGTACCTCCTGTTTGCGGATGATTTATCGACACTGAGTGTTTCTTCCTTACTGAAGGGGTAACTTATCGTGCGGCTTAATTTTTATAAAAACCGTATAAGTATATTAATTTAAGAATAATAAAAAAAAATTAACTCACTGTTTCTAAATAATTAATACCCTTACTTGTATTATTTTCCGAAACCGACAGCGCCTCTCCCGGACGTTTGCCGGCCAAACGTCATCACGGGCCCCTGCGTGATACCGCCGCCTGGGTAATCCCCCTGCATCACGCTGGACATATCATTCCCAGCGGCGTAAAGACCTGCAATGAGCTATTACCGAACGCGATCGCATCGACCTTCATACCGCCGTCTTCCAGGAGACGGAAATCGCACCTACCACGAGACCCGGTTCAATTGTCCGGTCCCGCACCATCTCCGGGCCGGTCTGACGCGGGTATTCGCTCAACGCTGATGTCGATGGGGATAAGCGACTGATGCCCAAGCCAGCGATTAACGTTTTCCGGTGACTGCGCCAGAGTGATAGACGTTCCTGCCTGCGCCACTATCTGTCTGTGTTAATCCGACCATTCCTTCCCGCCATTGTTAATGAAATGCTGTTTAAAAGTATTTCAACAGCGCTATTAAACGACAGCGTAGAATTCGCCGCTTTCACTTGTTTATCGCATAAACGCTGCGATAATCGCGCTATCTGACGGCATGAATGGCCGGAATGTGACGCATATCAGCATGACCCGGTTGCTACCCTGTGGAAGGACTGACTCTGATTTAGCGATTTTCCAAAGAAACGCCCAGGCTAATGCTCCCGTTAACCGATCGCCAGGACAAATTTTGGGGTACTCTGAGCCTGACCAGCCATCGGTCGCGCATCACCGTAGAGGCAGCCGCGATAGCCTCTACCTGCAATATGAAGCCCAGGCCATGCCCGGAGCTTGACCGGAAGTACAAGGAGACACCGTGGAACATCGGGATATCTATCTGCCCGGGCCTTTCGACGAGGCCACCGCCACACTGAAAGAGAGGATTTTTTTCAGCGCTATCACGCTGTTCGCCGAATATGGCCTTAACGGTGCGCGTATGGAGCAAATAGCGGATAAAGCCAACACCACCAAGCGCATGGTGGTTTACCATTTTAAAAATAAAGAGCATCTCTATATGCAGGTGCTGGAGTATGTCTACACCCGGATTCGCGGCGCCGAACACCAGCTTAATCTGGCGCAGTTGCCGCCGGTCGAAGCGATGGTGCTGCTGGTGGAAACCACCTTCGATTATCACGCCGATAATCCGGATTTCGTGCGCATCATCAGCATGGAAAATATGCAGCGCGGCCGCTACGCCCGTGACTCCGCCTGGCTAAAAGAGGTGAATCGCAGCGCCCTGACGCTACTGGACGATATCCTGCAGCGCGGTCAGGCGAAACAGCTGTTTAGCGCCAGCGTCAACGCCCGGGACGTTCATCGCCTGATAAGCAGCTTTAGCTTTCACTACGCCGCCAACAGCTATACCTTCTCCCTGCTTTTTGAGGAAGGCAGCGACGCCAACGCAATGCGCGCCCACTATCGGGCAATGGCGGTACGGGTGGTTCTGCGCTATATCTGTCCGTAACGTCGGCGCTTTTGCGAACCTTATCGCAACGGATTTATGTTATGATACGTCACCGTTCTTCTGCCCGGTTGGGCAGTCCTTGATGCTTTCTGAGATGATGTTATGTCTGCCAAAATCCTGACTTCCGATGTCATCGGTATTGACGCGTTCTGCCAGGATCCTGATGCGGCCCTGGCTTCATCCGGGCAGGGCGCCGTTGCTGTCTTCAATAACAACGCACCTGCCTTTTACGCCCTGACCGCCGGACGCCTGGCGGAGCTTTTGGCTTTAGAGGCACGGTTGAAACGCCCGGCGTCCGATGTGACACTGGAAGAGACGCTGTTTGAAGAAAAGCCCGCCGCAGCGGCCATTGCCCCCCCGATGGGCAAGTTCGCCATGTATCCGGACTGGCAGCCGGATCCCGAATTCCAGCGCCTGGCGGCGCTGTGGGGCATTATGCTACGCGAGCCGGTGACGCAACAGGAGCTGGCCTCTTTCGTGACCTACTGGCAGGCGGAAGGCAAGGTCTTTCATCACGTGCAGTGGCAGCAGAAACTGGCGCGCAGCGTTCAGATATCCCGGGCCGCAAACGGCGGAGCGCCCAGGCGCGATGTGAATGCCGTATCGCAGCCTGATGACAATATTCCTGACGGATTCCGGGGCTGACTATGAAAAATACCGCCGCACTGATGGCCCGTCTGAAAAAGATGATGCCGGCCAACGTAAAACCCGCGTTCACCAGCGGCGAAGAGCTGCTCGCCTGGCAGCAGGAACAGGGGCGCATCCGCTCCGCCGCTATCGCCCGGGAAAATCAGGCCATGAAAATGCAGCGTACCTTTAACCGCTCCGGCATTCGCGAACTGCATATGAATTGCTCGTTCGACAATTACCGGGTCGAGTGCGAGGGGCAGATGAAAGCGCTGGAGCGGGCGCGTAAATACGCCGCCGAATTCGACGGCAATATCGCAAGCTTCGTTTTTTCCGGACGTCCTGGCACCGGAAAAAACCACCTGGCGGCCGCTATCTGCAACGAGCTGCTGTTACAGGGCAAAACGGTGTTGATTATCACCGTAGCCGACATTATGTCCGCCATTAAGGGCACCTTCGGCGGCAGCGACACAACCGAAGAGCGCCTGATCAACGATCTAAGCAATGTCGATTTGCTGGTGATCGATGAAATCGGAATGCAAACCGAGTCGCGCTATGAAAAGGTGATCATTAACCAGATAGTCGATCGCCGCTCCTCTTCCCGGCGTCCCACCGGCATGCTGACCAACCTGAATATTAACGAGATGAATACCCTGCTTGGCGAACGGGTGATGGATCGCATGCGTCTTGGCAACAGCCTGTGGGTGATCTTTAACTGGGAAAGCTATCGCAGTCGCGTGACAGGTAAAGAGTACTAACCTTTTTCCGGAAGATTCAGAATCGGATTTCGCCGCAGGGCACAGGCGCTATACTGTGCCCGGCAACGAGGAATAATAAGGAGAAAGAAATGAAGGTTACGGTAAAACAGGCGGTCTATGGCGCGGTGACAGCCGCAATGCTGGTTGCAGGCAGCGCCAGCGCCGCCAGCTGGCAGGATCAGCTGTCCAGCGCGGCAAGCGAGCTTAGCAGCCAGAGCGGCTCAACGGGCGCTAAGAGCGGCACTTCCCTCTCTCAGCTTACCGGCCTACTGAACGGTGGCAACCAGGCGCTAAGCGCCAACAGCATGACCAACGCCGCAGGCATCATGCAATACTGTGCGAAGCAGAAGCTGACATCCGTGACCAGCACGGACAATATTAAGAGCCAGCTTCTGAATAAACTGGGCCTTGAGGATACCCAGAAACAGAGCCAGCAGCAGGATTATCAGCAGGGTCTGCAGGGGCTGCTAAATACCGGTAACGGCCAGCAGCTCGATCTGAAGAGCCTGGGGAATTCCCAACTGGCGGAAAAAGTAAAAACCAAAGCCTGCGATCTGGTGCTGAAGCAGGGTAAACAGTTCCTTTCCTGATTTTTCAGCCAGCAAAAACGGCGGCCCCCAGGGTCGCCGCTTTTAGTTAAACGAACATTAAACAAAACTGAATTACTTTTTACGCCCGGCGTTATTTTTTCCGAAACCGGTTACGGCCCTTTGGGCCAGAGAGCCTGCGCTTGTTCACTTCCCGAAAATGCTTCATGAAACAAAAAAGCGCAAACGCCAGTAGCGCAATAAGACTGACGATTGAAAGCATCATACTGTTATATCCACCTAAAAATGGGGCAAATCAGGTTTAAATCAGAGCTGTCATGATTCACACACTCTTTATCGTGAGATTTTCCTTAAATATGACCTGGCTCACATCGGCATTATCTTAAAAATACCTTAGATAACCTGATGACAGAAATAAAACCGTCATAAATAGCACAAAGCAGCATTTTCCCGGCCCCGAATCCCGTTTTATCACTTTTTTCGTCTCGCGCCGCTCCGCCAGCGCCCAACGTGATCGGGATCAGGAATGACGATGAATAAACCAATTCTGAAGACCTGCACACTATTTTGACAGTAGAATTGCAGCAATGTGACATCGGCTGTAAATTGTTGCGCGTCTGATTTGTCAAACTCAATCCTGGTTATCTTAAGAGGGTGTATCTTTGCCGGAAGTGCTTTCATTAGGACTCTTCATTGCGTCCATTGCTATCTATACGCTTAAGGCAGGGCGCAATACCCTGTGGTTCGCCGCTATTCTGGTGGTGCTGAGCGTGTTCGTCATTTTGAATCTGACCCTCTACGCCAGTAACTATTTTACCGGCGACGGGATTAACGACGCCGTACTCTATACCCTGACTAACAGCCTGACTGGCGCGGGCGTCAGTAAATATATTCTGCCGGGCATTGGTATTATCGCGGCCCTGGTGGGCATGTTCGTCCTGTTGGCCTGGCTACTACGCCGCCGCTGGCATCGCCCCCACCACTTCGGCTACAGCCTGCTGGCGCTGGCACTGGCGCTGGGTTCCGTGGATGCCAGCCCGGCATTCCATCAGATTGCCGCGCTGGTGAAGTCTCAGACCAGCGACGGGGATCCCGATTTTAAGATCTACTATAAAGAGCCCCCGAAAGAGATTGCCAATCCGAAGCTCAACCTGGTCTACATCTATGGCGAAAGCCTGGAGCGCACCTACTTTAACGAGCAGGCGTTTCCAAATCTAACGCCAGAACTGGGCGCCCTGAAAAAACAGGGGCTGGACTTTAGCCATACTGAACAACTCCCCGGCACTGATTACACCATCGCCGGAATGGTCGCTTCCCAGTGCGGTATTCCGCTGTTCGCCCCGTTCGACGGTAACTCGGCTTCTTCCATGTCGACCTTCTTCCCGCAGAATACCTGCCTGGGCGATATCCTGAAGAATTCCGGCTATCAGAACTATTTTATCCAGGGCGCCAACCTGCGCTTTGCCGGTAAGGATGTGTTCCTGAAGTCTCACGGTTTCGATCACCTGTACGGCTCCGAAGAGCTGAAAACCATGGTGGAGGATCCAGAATACCGCAACGACTGGGGCTTCTACGACGATACCGTACTGGATGAAGCGTGGCAGAAATATGAAGAGCTGTCGAAACAGGGCAAGCGCTTCTCGCTGTTCACCCTGACGGTGGATACCCACCATCCGGATGGCTTTGTCTCCCGCACCTGTAAGCGTAAAAGCTACGAGTACGACGGAAAACCCAACAAGACCCTGAGCGCGGTGACCTGTAGCCAGGAGCATATCGCCCGGTTAATCGAGAAGATAAAAGCCTCACCGTGGTTCAAAAATACGGTCATCGTGGTCTCTTCCGACCATCTGGCCATGAATAACGGCGCCTGGAAATACCTGAACGAGCAGCAGCGCAACAATCTGTTCGTCGTGATTCGCGGCGACCAGCCGGAACAGAAACAGATTGCCACCAGGCGTAACTCTATGGATAACGGCGCCACGGTGCTGGATATTCTGGGCGGCGGCAACTATCTGGGTCTGGGGCGCAGCAGCCTTTCCGGTCAGTCGCTGTCTCAGGTATTCCTGAACATGAAAGAGAAGATTCTGGCCTGGAAACCGTCGGTGGTGCATCTGTGGAACTTCCCGACCAAAATCGACAGCTTCACTCTCGATCGCACCCAGAATAACGTCAGCTTTTCCGGCTCTACCTTCCGCCTGCCGCTGTTGCTGAAAGTCAGCGACAAGCGCGTTGAACCGAAGCTCGAAAACGAATTTTCCGATCCGCTGCGCATTCAGCTGGCGAAATTCGCGCCCAACGATGATTTCGTCTGGTTCGACACCTGCTACAAGATGGGCCGCCTGTGGGATCCGCAGCTGAGCCTCTCCACCGACCTGTGTATGGCCCAGGGTCAACTGGGGGGCGAACCGCGGATTACCCGGGTAACGCAGGACAAATGGCAGGGCAAGGTGGCGATTAAGCAGAGCGTTATCGACAGCGATCGCTACCAGCGCACTATCGACATGCTGAAGGCCAGCGATAACGATATCCGCTATCAGGCCGACAGCTTCGTCTTCAACGTGCCCGGCGCGCCGGAATCCGTGAAGCAGTTTAGCGGTATTTCACGCCCCGAATCCTGGGGCCGCTGGTCCAACGCCAACCTGGCGCCGGAAGTAAAAATCGAATACAACCAACCGCTACCCGAGAAATTCTCGCTGGTGATTACCGCTAAGGCTTTCGGCCCTAACGCCAACAAACCGATTCCGGTTAGGGTGGGCGACAGCGAGCAGACGCTGACGCTGAACAAAGAGATCAGCACCACCACGCTGCACTTCACTAACCCGGGCCACAGCAACGTGCTGACCATTACGCCGCCGGAGCCGCAGGACTCCAACGAAGGCAATATCCTTGGCCACGCGCCGCGTAAGCTGGGTATCGGAATGGTCGATATCAAAGTGGTAAAAGACGCGGGTTAATCGCCGCAGTACAATCTACCAGGCCCCGCGCATCGGGGCCTTTTTTATCGCTTAGACATAAGGAGCCAGCACTCTGATATGGAACCCTTTTCTGTCCGCCCCACCCGCCCGGACGACGCCGCGAGCCTTCCCGTCATTGAACGCTCCGCCGGCCAGGCATTTCGAACGCTGGCGGACTTTAGCTGGATAGCCGATGACACTGTTCTTAACGCGCAGGCGCATCTGGCGCTGATCGACAAAGGCCACTGCCTGGTCGCCGTCGATAAGCACGATAGCCCCATCGCCTTTCTGGCCGCTGACGCACGTCATGGTCGTCTGCATATCCATGAATTTTCGGTTCACCACCACTGGCAGGGAAAAGGCGTGGGCGGTACGCTACTCGCCCGGTTGGCGGAAATGGCCCGGGAAAAGGGGTTTCGTCAACTCAGCCTGACCACTTTCAGCGAAGTGCCCTGGAATCGCCCTTTTTACCAGCGGCGAGGGTTTCGGGTTCTTACTCCCCCGGAACTCCCCGATGATTTACGGCATCTGATGGAGCAAGAAGCGCAGCACGGTCTGGAGCCGGATCGGCGGTGCGTGATGGTACGCGATCTTTATTGATACCTGCCAGCGTAAAAAGGATGTCAAAGGGGGATCTGGTATCCAGCTGTTTCATCGGCGACCCGCCATAGCTGTCGTCATCGCATCGATTCACGGCCTGCAGACATTACGATGCTTGTACTATACGCTCAGTCACGAATCCAGAATCAGGGGGATTCTCCCATACGCCGCATAGCACAGTGATATGCCCCATTACGTACCGAGGCGCGCAGCACTTTCGCCACGCCGTGCACGCCTGAGCGCACAATGCGCTTTTGCCACGTGGGCAGATGTAACCCCAGCATCTGTGCCGCCCAATCAGGCAGCAGATCGATTCCGGCCCGCATCATTAACGCGCCCGGCAGGCGGGCAAGACGGCCTGGAGCCGGCGCATTAAGCAGCAGATTCGCCACTTCCCGGGTACGCCAGTCGCACCTCAGATATGGACGTTGCGCCTGCAAATAATCGGTGATTTCCGTGACCGTTGTCGGGACATCTCTGGCGCCCAGCGCTTCGGCGATGCGCGCCGCCTCACGGTAGTAGCGATCCTGTTCGCCGATCGCCAGTCCGGGACGCCGGTAGCGCAGGTGCGCCGCCATAAAGCGGCTGCACTCCGCTACGTGAACCCAGGTCAGCAATTGGGGATCGCTGGCCTCATAGGGCGTACCGTCACTGTCACATCCGGATACCTGCAAATGAATATGCTTCACCCGCTCGATCAGCCGCTCGGCGTCCCGGGTGGTGCCAAAAGTGGTGGCGGAAATAAACTGGCTGGTACGCCGCAGACGGCCGAGCATATCTTCGCGAAAGTTGGAGTGATCCCACACCCCGGCCAGCGCCAGAGGATGCAGCATTTGCAGCAGCAGCGCGCTAATACCGCCACACAGCATAGAAGTAAAATCGCCATGCACCTGCCAGATGACCGAGCGCGGCCCGAACAGCCCCGGCTCTCCCGCCGGATGTTCATAGTCGATCTCCTTCAGGGCAATACCGGTGAGTCCCAGTACCTGTCGTTCGATAGCTGCCCGTACTCTTTCCACGTCTGTCCCTCCTGAAATTCAGCGCTCACTATATCATCAGGGAACTAAGGTGCGGGTTAGCAATAAATGAGGGTTTGGGGGGATAAGGCACCTCCCTGTGCCGCACGCCCTCAGCCCGACGTCCTGTCGGGCTGACCCTGGCTGCCGTGAATACTCCGGCGATTTTCAGGCCGGAGAGTCACCGCCCTGAATCTTCTGCCCGGATTTATCAGTAAAGGTATTGCTGGTTGTAT
>NZ_JAZHEE010000057.1:0-13014 GCF_036620675.1 Rosenbergiella sp. YN46
GGGAGAGGGCTGGCGTGAGGGTGACAGGCAGCTTCGGCGCCCTGTTTCAGAACAAAAGCGGCAGAATATAACGATGCGGTGGCTGTTCCGTTCATTGCCGGGAAACTCCCTCTCCCGTTTCGGGAGAGGGCCGGGGTGAGGGAACAGGCGGCTCCGGCGCCCGGTTTCAGAACAAAAGCGGCAGAATATGATGATGTGGCGGGCTGTTCCGTTCACTTTGCGTAATTGCTTCTCTGTTAATCCACAGCAGGTAGAACGGGCCAGGGGGCTCAGTCGCCGCTCCCCTGGCGACCCGGGCTCCCCGGCGGTAAAAAACGCCGCTGACGCGGGCCCCTTCGCTTATCACGCCGGGCTTTTCGGCACGGGCAAGAGTCGCCATCCCAGGCGGCCTTGCCCTGTCGCGACATCCTGTCGCTCCTCCGGCCCTGCGTGAACGCTACGGCGTTTTTTAAGCCGAATATAACCCCCTTGTCGTTTTAGTCTGTTTTTTAAAATGATATCTGCTCTGATTAATCCGGGCAGAAGATTAAAGGCAGTGACACTCTCCGGCCTGAAAATCGCCGGAGTATTCACGGCGGCCAGGGTCAGCCCGACAGGACGTCGGGCTGAGGGTGTGCGGCACAGGGAGGCGCCGTCACGCCCGACCCGTCCGGCTGGCGGGAATACGCAGGACAAAATTGCCGGGAGCCATTTTGAACAACGCCGCAGGCGTTGGCCCCGGAGGGGCGAGGCCCAGGGACGGGCCGAGTAATCCCTAAGGGCGATTTTCACGTCGGAAAGCAAGGTTGTCAGGGGCGGCGTTTGAGCCTCCTGACCCGTTCACCGGTTCCAAAACCGATATAAGAGAAATCACCTTAAGGTGAACGGAACCTTCGCCAGCGCGATATATTCCTCCAGAACACGGCATAGCCGCAAAAAAAGAACGCCATCCCCCCATCACCCTCAACTCAGCCCACAATGCGCTAAACAAAAGCCCCCATCCGCACGGCGGTATGGGGGCTTTTGCAGAAAACGCCAGCCGGTTACCAGCCTTTTATCGCGTCCCCTTTGTAGATCTCTTCGGTCTTTTTCACCACTTCGTCGGAACGAAACGCCTCAACCAGCTTCGCCAGGCGCGGATCGTCCTTATCTTCTTCCCGCACCACCATCACATTGACGTAAGGCGATGCCTTATCTTCCATAAACAGACCGTCGCGGGAAGCGGAAAGCCCAACCTGTGAGGCAAAGTTATTGTTAATAATCGATAAATAGACATTTCCGTCGTCCAGGGTACGGGTCAGCTGCGGCGTATCAACCTCCACAAATTTCAGGTGCTTCGGGTTGGCAACAATATCCAGCGTAGTTGGCAGAAAACCGACATCCTCTTTGAGCTTAATCAGCCCTTTTGCTTCCAGCAGCAGCAGGCTACGCCCCAGCGTTGTGGCTTCATTAGAAATAGCCACCGTCGCGCCGTCCGGCAACCCGGACAGATTTTTCAGTTTCTTCGAATAGGCGGCGATGGGGTACACGAAAGTGTTAGTCAGAATCGCAAACCTGTAGCCGCGATCCTTCGACTGATCCTCCAGATAGGGAATACTCTGGAAAGCGTTGGCGTCCACATCCTTGTTGCGCAAAGCCTCGTTGGGCAACACATAGTCATTAAAAGAAACCACTTCGACATCAAGGTGATATTTTTCATGGGCGACTTTTTTCACCACGTCCCAGATAGCCTGATCCGGGCCGCTGTTAATCGCCACTTTCACTTTACTGTCATCGTCCGGAGAGCAGGCGGCCAGTAGCAGGCTGGCGCCAGCCAGCAGGGCGGCTACAATTTTCTTCATCTAAAAATTCCTTTTTATTCACAAGGATAAATAGTAATGATGTCGATCATTGGAGCACACCCTGACAGGATGACGAAATATCGTTATTGAATAACCATATATCCATCCAGACGTCTATTCACACAAAGCCGCCTCGGGCGCCTTGCTGCGCGCCTGCCACCAGGCCCGCCAGCATCCGGCAACGATATCCGGATGGAAACGCGCCGCGCTTAGCCGCGCCTGCTGGCGCATTCGGGGCAGTCGTTCAGGATGAGTCAGCACCTCTATCAGCGCCTCGGCCAGCGCCTGTTCATCGCCATCCGGCACCAGGCGGCCGCATTCAAAATCGGCCAGCAGATCGCGCGGGCCGTATTTAACGTCCATGCTGACCAGCGGCGTCCCGTAACTCAGCGCCTCCAGCCCAGACTGCGGCATCCCTTCCTGATCGGAACAGAGCACCGCGCAGCAGCTTTCACTATGGGCCTGAGCCACATCACTGGTGAACCCGTGGATTTTCACCGATTTTTCCAGCCCCAGCTGCGCCACCTGCCGTACCAACCCCTGGCGCAGCGGCCCGACGCCCCAGGTGTGCAATTCGGCGTCCGGTACCGCCTGCACCACCCGCCGGAATGCTCTTATCAGCAGATCGTGACGTTTTTCTGTCGAATAGCGCGCCATATACAGCACCCGGCGGTTATTCGCTCCGGGCGCCAGCCGGTTGGGGGCATCCGGCGCCGCGTGCGGCATCGCGCGTAATCGACGCCGATCCGCGCCGTCGCGAACCAGATCGTCGCACTGCTCCTGAGTCAGCATCAGAATTTGATCGACCGGCGCCTGTGGCCTTAACAAATGCGCATAAGCCTGCTTAAGATTGCCATTAGGCAGCCGGTGGGTACTGTGGATAAAGGCCGTCACCGTGGCGTTAAAACGCGCCCGCGGATCGGACAGCACGAAATCGCGCCACGGCAGGTTCTTATCGACAATAAAGTGCCAGCGCACCTCGGGCGCCAGGGTAGCGTTTAGCGCTGCCGCCAGCCAGGCCGATTCACTAAAGAAACTAACCACGCCGCGCCCGGTCAGGTGCCAGTCGATACGCTCCAGAACCGCGCGATCGTGACGGGTCTGGTAACGCTTTGTCAGCAGTGCCTGGCTATGGCTATCGACAAAAACCTCCAGCGCCAGGCGCTGCGGGTCGTCCTGATGGGCGAACTGCAAACGATACAGGCCATCGTCACTGCGGGTACGGCCCAGCAGAGGCCCGGGCGGAAGCCAGGCCAGCGCGGAAAGCTCACCGCGATCGCGCATCGCCAGCAGCCCCTCGTAGATTGACAATACCCGCACGCTCTGCGGCAACCGACCACTCTCTTTAAGCTGCGCCGCCGTCTGTCCCAGCGCCGGATTCCACGCCGACGTCATAATGCAGGGCGTTTGCTCCAGCCGCTCCACAAACAGCCTGGCGCGCCGCGTCATCGCGACTTCAATGCCGTTGCCGACATCACGCAAATTCTCCCCCAGGAACATAACCTGGTTATCGGGCCAGGGAGTCAGCGCTACCGGCTGGCGCTGGCTGCGCCGTAGCCAGGCCAGATAAGCGACATAGCCCGACAGATAGTGCTCCACGTCGTCGATCCGTACCCGATAGCCGTGGTGGCGAATAAAGAAGCTGCCGACAATGCGTCGCGGTCGCCTGAAATACATCGCCAGTTCCGGCCAGAAGAAGCCGTTCAGCAAATAGCGCGCCCGGCTTTCCAGCGCCCGATTAAATTTAGCAAGGTCGAAGTCCGCCAACAGCCCGCGGTGCGGTGAATTCGCCAGCCGGGTAAGGGTCTGTTGCGCCGCCATCATCAGTTCCAGCAGCGTGGGATAAGTGGTCACCCGTTCAAGTACGAAATCCAGATGATCGCGCACATTGTCCAGCGCAAAGCGGAAGTATTTCTCTTCAGGACAGTAGATCGTCAGCTCATTTATGCAGTAGCCCAGCCAGTGATCGTGGGCGCGCCAGTGCTCCTGAACGATAAAATGATCCACCGCTTTTTTGACCCGCTCCAGCCAGCGAGAATCGGCGGTCAGGCTGTACAGACGCATCAGCGCAAAAGCCGCTTCGCCGTCGTAATAGATAATACGTTTAGCCTCTTTCAGCGACAGATCCGGCGCGTTCAGAACGTGAACAAAGCCGCCGCTGTGCGGATCCTGCATAAAGGCGATGCCTTCCGCCAGCCGGTTCATCTGTTCCAGATAGCGGGTTTCGCCGGTGACTTCGCTGTACTTTGCCAGCGCCAGGATCGCCACGGCGTTAGCGCCAAGCTTAATTTCATCGCCGACGTCCACGACAAAGTCTGCGCTGCCGCCATCGGGTAGCGGAAAGCTCTGGATCAGGCGCCCGGTTAAATAGTCCAGCGCCCGGTCAATAGCCGCTTTATGCCCGGGATTGCGCGTCAGCGACCAGCCGTCGATCAGCGCCCAGGTGCTGCTGGCATGGCGCAGAGCGTTATAGGTGCCAATACGCCGATCGAAGCAGGGAAACCAGCCGTACTCATACCTGCCTTCCGCCAGCACCTGGCGCGCTAAAAAGTCGCAGCCCTGAGTAATAGCCTGAGGCAGCGCAGTCTGCTGCCATTGCGCAATTTGTCTGATACCGGAGTTGCGGCCGCTATCCGCTATCTCCCATACCTGACGGCCATCGGTAAACAGGCCGCGGGTGGTGAAACGCCATAGCGTTTCACCATCGCTTTCTGGCCAGTTTAACGCTTCACCGAAGCGCAGTTCGCTGTAGCGCGCCAGATTACCGGCATTGGGCGTGGCGACCGGAATCTTGCCATCGTAAAGAATGGCGTTGGCGTTGATTTCCATCTCCAGCAGCGCCCGGGAAAATTGCGCATCGAAACTCAACCCAAAGCGGAAGTAGTTGCGTTTGGTGCGGGCCAGCTTTTCCTTAAGTTGCCCCCAGCTCAGAGCCTCTATCTTGTTGACTACCTCGACCCGCAGCCAGCAGGGCTGCTGCTGCGATTTACGCCGCTGCTTCTGTAGCGCCTGCGCCCCCGCCAGCCAGGCTTCAGGGAAGCTTTTCCCCCTGGCCGTCACGACCCGGGCGCGGCTTTCCGGCGAGCCCAGGCTAAAAAATAGCGTCCAGCCATCTCCCTGTTTTTCCGGCGCCAGGCTTTGCGCCTGTGGCCAGGCGCACTGTAATAAATGACTTAACGACATTGCCGTCCTCCCGGAAAATTAGCGTTCCCGCAGCGCTTCTTTGGCGCGGTTAAAGGGTTTAATCAGATAATCCAGCACCGTTTTCTCACCGGTTTTGATGTCAACGTTGGCGATCATGCCCGGTACGATCGAAAAGCGTTTGCCCGCTTTGTTTTGCAAAAAGTCGTGGTCGGTACGAATGAAGACCCGGTAATAGTAGATTTCCGGTTTGGCCTCGTCCTGTATGGTGTCTGGCGAAATGCTCTCTACCTGCCCTTCCAGGCCACCGTAGATGGCATAATCATAGGCGGTGATTTTCACCAGCGCTTTCTGCCCCGGATGAATAAACGCGATATCACGCGGCGACAGACGCGTTTCGATCAACAAACGATCGTCGACCGGCACTATCTCCATCAGTTCTCCGTTAGGCGGAATCACGCCGCCAATGGTGTTGACTTTAATGTTTTTCACGATACCGCGTACCGGCGAGGTCACCGTCATCCGCCGCAGGGAATCGGCTCGCCCTTTGATAACTTCCGACAAGGTGCTGGCCTCGGCGTTGGCTTTGGACAGCTCTTCCCGGGCCTGCACCAGATACTGAGAGCGCAAATCCAGCATCTTCAGTTGCAGATCGGCCTTCTGGCGCTGGAGCCGCAGGGCATCCACATTACTGGCGGCGCCGGTGCTCACCAGACGCTGGGTGATCTCCAGTTCCCGGCTTACCGACGCCAGCGACGCCTTAATCTGGGTCAGCGAGTCGGCGTACTGGCTACGCCTGGCGTGAAACAACCGGCTCTCTGCGGCGATCAGTTGCGGAGAATCCTTAAGCGCCTCCGGAAAAGTTAGCGGAAGGTCGTTCACTTCAGCGTACAGACGGGCGCTGGCCGCCAGCGCCGCCCGATAGCGAGCTTCACTCTCTCCAACGTTGGATTCCGAACGGGTCGGATCCAGCCGGGCAACGATCTGGCCAGCCTGAACCCGCTGCCCCTCTTTCACACCCAGCGCCACCAGAATGCCGCCGTCCAGCGACTGAATCACCTGTTCGCGGGTACTGGGAATCACCTTTCCGGTTCCGGTGGAGACTTCGTCCAGGGTGCCGAACCACGCCCAGACCAGTACCGCCAGCAACAGCAGTGCGATAACCCCAACGATCCGCTGCGAACGGGCCAGGGTGCCGTCATCCAGCTCGCTGTCCGCGCCGGCAAGCAGCGGTAGTGCCTGTTGCGAAGCCAGTTCAGGCTGACTGTTTTTCATTATCGCCTCCCGCCGTCGCCCGGTTAAAAGCCTGTTCTTTAGGCATATCCATCACCAGTTGCCCCTCTTTCAGCACCAGCACCCGGTCTATCAGCCCCATTACCGCGGTACGGTGGGTCGCCACCACCAGCGTGCGCCCTCCAAGCCAGCGCTCAAGACGCTGCAGGAAGTCGCGTTCGGTGTGTTCATCCAGCGCTGCGGTGGGTTCATCAAGTAGAACGATATTGGGATCGCGCAGCAGCATGCGCGCCAACAGAATTGCCTGGCGCTGACCGCCGGACAGGCCGCTTCCTCCCTCCATCACCAGATGGTCTAGTCCCAGCGGCAGACGGCGGATAAAGTCCGCACCACCACACACCTCCAGCGCAGAGAAAATTTCCTCGTCGCGAGCGTTCGGCGCTCCCAGCGTCAGATTTTCGCGCAGCGTGCCGTGGAACAGGCGGGCGTTTTGGGTAAGCAGCCCGACGTTACGCCGCACATCCGCCATATCGATATGCCCCAGGCTCAGATTATCCAGAGTCAATTCCCCTTCCATTAGAGGAATACCGCCCGCCAGCGCCTGCAACAGCGTCGACTTCCCGGCGCCGTTGCGTCCCAGCACGGCAATGCGTTCGCCAGCTTCGATCTCAAGCTTCGCCACCCGCAACGGTACCTGAGGATCGTCCGGCTGATAGCGGAACAGCGCGTTGCTGAAACGATAGTTGCCGTGCAGTACCGGACTGGCGATACGCTGCTCATCCGGCCCGTTTTCCACCGGCAGGCTCATAATGCTGTCCAGCCCGGCTTTCGCGGCCCTGGCCTGCTGCCAGCGCGCCAGAACGCCGCACAGCGCGGTCATCGGCGCCACCATGCGTGCGGAAAGCTGCGATGCGGCCACCACTGCGCCGGTGGTGATGTCGCCGTCGATCACCAGCGGCGCCCCCAGCATCACTACGCCAGCGTAGACCATGCCCTGCACGCTCATCCCCCAGGCGATCAGCCCCTGGGTCAGCTTACGGGTGCGCACTCCGGACTGGGCGGTGATCTGGATATAGCTATTCCACTGCTGTAAAAAGCGGTTTTCCGCCTGCATCAGCTTAATGTCTTCCAGCCCCTGGATACTTTCGACCAGCACCGCGTTACGCAGAGTCGATTCCTGCACATTCTGACGGGCCAGATGAGCCAGCCTTTTTTGCAGCATCAGGCCTGGCGCCAGCATCAGGATCGCTGCCAGCGGCGCAATCCAGCACAGCTGAGGCGCAATCACGCACAACACCAGCAGAAACAGCAAGAAGAAAGGCAAATCCACCACGGCGGACACCGTCGACGAAGTCACCATTTCGCGGATCTGCTCCAGTTCGCGCAGCTGGGAGATAAAGCTGCCGGTAGAACGCGGTATCGCGCTGTTGCGCAGGCGCAGAGCGTGGCCGAATACTCGATCGGAGATACGAATATCAGCCTGCTTGCCCAAAATATCGGTAATATGGCCGCGCATCAGCCGCAGCGCGAAGGCGAACAGCACCGCAATCAGCACGCCCAGCGCCAGAACGTACAGCGTGGGGTACGACTGGGCCGGAATCACCCGATCGTAAACCTGCATCGAAAAGATAATGCCCGCCATCGATAGCAGGTTAATAAACAGCGAAGCCAGCATCACGTGGCCGTACGGGCGCAGTTTCTGTATCGCCAGTTTACGTAGCCAGTCCGGCCGGAAAGCGGCAAGGTAGCGGCTGGCGCGCGGATCCCGCGCCTGCGCCGACGGACGCAACGCGACCACCAGGCGGATTTCCGCCAGCAGTTCCTGGAGCGGATAGCGATTAACCAGCTCTTCATCACAGGCCAGGCAGACGGCCACCTGATCCTCACCGTCAAAGCTTGTGATAACGCCAATTTGACCGTCGCGCAGTTGAATCGCCAGCGGCAACTGCCAGCGGGAAATCTGCCCGACGCCGTCATTCAGAATTCGCGCCTGTAGTCCGGCCTGGCGCCCCAGATTTTTCAACACCTGCGACAGAGGCTGGCCGCTCTGCCAGTTGGCGGCCGCCTGCAAACTGCCGGCGGACCAGGTAATACGATAGTGACGGGCAACCTGGGAGATAGCCATTTGCCAGTCGGAAATCTCCTGCGCCGTCGGCGCCCCGGCACAGGCCGGTGGAAGGATGTCACTCATGAACGGATCTCCACGCCCTGAATGGCTTGTTTATCAAGGGAGAAGGCGCTACGGGTGCGCCCGGTGCTGTATAAGCAGTCGAGTTGCAGGCTTCGGAGCTGGCTTCGGGTTTGCTGTTCGACAAAGCGCGACTGGAAGATCTCCTGTTCAATATTCAACACATCCAGCAATGGCCGGCTGCCAAGCTCCAGATATTGCTGCTGATACAGGGTACGGGTCTTCTCGCTCAGCGCCTGCTGGCGGGCCTGAATTAACAGTGCCTGTTGCAGGCTGGCCGCTTCGTTGCTGGCCTCGCTCAGTTGCTGGCGTACCTCTAACTGCGCGGTGCGTACCGCCGCCGTCGCCGCCGCCACGCTGTGCTGCGCCGCATCGCGGCTGGCAGTTAGCGCGCCCCCCTGATACAGCGGCATCTGCACCCGAACCCAGGCAGAATACTGAGTGCGATCCAGGGTCTGGCTGTTGGCATAGCGATCGTTCAGGTAGTGGGTGACTTCAGGCTCCAGCGAAATAGTAGGCAGTAACTGGGCGTTTGCATTATCCAGCTGCGCCACGGCCTGATTCATTTGGGCATGGGCCGCCAGGACTTGCGGTACCAGTTGATCGTCAATATGCGATGTCTGGCAGGCGCCATCCATCTGGCGGGGAAAAGCATCGCTGACCGGTTGGGTCTGTTCCCATCCCAGATAGGTGGAGAGGGTGGCCCGCCAGCGTTCAAGGCTGGCCTGATACTGGGTCAGCGTCGCTCTGGCGCCTTCGATACGCGCTTCGGTCTGCACCACGTCCGACAGCGAACTGGCGCCTTCACTATTACGCTGGCGCGCCAGCGCACCGATCTTATTCAGCGCGTCCAACTGTTCCCGGGCAATAGCCACCAGCCGTTGATAGCCTTGTACCTGAACCAGCGCCGCTCCTGCATCGTGGGCGATTTTATCAATGCTTAGCAGCACCATTGCCTGCTGTTGCGCCACGGCGGCGTTCGCTTCGCGCACCGAACTGTCGACCTTGCCAAAGTCATAGAGCATTTGCGATACGGAAAGTACCAGCGACGGACTATAGCCATGGTCACTATAGGTATTGGTGATACCGTTATTAAAGCCCCCGTTGATTTGGGGATAATATTTCGCCCGCGCGACATCGACTTTCGATGCCTGAGTGAACAGTTTATTGATTTCCTCGCTAATATCCGGATACCACTGAACGGCGCGATGTACTGCAGCGTTAATGTCCAGCGGCGTAGAAGGCTGTTGGCGCGGTGGCTCTGTTACCTGACCGGTTAAGGCAGGCAGTTGCTGTTGCGCCTTTAGTTGTTGGGGATCGATAGTTCGAATATCGTCCGCGTCAAAGGCGGCATGGCATGGCGCCATTCCCGTGAACAGACAGACGAGCCCCACATGGCAATAGCGATGTATTCCCATATTACTTCCCAAAAATTTAGTTTTATTATGATTAGCGCAATAAATAATCGTTATTTTTTCCGCCGACACCGTTATGCAACATGGCGTCTGGCGGGCACTTCCCTGTGCCGCCGGTTTTCCGTTACACGTTATCCTGACTGTTGTGCTGCAGCAGTTCGTCCAGCGTCACCTCCGCCCCTTCCAGGGTGATCAGTTGCGTGGACTGGTACTGCGAACCGCTGCCGTCCCTGTCTATCGAAATAACGGTGTCTCCCTGCGCCGTATGCTCGACCGACAGATACTGCCCGAAGGTTGCACTACTGCCATCCCAGTCGGTCAGCAGTCCGGTGACGTCGATACCATCGCCATCGGCGGTGGAGAAGTCGCTCCAGACGTTATCGCTACCGTTACCGCCGGTGCTGTCCTGCGCATCCAGCAGGTTGAAGATGACCGTGTCGGCTCCCGCCCCCAGCGTAAAGGTATCGTCATAGGCGGTACTGGTGACCGTATCGCCCTGTCCGCTACCATTCAGCACTGGATGCAGATCGATTGTCAGCGTCGCACTGGCGCTGGCGTTATCCGCCGTCTGCAGCTGATAGCCGAAAGTCTCCTTCTGGGTGATGCTTGCCACATCGACGCCGCTGTTCAGGCTGTAGCTATAGTGGCCGTCACCGTAAATGGTGAGGGTGCCATACTTGCCTGCCAGGGTCGCCGCCTGCTCATCGTATTGATTCAGCGTAACCGACTGCTGGTCGTTGCTGACGATAAGCCGGGTGTCGATAGCCAGGGTTTCATCCGCCACGCCATCGGCATCACTGCCGTCCAGGATATTGCCCGTGACGGTGACGGCTTCGCCGGTATGGAACTCATCCAGCGTGACCTCGGTACCGGAAAGCGAGGCATCAACCGATACCGTCGGGCGTGAAATCACCGTGCCCGCTGCGTCGGAGATACTGGTGACGTGAAGCGTATAATCCCCTCCCGCCAGCACCAGATCGCCCAGGCTTATCGCCGCCGGCGACGCATTGCTGTTGGTTACCAGAGGCGAACTGCTGCTCGCCACCACTTCGCCTGCGGCATTGGTGATGGTGTAGCTAATGGTCAGCCCCACGCTGCCCAACAACAGGCTGTCGCTCAGGGCATACTGCAGCGAGATCCCCGTCAGGACATGGCCTTCATCCACGTGGAAAGCGCCCTGAGAAGTCTGCGTAACGCTGCTACCCGCCGTCGTCCAGTCGGCGCTGGCCAGATTCGCCTGGCTAAACGCAGCGCTGACGTTGGCTGCCGCCACCTCCAGCGCGACCGCGTCATCGACGGCAGTCAACTGAGGTTGGGCCAGGTTAACGGTCAGGGTCGCGGTAGACTGGGTTCCCTGCGGCCCGGTGACCGTATAGCTAAAGCGTTCGCTCGATCCTACGTTCGCCGCTTCCTGACCGCCGTACAGGGTATAGGTGTAGCTCCCCTGATTATCGATGGTCAGTTCGCCATACAGGCCGGCAATGGTGGTCGTACCGCTGCTGGCGATGGCAACGCCGTTCACGCTACTAATCACGCTGCCTTCAGGTACCGTATCGGCGCCTTCGCCTTCGCTTATCACATTGCCCGTCACGCTGACGTTATCGGTGGATACCGAGTGGGTAACGTCGGACAACACTTTCAGGGTATACCCCGTCGCCACCGACAGACCGCTGGTGGCATTGAGCAGGAACAGGTAGTTACCTTCGGTCAGGGTGATCGGCAGCTCATCCGAAACGCCACCCAGCAGAACTATCCGATACCAGTCCTCCAGCCGCTGCATAACCTGATACTGTCCGCTCTGCTCATCGTATTTGTAGATGTACAGATCGAACGATGTCCCTATCGCAATACCGCCTGCATTGGCCTGAAGGTTCAGGTTGCGCACTTCATCCGCTCCCACAGAGAAGGTCGCCTGGTTATTGATATCGATCAGGCTGAGATCCAGGATATCGCCCAGCCCCAGGTTTAACAGCACAAAACCGGTCTTCGAACTTTCACCGTTATCGGTTTCCTGATAGACGGTTTCGACATCCAGCGTGACCCGATCGTCAACGGCCGTTACCACCTCGTCGCTGCCACCCGGCGGCGTCAGCGCTATGGTCAGGTTCGCACTGGAGCTTTGCGTTCCGTCGCTCAGGGTATAGGTGAAGGTTTCGGTTTTACCCTGCACCGCGGTCGAAGAGTCCAGCAGCGTGTAGGTCCAGCTACCGTCGGCAAACAGCGTCAGCGATCCATACTCGCCGGCAATGGTCACCCCTTCGCCGCTGGCGGGAACATCTACGACCGTACCGTCGCTATTGGTCACCTGGCTTACCAGCGTGCCCGGCGTAACGCTATCGCTACCGTGAACGCCATCGTCATCGGTAATCAGGTTACCGCTGGCGGAACCGCTAACCCCTGGCCCGTTATCGGTGACATCCACCGTCACGGTCGTGGAAGAGAGCAGCCCCAGCAGCGCGTTATCGCTGAATGCCGTTACGCGGTACTGGCCCGGCTCCAGCCCATCCAGGGTCAGAGAGACGGTATCGCCGCCGATAATGGAGATCAGCGACGGATCGCTGGAGCTATCCGCCACGGTGACCCAGTTTTCGCTGCTGGCATCCCAGCGCTGCACCGCCACATTCAGGTCGCTAATGGCGGAGAGCAGCGAACGGCCGGTAACGTTGACATCGATACTGGCGCTGTGCCCTTCCTCAACGGTGAAGCCGGTCACGGCATTTCCGCTACCCAGATTAATCAATCCGCCCAGCAGGCCGATAAAGACGCTACCGGTATCCGAATGGCTACTGGTGGTCTGGGTTGTGGTGGACGTCAACTCCAGTTGGATTGCGTCGTCTCTGGCCTGGAGATCGCTGTCAGAGTCGGAATCGCTATCCGAATCCGAGTCGCTGTCAGAGTCAGAGTCGCTGTCGGAGTCAGCATCGCTGTCCGAATCGGAATCGCTGTCGGAGTCAGAATCACTGTCTGAATCCGAGTCGCTGTCAGAGTCGGAATCGCTATCTGAATCAGCATCGCTGTCCGAATCCGAGTCGCTGTCAGAGTCAGAGTCGCTGTCCGAATCCGAGTCGCTGTCAGAGTCCGAGTCGCTGTCGGAGTCAGCATCGCTGTCCGAATCCGAGTCGCTGTCGGAGTCAGAGTCGCTGTCTGAATCCGAGTCGCTGTCAGAGTCGGAATCGCTATCTGAATCAGCATCGCTGTCCGAATCCGAGTCGCTGTC
>NZ_JAZHEE010000058.1:0-12392 GCF_036620675.1 Rosenbergiella sp. YN46
CGGCAATGAACGGACAGCCTCCGCACCATCATCCTGACTGAACAACCGGTGGCCTTTCAGATGCAAGCCGGGGCGGCGGTTGTAGTACGTGGTCATGCCGGTTGCGCTATTTTTGCGACAATGCTGTGTTCTAAAAGAATATGCCGCGCCGGCGAAGGTTCCGTTCACCTTAAGGGTATTTCTCTTATGCCGGTTGCGGAACCGGTGAATCAACAGAAAAGCAGTAATGCAAAGTGAACGGAACAACCCACCGCATCATCATATTCTGCCGCTTTTATTCTGAAACCAGGCGCCGGAGCTGCCTGTCACCCTCACCCCGACCCTCTCCCAAAACGGGAGAGGGAGTTTCCCGGCAATGAACGGACAGCCTCCGCACCATCATCCTGACTGAACAACCGGTGGCCTTTCAGATGCAAGCCGGGGCGGCAGTTGTAGTATGTGGTCATGCCGGTTGCGCTATTTTTGCGACGGTGCCGTGTTCTGGGGGAATATGTCACGCCGGCGAAGGTTCCGTTCACCTTAAGGGTATTTTTATATGTCGGTTGCGGAACCGGTGAACGGGCCAGGGGCTCAAATGCCGCCCCTGACAACCCGGCTTTCCGGCGTGAAAATCGCCGCTGTCGCGGGCCCCTCCGCTTTTCCCGTCCGCCGGACGGATCGGGCGTGACGTCACCTCCCTGTGCCGCACGCCCTCAGCCCGACGTCCTGTCGGGCTGACCCTGGCGGCCGTGAACGCTGCGGCGATTTTCAGGCCGGAGAGTCACCGCCCTGAATCTTCTGCCCGGATTTATCAGTAAAGGTATTGCTGGTTGTATTTGAGCACTCCGTCTGAAGCGACAAGGGGGTTGCCACCCGGCTTAAAAAACGCCGTAGCGTTCACGCAGGGCCGGAGGAGCGACAGGATGTCGCGACAGGGTAAGGTCGCCAGGGATGGCGACTCTTGCCCGTTCCGAAAAGCCCGGCGTGATAAGCGGAGGGGCCCGCGTCAGCGGCGTTTTTTACCGCCGGGGAGCCCGGGTCGCCAGGGAGGCGGCGACTGAGCCCCCCTGGCCCGTTCACCGGCGGTGGATTAACAGAGAAGCTGTTGCCTGAAGTGAACGGAACACTCGCCGCATCATCATATTCCGCCGCTTTTATTCTGAAACCGGGCGCCGGAGCTGCCTGTCACCCTCACCCCGGCCCTCTCCCTGAAGGGTTTCCCGGCAATGAACGGAACAGCCCACCGCATCATCATATTCTGCCGCTTTTGTTCTGAAACCGGGCGCCGAAGCCGCCTGTCACCCTCACCCCAGCCCTCTCCCTGAAGGGTTTCCCGGCAATGAACGGAACAGCCCACCGCATCATCATATTCTGCCGCTTTTATTCTGAAACCGGGCGCCGAAGCCGCCTGTCACCCTCACCCCAGCCCGTACACCCTGAAGGCGAGGGAGTTTCCCGACAATGAACGGAACAGCCTTTTTTATTGCCGCGCTATCAGACGCGCAGAAACGCCAAAAGGGGCCAGCGCCTGCTGGCGCTCACCACTGCCCATCTGCAACACCCGTAACGCCGCGCTACGGCCGATTTCACAGGCGGGCGTCGTTAACCAGGTCACCGGCAATGCCTCCAGAGATGCTTCCGGTACATCGGCAAAGGCAGCCAGCTCAATACGGCTTTCATAATAGCTTTCCAGCCCGCCTTCTCCGCTACTTTTTCCTGACCGCTGCAGGCCAAACCAGGCGCCGATTGCCACGCGGCTGTCATGACAAACCACCGCCGTGATTCCGTTGTTTCGTCGCAGTAGCGCGACCAACGCATCCGCAGCGGGCTGCGGCCCGGATTCACACTCCATAACCTGATCGCTGTGAAACGGCAGGCCGTAACGCAGCAAGGTGGCGCAAAATCCCCCCAGAAGCTCGGCCCGGGTCAGCGAGTCGCTGCGCCCGCCAAGCCAGGCAATGCGCTGATGCCCCCTGGCTATCAAATGTTCGGTCAATATCCTTGATGCCTGCATGTTATCCGGGCTGACCATATCCGGCGTATCCGGATGGCTGGCGCGATCGGCGTAGACCAGCGGAATTCCCGCCCGGCTTGCCCGCTCGCGTAGCGTGCCGTTCAGACCTGGGTAGCCGGCAATCACAATGCCATCCGCCCCCTGCTCCAGCAGACTTTCAACCCCCTGCTCAAGGATGCGGCCATCGCGCCCGCCGGGCGCCAGCAGCACCATACGCCCCTGACGCTCCAGCTCCTCAATCAGCCCGGCAAGCAGGCCAGCATAGAATGGCGCGCCGGGATCGCGCACGATCAGGCCGATGGTGCCGCTCTGTCCGCCGCGCAGCGCCGCCGCCTGGCGATTGCGCACAAATCCCAGACGTTCGATAGCGGCATTAACCCGATCGCCGGTCGCCGCGGAAATGCGCCCCTTGCCGCTTAACACCAGCGACACCGTACTGACGGAGACACCGGCCGCCTCGGCAACATCGGTAATAGTGATTCGTTTAAGCAGTGTCATAATCGCTCTGCATTTGTGATCGTTAAAACGTTTTACCTAAAGTGAGAGTCAAATTCCTTGCGGGCGATCGCTTTATGAGATCGACACCGCAATAAAAATAGGTAAAACGTTTTATCCTGCGCGGCGAATATCACCTATTTGCGTGCAGGGAGTCGTGTATGGCGGCCAGTCAAACTCAAAAGATTACGCTCTGGGAGTTTTTCCAGAACCTGGGTAAAACCTTTATGTTGCCGGTGGCGCTGCTGTCGTTTTGCGGCATTATGCTGGGTATCGGCAGCTCCTTAAGCAGCCACGATGTCACTACGCTGATTCCGGCGCTCGATACGCCAGTACTGCAGCTAATGTTTACCTGGATGGCGAAGGTAGGCTCTTTTGCTTTTACCTTTTTGCCGGTGATGTTCTGCATCGCCATTCCATTGGGACTGGCCCGGGAAAATAAAGGCGTGGCCGCCTTTGCCGGCTTCGTCGGTTTTGTGGTGATGAACCTGGCGGTCAATTTCTGGCTGACCGCTAAAGGAATTCTGCCCTCCAGCGATCCGGCGCTGCTAAAAGCCAATAACATTCAGAGCACCCTGGGGATCCAGTCCATCGATACCGGTATTCTGGGCGCGGTTATCGCCGGCGTCATCGTCTGGCTTTTACACGAACGCTTTCATAATATCCGGCTGCCGGATGCCCTGGCCTTCTTTGGCGGCGCCCGTTTTGTACCAATCATCACCACCCTGGTCATGGGCCTGGTCGGGCTGGTGATTCCGCTGATCTGGCCGGTATTCGCCGCCGGTATCAACGGTCTGGGTTATATGATTAACAGCGCCGGAGATTTCGGCCCGATGATCTTCGGCACCGGCGAACGCCTGCTTCTGCCTTTCGGGTTACAGCACATTCTGGTAGCGCTGATCCGCTTTACCGACGCAGGCGGCACCATGGAGGTCTGTGGCCACAGCGTCAGCGGCGCCCTGACCATCTTCCAGGCCCAGTTGGGCTGCCCGGAAACCCACGGCTTTGCCGAAAGCGCGACCCGATTCCTCTCCCAGGGTAAGATGCCAGCCTTCCTCGGCGGGCTGCCCGGTGCCGCGCTGGCAATGTATCACTGCGCACGCCCGGAAAATCGCCATAAGATCAAAGGACTGTTGATTTCCGGCGTAATCGCCTGCACTGTCGGCGGCACCACCGAACCGCTGGAATTTTTGTTCCTGTTTGTGGCGCCTGCCCTCTACCTGATTCACGCCCTGCTCACCGGTCTGGGCTTTACCGTGATGGCGGTGCTGGGCGTCACTATTGGCAATACCGACGGCAATATTATCGACTTTGTGGTGTTCGGCATTCTGCACGGGCTATCGACCCGGTGGTATCTGGTACCCGTGGTAGCCGCAGTCTGGTTCATCGCCTACTATCTGATCTTCCGCTTCGCGATTCAGCGTTTTAATATCAGAACCCCGGGCCGCGATATCGAAAACCTCAGCACCGGCAGCACCAGTATTCCGACCACCGTCGTCGGTCAGTCGGGCTATGACAGCCCCGCAATCCTGGCGGCGCTGGGCGGCGCCGACAATATAACCTCTCTGGACAACTGCATCACTCGCCTGCGCCTGTCGGTAAAAGATATGAGTCTGGTGGATAGCGAGGCCCTGAAAGCGCTGCGCGCCATCGGTGTGGTTCAGCTCAACCAGCACAGTTTGCAGGTGGTGATCGGCACTCAGGTTCAGTCGGTTAAAGATGAGCTACAGACGCTGATGAACAGCGTCGAAGCCTGATATTTCCGCCCCTCCCGTCGGGGGCCATTGTTTCAGAGGTTATATGTTCGATTTCTCTCAGCCCGTCGACCGCCATGGAACCTGGTGTACCCAGTGGGACTATGTCGCCGATCGCTTCGGCAGTGCCGATCTGCTGCCGTTTACCATCTCCGATATGGATTTTCCCACCGCCCCCTGTATCCTGGATGCGATGCAGCAACGACTCAACCACGGCGTACTGGGCTACAGCCGCTGGCAGCAACCCGACTTCACCGGCGCCATTCAGCACTGGATGTCCAGCCGCTTCGCGAGTCAGGTGGTGGCGCAGCAACTGGTCTATGGGCCATCGGTTATTTATATGGTTTCTCAGCTTATCCGTCAGTGGAGCCGCGCAGACGATGAGGTGCTGATTCATACCCCGGCCTACGACGCGTTCTATAAAACCATCGAAGGTAATCAGCGCCGGGTGTTAAGCGCGCCCCTGCGTCTGCATCACGGCGAATGGCAGTGCGATATGACGGAGCTGGAACAGCTGCTGGCCCGCGACCGCTGTAGCCTTATGCTGCTGTGCAGCCCTCATAACCCCACCGGCAAGGTATGGCGGCGTCAGGAGCTGGAGCAGATGGCGCAGCTGTGCGAGCGCCATGGCGTACGCGTTATCAGCGATGAAATTCATATGGATATGACCTGGCATGGAGCGCGACACACGCCGTGGTGCGATGTGGCGCGTGGCGAGTGGGCGCTGCTGAGTTCCGCGTCCAAAAGCTTTAATATCCCGGCACTGACCGGCGCCTGGGGTATTATCGCCGACCAGAACGAACGCCAGCGCTATCTGACTGCATTGAAAGGCCGCGACGGCCTCTCCTCTCCCGCCGTCCTGGCGCTGGTTGCCCACATTGCCGCCTATCGCGAAGGCGCTCCCTGGCTGGATGCCCTGCGCCAGTACCTGGCAAACAATCTGACCTGGGTCGCCGAAACCTTAAATGGCGCCTTTGCGCCGTTAAACTGGCGCCCTCCCCAGGCAACTTACCTGGCCTGGCTGGATCTGCGGCCGCTGGGACTTGATGATGAGCAACTGCAGGAACGGCTGATCGGACAGCAGAAAGTCGCCATTATGCCCGGAACCACCTACGGCCCCGAAGGCGCCGGCTTTCTGCGCCTGAACGTCGGCTGCCCGCGGGTCAAACTGGAACAGGGCGTCGAGCGCCTGATCGCCGCGATAGAATCGCTGCTCTGAGGCTGGGCCGCCAGACAAATCATTACCTTTCTTTGAGGAAAGCCAGGAGAAGTAACCACACCAATACGCTCACTCTGGCATGATAATACCCGAGGTTCGACACAACCTCTGTTACATGCCAAACCCTTTTTATTGGCCGACCTGTACTGCAGGTCGGCATTTTTTTATGCCAATAAAAAACCAGCCCGAAGGCTGGCAAAAGAGGCGGCTATATACGGCGAGGGTCACTGGCTGGTCTGAGCGTGACCCGCGGGCGTTGTATCCCAACACATGGGCAGACCATTCCGCCCCGTCTGTAGACGGGAACGCCGACGAATCCATGTTAATTTAGTTGATATTCCAGTGCGATACGAAGCCAGGAGCACACCTGGTTCGCTGTCGGCAGCGCCTGAAACGGCGCGACTGCAGTGCCACCAGAAAGAAGATGCTCAGACTGGCGGCCTAAATGGCAATATAACAATCAAACTAAGAATTTTCCATGATTTTAGTATTAAATATATGTTAAATATCTTTATTAATTAGTATCTTGCTGGTTATTCAACCATTTCTTCCCTTCGGGCAGGGGATTTTACCGGGCAGCGGATGCCGAGCGTTCCCTTAACCTTTATACTGTAGCGCACCGTAAAGCAGACTAAAGAGTGCGACCATGATTGACTCCTCCCTTCCGTTAACCGACCTGCATCGCCATCTCGATGGCAATATCCGCGCCGAAACCATTCTTGACCTTGGCCGCGAGTTCAATCTGACGCTGCCAGCCGACTCCCTGGAAGCGTTGCGCCCTCACGTTCAGGTTACCGAAACCCAGCCGGATCTGGTGAGCTTCCTGGCGAAGCTGGACTGGGGCGTCAAAGTCCTGGGTTCGCTGGAAGCCTGCCGCCGGGTGGCCCGGGAAAACGTGGAAGACGCCGCACGCCAGGGGCTGCATTACGTGGAACTGCGCTTCTCGCCGCGCTATATGGCGATGACCCATCACCTGCCGGTGGCGGGCGTGGTGGAAGCGGTTATCGACGGTGTGCGTCAGGGATGCCACGACTACGGCGTTGAGGCCCGACTAATTGGAATTTTGAGCCGCACTTTCGGTGAAGCGGCCTGCGAAGAGGAGCTGGAAGGACTACTGAGCCATCGCGATCGCATCACCGCGCTGGATCTGGCGGGTGACGAGCGCGGCTTTCCCGGCCAGCTATTCGTGGATCACTTCCGCCGCGCGCGGGACGCCGGCTGGCGCATCACGGTACATGCCGGCGAAGCCGTGGGGCCGGAAAGCATCTGGCAGGCGATTCGCGAGCTGGGCGCCGAGCGCATCGGTCACGGCGTACGGGCGGTAGAAGATGCTGCATTGATGGATTATCTGGCCGATAACCGGATAGGCATTGAGTCCTGCCTGACTTCCAATATCCAGACCAGCACCGTACCTTCCCTGGCTCAGCACCCGCTGGTTCGCTTCCTGGAACACGGTATTCTGGCAACCATCAACACCGACGATCCGGCCGTTCAGGGGGTGGAGATCCGCCATGAATATCAGCAGGCGGCACCCCAGGCCGGCCTTAGCGCCGCCCATGCCCGCCAGGCCCAGCAAAACGGTCTGACCATCGCCTTTCTGAGCGACGCCGAAAAACAGGCCCTGCGCGATAAAGTCGCCGCAGCCTGACGAGTGCGAAGCCCGGCTAACTGCCGGGCAGCGACGTAAAAGCGATAGCCGACGGTACGGTGGCCGGCAGCGCACATAAATAGAGAAAAGCCTGGCCCAGGCGAGGGCAGGAAAAGCGAGGGCGACGAACGCCGCCCTCATTATTTGCGGCGTTGCCGCGGATTCAGATCAGGCTGAGGGTAGAACGATGTCTGGCGGAATCAATGCCAAGCTCGATAAGTTCCATGACCCGAATCGCCTGGCTGGCCGGAACCGGGTTTTCCCCCTGTCCGTTCAGCGCATCGCGAATGGCAGCATAGTAAGCAGGATAGTTGCCGGGCGTCGTCAGCAGCGACTGCTCGGCCATTCGCTCCCCCTGGGCCAGGGTCAGGGTTCCATCACGCATATCATAACCCCAGTCTTCCAGCGGCGGGCGTTCGCCCGCCTTCAGCCGATCTTCCTGGGGATCGAGCCCCCACTTCACGTAACTGCCACGGGTGCCGTGCACGATATAGCGCGCCGATTCCGCCGCAGCCAGCATGGATGCATGCAGCACTACGCGACGCTGGGGATAGTGCAGCACCGCGTGAAAATAGTCCGTGGTCTGGGCGCCGGGACGCAGCTGCGCCAGATCCACCGTCATGCTCACCGGCAGACCGAACAGCACCAGTGCCTGATCCAGAAGGTGCGGCCCCAGATCGTACCAGATACCGCTGCCCACGCCGGCCTGCTCACGCCAGCGATCGCGCACCTGGGGACGGAAGCGGTCGAAGTGCGATTCCATATACGCTACTTCCCCCAATGTTCCTTCTGCAATCAACTTCTTCAGCGTCAGGAAGTCACTGTCCCAGCGGCGGTTATGGAATACGGAAAGCAGTAGCCCGCGACTTTTGGCCAGAGATTCCAGCTCGCGAGCTTGTGACAGTGTCACAGTAAACGGCTTATCCACTACCACATGCTTGCCAGCCTCAAGCGCGGCCTTTGCCAGCGGATAGTGGGTATCGTTCGGGGTCGGGATTACAACTAAATCAATCTGCGGATCGTTAAACAGCGCCTGAGGCGTGGCGACCACAGGCACGGTCGGCCAGTCTGCCTGCACTTTGGCCTCATCGCTGCTGGAAATGGCCGCAAGCTGCATACCGGCAGTGCCGGCAATCAACGGTGCGTGGAAGGTTTTGCTGGCGTAACCATAACCTATTAATCCGACTCGGATAGTGTCACTCATTACAGATTATCTCCCGTTGGTGGAGCCTGCCATTTCACACCATTCACCGCAGCGCCTCAACAGATAAATCGCCCCCCGACAACGCCCCTGAGTCAAAAGCCTGAATTAACTCACATTTCAATAAATTAACACCGGAACAGAGTGAGTTTCCGTTTATGATTTCGCGCAAATTTATGCTGCCGCAAGGCCGATTCTCCCCCTACGGACACCTCTTCTGTAAGCGTACAGAGAAACCAGGAAATTTTAATAAAATCAATAATATATAAAGCCATGAAAAACTTTTTGACCATTTGAATTACACGCTAAAAGACAGTCGCGAGATCATAAATATGTATCGAGCTGCCGATGATCGTCGCGCGGAGCTGGTCTCCGGCGCTCGTCTGTTCAATCCCGGTCAGGTTCCCAAATCGGTCTGGCGCTTCGTATAGTAGGCCAGTTAGCATTTTCCGGGAATTGGCTTATAATCCCCGCGGCGTTGCAACCGGACGCCGCTGTTGTCTATGATTTCCGGAGGAAAAATGACCATCCATCAGGCGCCGCGCATCAAAGGCTGGCTCTATGTCCCCCTCGCCTGGCTGTTACTTACGTTGCTCAGTACCGGCGTTGCGCTGGTAATGTACGCTATGGTTCTGGTCTCTTCAGAAGGTCATCAGGCTATTCGACTGCACAGCAGTGGCCAGATTTCGCTCTGGTATCTGTCGCTGTTCAGCACCCTGGCGATGTGGTGCTACACGCTGTGGCTGACTATCGCTTTCTTTAAGCGACGCGGGCTGGTGCGCAAGCATTACATCATCTGGCTTCTGATTGGCGTGCTGCTGGCGCTGAAAAGCTTTGCATTTTCGCCCATCAGCGATGAACTGGCGCTGCGCCAGCTATTATTCCCGCTGCTCGCCGCCGCGCTGCTGGCCCCCAGCTTCCGGCGTTCCACCCGGGTAAAAAGCACGTTTATTAATCCGTAAAATAACCCCACAGAGTTGCGGTTGTCGCTATCGGTCATTTGACCGATAATAGGCGGCTTTTTTTAATTCAGGTCGAATCATGGCTGACTATCTGCTTTTATTCATCGCTACCGTGCTGGTCAATAACTTCGTTCTGGTGAAGTTCCTTGGCCTGTGTCCGTTTATGGGGGTATCGAAAAAGCTGGAGACGGCGATTGGCATGGGACTGGCGACCACATTCGTAATGACCCTGGCCACCGTCTGCTCGTGGCTGATCAACAGGTTTATATTGACCCCACTGGATCTGCTCTACCTGCGCACCATGTCATTTATTCTGGTGATCGCCGTAGTGGTGCAGTTTACCGAAATGGTGGTTCGCAAAACCAGCCCGGCCCTGTATCGCCTGCTCGGCATCTTTCTGCCACTGATTACCACCAACTGCGCGGTGTTGGGGGTGGCACTACTGAGCATCAACCTGAATCACACCTTTCTGCAATCCGCCCTGTATGGATTTTCAGCCGCCGTAGGCTTTTCACTGGTGATGGTGCTGTTCGCTTCAATTCGCGAACGCCTGGCGGTGGCCAATGTGCCGCTACCCTTTAAGGGCAACGCCATCGCACTAATCACGGCGGGGCTGATGTCTCTGGCCTTTATGGGCTTTAGCGGTCTGGTAAAATTCTGATGAATATGATCGCAATTGCCGTTCTGGTTCTGACCCTGCTGGCGCTGGTGTTCGGCCTGCTGTTGGGCTATGCCTCGCGCCGCTTTGCGGTGGAAGAGGATCCGATAGTCGATAAAATTGACGAGCTACTGCCCCAGAGCCAGTGCGGGCAGTGCGGATATCCGGGCTGTCGCCCCTATGCCGAAGCGGTCGGCAACAGCGGCGAGAAAATTAATCGCTGCGCCCCGGGCGGCGAAGCCGTAATGAATAAAATCGCCACGCTGCTGAATGTTGATCCACAGCCCATCGACGGCGACGGGGAAGCGGCCCAACCAGTACGCATGCTGGCGGTCATCGATGAGAGCAACTGCATCGGCTGCACCAAGTGCATTCAGGCCTGCCCGGTAGACGCCATCGTCGGCGCCACCCGCGCCATGCACACCGTGGTCAGCGACCTTTGCACCGGCTGTAATCTTTGCGTCGACCCCTGCCCCACGCAGTGCATTGAACTGCGCCCGGCACCCACTACGCCCGATAACTGGAAATGGGATTTGAACACCATTCCGGTGCGCGTTATTCCGACAGAACAACATGCTTAAGTTATTTTCCGCTTTCAGAAAAGAGAAAATCTGGGATTTTCACGGCGGTATTCATCCTCCGGAAATGAAAACCCAGTCCAGCGGCACCCCGCTACGTCAGGTGCCGCTACCTTCGCGTCTGATCATCCCCCTGAAGCAGCATATCGGCCAGCAGGGAGAACTCTGCGTATCCACTGGCGATCGCGTGCTGCGCGGCCAGGCGCTGACCCGGGGTAATGGCCGCATGCTGCCGGTTCATGCCCCGACGTCCGGCACTGTAACGGCTGTAGAGCCCCATATTTCCGCCCATCCTTCCGGATTGATGGAGCCGGCTATCGTTATCGAGGCCGATGGCGAAGATCGCTGGATGCCTCTGGAAGGCTGGAGCGAATACCGGAACCAGAGTCGCGAAGCGCTGATTGCCCGGATTCATCAGTATGGCGTGGCCGGACTGGGCGGAGCGGGTTTCCCCACCGGCGTAAAATTGCGGGGCGGCGGCGATGCGATCAAAACCTTGATTATCAATGCCGCCGAATGTGAGCCCTATATCACCGCCGACGATCGCCTGATGCAGGAGTGTGCGGCGCAAATCGTTGAAGGCATTCGAATTCTTATCCATATTCTGCAACCGCGCGAAACCCTGATTGGCATTGAAGATAACAAGCCGCAGGCGATTTCGATGCTGCGCGCGGTACTGGCGGATGCCCACGACATCCAGCTGCGGGTCATTCCCACCAAATACCCTTCCGGCGGCGCCAAACAGCTAACGCAAATTCTGACCGGCCATCAGGTGCCTCACGGCGGGCGTTCATCCGATATCGGCGTGCTGATGCAAAATGTGGGTACCGCCTATGCAGTGAAACGCGCCGTTATCGACGGCGAACCGCTGACTGAACGCGTGGTCACCCTGACCGGTGAAGCGGTAGAGCGTCCTGGCAATGTCTGGGCTCGACTGGGCACTCCGGTGCAGCATCTGCTGGACTTTGCCGGTTTTCGCGCCAGTCAGAAGACGATGGTTATCATGGGCGGCCCACTGATGGGATTTACCCTGCCCTCGCTGGAAGCGCCGGTGGTAAAGATAACCAACTGCCTGCTGGCGCCTTCCGCCAGCGAAATGGGCGAATCGAGACCCGAACAGAACTGCATCCGCTGCAGCGCCTGCGCGGATGCCTGCCCTGCCGATCTTCTGCCCCAACAGCTCTACTGGTTCAGTAAAGGGCAGCAGCACGACAAAGCAACGGCGCATCACCTTTCCGATTGCATCGAATGCGGCGCCTGCGCCTGGGTCTGTCCAAGCGATATTCCGCTGGTGCAATATTTTCGCCAGGAAAAGGCGGAAATCCGCGCTATCGCAGAAGATGCCCGCCGCGCCGCCGAGGCAAAAACGCGATTTGAAGCGCGCCTACAGCGTCTTGAGCGCGAAAAAGCCGCACGTAAGGATCGCCATAAGCAGGCCGCGGCACAGCCCTCCACCGGCGATAAAGACGCGATTCAGGCCGCACTGGCCCGGGTTAAAGCGAAAAAGGCCGATGCCGCCCAGCCGGTAGAAGTGCAGTCCGGAACCCGGCCGGATAACAGCAGCGTGATTGCCGCGCGGGAAGCCCGTAAGGCCGAGGCCAGAGCGCGCAAAGCCGCCCAGAATCAGGATCAGTCCCGGCAGAGCGACGACGCTACCGCCGGGCAGCCCGCCGCCGATCCGCGCAAAGCCGCGGTGGAAGCCGCCATCGCCCGGGCCAAAGCGCGTAAAGCCGCCCAGAACCAGGATCAGCCCCGGCAGAGCGACGACGCTACCACCGGGCAGCCCGCCGCCGATCCGCGCAAGGCGGCGGTGGAAGCCGCTATCGCCCGGGCCAAAGCGCGTAAAGCCGCACAGAATCAGGATCGGCCCCGGCAGAGCGACGA
>NZ_JAZHEE010000059.1:0-12085 GCF_036620675.1 Rosenbergiella sp. YN46
GAATCACTATCTGAATCAGCATCGCTGTCTGAGTCGGAGTCGCTATCTGAATCAGCATCGCTGTCAGAGTCGGAATCGCTGTCTGAATCCGAGTCTGCATCGCTATCCGCATCGGAATCAGTATCTGATCCGCCAGCGCCCTGCCCCTGAACGTTGACGGAAAAATCAGGGGTACGGGCGCTAACGTTACCCACGGCATCGGTCACAATGGTAGATAAACTGTGGGAGCCGTTTGTAAGTGCGGAAGGAAAGGTAAAACTCCAGTTGCCGTTGCTATCGGTAATCGCTTTACCAATCAGCGTATCGCCATCATATACAGAAACCGTACTGCCCGGTTCGGCATTACCGCGCAATGTGGGGCGAGTATCGTTAATGGTTCCACCGCTGGAAATGATCTTGATATCCTGACCGGAATCATCAATAAGTTCCAGGTTGCTGGCGGCGGCAACCTGGGTATCAACAGTGACAGTCAGCGCGTTTGAACGCTCACTAACGTTGCCAGCTTTATCCGTAACGGTAATCGTCAGATTGTGCTGACCATCGCTCAAAGAGGTGGATGGCGTAAAGCGCCAGTTACCGTTGCTGTCTGCCGTCACGCTGCCCAGCACTTTGTCGCCGTCATAAACAGTGACCAGACTGCCCGCTTCCGCCGTTCCGCTTAATGGCGGCATGCTGTTGCTGGTTGCGCTTTCACCGCTGATAGTACCTGCTTCAGGCGCGCTGGTATCCACCGTAATCGTAAATCCCGGAGACGGTTCGCTGACGTTCCCGGCCTTATCCGTTACCGTAACGCTCAGGCTGTGTTGGCCATCGCCCAGCGCCGTCGACGGCGTAAAACTCCAGTTACCGTTACTGTCAACTGTTACGCTACCCAGAACTTTATCGCCATCGTAAACAGTGACCAGACTGCCCGCTTCCGCCGTTCCGCTCAGGGTCGGGCGAGCGTCGTTTGTCGCACCGCCACGGGTGATTTCACCAACGATTGGCGCCTGATTATCGACAACTTTCAGATCGTCAACGACAGCAGGAGCCGTATTATCATCCTCGTTCGTATCCACTTCCGGGGGGACATAGCTATGGTGATTGTCATCATTATTCGACCCCAGGAACATGGCGGCGATCCCTAATGCCCCCGCACCAGCCATGATAAAGGGCGCAGCGCTAATGCCTTCGTCCTCAGCGGCCAACGCGCTAATATCTTCGATGGGCTGGAAATGTGGTACGCTTTCCGGGTTTTGCACCCACCACAATGCGCCCTGCCCGTCTTCCAGCACCAGCTTGCTGGTTTCGCCCTGTTCATTCACGGTAAAAAAATTTTTTACTACGACTTTTTCACCGTTAGTTAGCGTAATAGAGAGATCATTACCTACCCGACTGGTACCCGCGATATCCTGCGGGTTTATTTTTAGTTTCACTATACCTGGAGCAGATAAATTAATCTCATTACCACTGGCAGCGCGCACGGCATTACCAGCAGCATCGGTGATTGCGATGTCTACCATATTTGCTTCCACGATAAAGGTTAAGCCGATTAGAAATAACCAGCGCCACTGTATATTTTTTTAGGGTTTAAAAAATAACTAATAGTTATATCTGCCTGGAAAAAACAGCGGAGTCACATTTGTATCAACGGTCGTCACTCAGGCTTACCAGGGCAGCGTCTCTTTTCATCACCACCTGTAAGGGAATATGTTAAATGGTTTATGAGTATTTCGAGTCTAGACCGATAACTGAAAATTGCAAAACGAATACCAGAATGTTCAAAACAACATAAAACCACAAAGGACACCTCACTAACCACATGAATAAAAAGAAAAACACAAAAAATTATTAGGATAAAACCCATATTAACCACTCAATAAAAGCGGTTAAAAAAGTTCAAAGCGACAAAGAAAAGAGAAATACTTCATAAAACACAAAAATATAAGATAGTAACTCTAAACAAAATACCAAAAACCAGCATAAAGACAGAAAAATAGACAAAACAAAAGAACAAAACCAAAGAGAGGCGCAAAAAAAGAGATAAATCCCGCTAATGCATAAAGACAGCGCCTTAAGTAACCACACCTTACCAGTGGCTATATTACCTGCCTTTTTCATAAAAAAAGATATCATTATTACCTTTCATTACTATTATCTCGTTAGATACCAGCCATAAAATTAACAATTAAAGTAATTTAGCTGCGTTATTAATTGTTAATCATTTAATACCCCGCAGATATATAAGTGAATAATGGAGAATAACCGTATAATAACCAGAGAAAATGAATTAACAGTGGAAGCAATTGTGGAGGAGGAAACTCCACTGCGGAATTTCATGGATGAGACAATTAGAGACCAACATAAACATTCGACGAGCCAGCCCGGAACGAAAAGCTGGCGATACAGAAGAAAAAAGTGGATCCCGGTTAACCGAAACCCACCATAAAACTCAAGAAGCGCTATTATCACTGTTCAGCAACGCTCCCGGACGTTGCCCGTCCGCCTTTAAAAAACCAGACAATTCATGGTGTGCCCCCCAGTTTTCCCGGTGACGATTTTTTCAAAAGAGCTGATATGATGAAGTTTTCGGCGGATAGCTTAACCAGTTAGTGCTTTTCATTATCCGCGCCATCTTTTTTTATCGAGACTTCAGGCAGTGCGCCAAAATCCACAGTGGAATTCTTAAGAAGATTAATAACCTGCTCAGTAATATCGTCCCGTTCGCCAATAGCCAGCACTGCAGTTTTATCGAGCACCACGCTATATCCATCCTTACGGCGTAACTCCTCGACAACGCTGGCCACTTCATCGAGCACCGCCTTTCTGGCCACCTGTTGCTGTACCAGCCACTGGTTGTTGATAATCTGTCGATCGGCGCGTTTCGCCCCATCAACCTTATCCGAAGACAGATTTTTATAGTGGCTTTCAGCCTCGCTATTCGCTTTGATTAATAGCGCCCTGACCGCCTCCATCCGCTTCTGTTCCTGTTGTGCAAGAGGTGACCCAGCAATAGCTCTGGCGATATCAACAGTGGCAACTGTGGCATTATTCTTCATCACGTTATCGCATCCTGAAATAACAAAAACCATTATCGTAAAAACCGTTGTATAAATAATGGAATGACATATTTTCACCCTGAAGCTCCCTAATCTGACAGAAAAAGGGCCCCTACGGGGGCCCTGTCGGTTAGAAGTTCACTTTCACGCCCAGCATGGCGCTGGTATCGCTGTAGCCCTTGTCGCCAACCTGCTGGGCCACGTTGCCCCACAGGTTAACGCGCGGGTTAAGCTGCCCTTCCACACCCACCTTCACTTCGCCGATGTTACGGGCGCCGGCCTGGCTGACGCGAACGCCGTTCATCGTGGCACCGAAGTCGCGAGTATTGTGGATCCAGTTCGCTTCGACGAAAGGCTCGAAGGTACGCTGTTTGCCGCCATCCAGCTTGCTGTGGCCTTTAATAAAGCCCCGCAGGCCAAGCCGGGTCTGAACGTTGCCGTCACCTTCACTGGAAACCCGGGTACCGTTGGCTTCGGTATGGTCGTCGGCTTTTACCCCCATCCAGATAGCCTGGGCCTTCGGCTGGATGTAGAAGCTGGTACGCTCGTCGCGCTCTCCCACCTTCCAGGTATAACCGGCTTCCAGCGACCCCGTCAGCCCCTTCGACTTATAGCTTTCGCTGCCAATAGATTCCCCGCTGACGCTGTTGTTAAACCAGCTGTACTGCAGCCAGGTATCCACATAAGCACCGGTTTTGGCTTCGTTATCCTGCAGCCAGGTACCGTACAGTCCCACGCTGTAGCCGTTAATGCTGCCGTCGGCCCGATAACCGCTACGGCTGTTACGGCTGTTGCTCTTCTGGTTAGCGTAGCCGCCCATCACGCCCAGATGGAACCGATTCTGACCGTCGCTGCTCCACTGGGCGATATCGCCGCCAAGCTGCATGACATAACGATTCGCCTGAGTGCTGAGCTGGCCGCTGCTGTCCTTAAAGCGGTTGTGTCCACCGATATTACGCAGCCACATGCTGGTGACCCGATCTTCACCGGTCAGGGCGTCCACATAGTGGGTTTCTCCCAGACGATCCTGCAGGCGGTTAACAAACAGGGTATTGGCCGCCGCAATATTCGCCGTGTAGATCCCCGCTTCCGGACGAACCCAGGGTTTCGGATTCGGTTTCGGATCTGGTGTCGGATCTGGCGTCGGATCTGGCGTCGGATCTGGTGTCGGATCCGGCTGCGTACCACTGACCAGATACCAGTTACTGGCATTGCTTCCCGAACCTCGTACCAGTTGATAATCATAAGCGCCTGCCACAATACGGCCCGACTGGGTGAACTCACCGGCTGAATTACCGCCAACGTGGATAAGCTCAATACCGTTCAGGGTTTGTGCACCGCTGCCGCCCGCGTTGGCGACGCTCACAGCAGAAGTCCCGCTGGTGGAGCCATCAACAATCATGCGATCGGTCGCGGAATCGTCACCACCCAGCGCGGTGTTAAAGGTAATCGCCCCGCCATTGCCGACATAGTCGCCGCTCACGTGCAACACATTGCCGGTGGCGCCGGAGCCACTCTGACCGATAACGATATGGCTGGCGTTAGTCAGGTTGCCGCCCACGGTAAAGGTGGTCGCAGCGCCTGATGCCGCCAGTGCCCTGGCCCGCGGCGAGGCCAGTTCGCCCACCACCAGGGTACCCTGGTTGCTGACATCACCCGCGGTCGCGCCATAACCGCCGAACACGGCGCCGTCGGCGATACTGACCGCAGAGGATGCCAGGGTCACATCACTGCCTGCGCTCCCCAGTATCAGGGTACCTGCGGCTACATCCGTCTGACCGGTGTACTGCGCGGCGGCCTGTTGCAGAACAACCCGGCCTGCACCGGCCTTATGTACATCCCCACTGCCGCTGATGGCATTCGCAATCTGCCAGCTATCGGCAACATCCAGCGTCAGAATGCCTTCGTCCGCCACCGCACCGGTTCCCAGGCCGCCCTGAGACGTGGCGGTGAGCTTACTCTCAGCAGCAATATCAAAGTGACCGGCAAAGCGGCTGTTATCGCCGCGCAGCACGACATCGCTGCCCTGCGTTATCGCCACCTGGCCCGCACCACTCAGGGCATTGACCAAATCGCCCGTCGCCTGTTTTAACGTTAACGCGCCGTCGGTCTGTATGCCGCCGCTACCCAACCCGGAAACATGGTTCAGCGACGCCTCTGCCCCCGCATCAATACGGGTCGCCGCGGTCAGTGCGCTGTTAGCGCCGTTAATCACCATAGTGCCGCCGTTCAGAATCAGGTTCCCCGCACCGGACAGGGCGCCGTTGACCTCACCACCGTTGGCGACGGTCAGTGTTCCGCCATTCAGCATCGTCGCGGCACCCGACTCGGTGTTTAACAGCCCCACCTGCTGATTGTGCCCCGCCATATCCACGGTGGTACCAGCCGCCTGGCGCAGTTCTGCGGTCTGACCCAGCACGTTGTCATTTGCCATCAGCAGATTGCCACTACGAACATCGGTTATACCGGTATAGTCGTTATCCAGATTAGACAGCGACAGCGTATTCCCGGCGCCGCTATCAAGAGCCAGATCCCCGCTTCCGGTCACCTGCGCGCTAAGATCGGCGCCTGCGCCCTGAAGGCCTGCGGCGCTCAGCGCCAGCGCATCGTCGCCCTGCGTCAGCAATGCCAGCGACTTCAGCCCGTAGTTCACCCACAGCCCGTCGCTGTTGTCACCGCCGGTAAGACGATAATCATAGGTGGCGTTCGCCACACTCATGCCATTCTGCTCAACGGTCGTGGTCACCGCATCGCTGATAGCGTTGCCGTTCTGATCGATAAGGGTCAGGTTGCCACCGCTGCCCGCCATGCTACCGGTGGTACCGGCCAGTTTCAGCCCAATCTGTGCATCGTCCTGCTGCATCAGACTCAACGTATTGTCCGGCAGCGTCGGCGCATTCAGCACCGGATTCAGCATCACCTGTACCTGTCCCCGACCGCTGATGTCCAGCTGGCCCGTCGTTTCCACATAGGATTCCGCCACGCCCTTACCCAGGGTATCAGTATCAAAGCGGGCGGTACCGCCGTTAAAGGTCAGGCCGTCGATAGTCTGGGTACCTTTAGCAACAGTCGTGATATTGCCAGCGCTGAGCTTGAGCGTGGCTTTCGACAACGCGCTGGTATTATCACCATCCAGCAGGAAGCGGCTGTCAGCCAGTTCCACGGTGCCGGCAAAGCCATCCCCCGCGTTATTAGCGGTAAAAGCAAAGGCGTTATCCGAATTTCCCAGATTCACCTGAACCAGACCGTTCCCCGCCAGATGACTGGCGAAATCCAGATTCTGGCTATTTTTCACCACCAGAGTACTGGTTTTATCAACGCTGAACCCTTCCCCTTCGCCGGATAAATCCTGCAGAACATCATCAAGGGTTAATACTGAGCCACTCTTGAGATCGATATTTTCCATCTCCTGCATCTGTCGCTCAGAATCCAGGGTGTAAGATGAATTATCGAGTTCAACGCGATCCTTGCCATCTCCACCACGCAATGCCTTAAACAGCGTCTCTTTTTCTGCCGCGACAATATCTTTAAGAATGAACGTATCATCGCCTGCTCCGGTGGTAAAAACGGTATTGGCTTTACTGGTATGCTCCAGGATAACGGTATTCCCCTGCGCGGACTTCAGATTCACCGCTCCGGTAAGTACCCCACCGCTGGCATTAGTGAATTTAACCCCCTGATTATTAACATCCATCACCAGAGCAGCATCAGAATTTGAGGTAATAGTGCCGGAATTGGTAAAGGTTTTAGTGAAACCGTTATCAATATCAACCACCTGCTTCGCGGCGCCAGAAATCAGCGTTCCGGACTGTTCCACATTCGCCGTCTGGCCGCCGACAGACAGCGCTACGCCGCCCGCAGAATTATTGACATTAATACTGACCCCGGTTTTGATATCACCAGAAGTGTTGGTAACCATCCCGAGCCCTTTAGCGCTTTCAACATTAATGATCAGCCCCTGGGATGCGGACATGTCGTAATCTTTATCGGACATTCTTTCCGTATCCGACAATGTCCCTGCACTGTTATTGGCCTTCTCGAATAACAACCCTTTACCTGAACCATTAACGGTAATGGTGCCGGAGTTGGTCGATGCCAGAGAAGCTGAAGTACGAACACCTGCGCCGTCACCGACGTTAATAGTGGTGTTGGTCAGCTGAATTCCGGCAATCTCCGCCTTATTTTCAATACCGTTGCCGATACCGGCAGCATCCATTTCAATGGTGGCATCTTTAACGTTCAGCTCTTTCGCTCCGGTCTCCAACAGAATACCGTGGGCCTTTCCACCAGCTTCCGTCGTACCTGTGCCGCTCAACGTCAGGGAAGCGCCGCTGCCCACGCGGTAAGCCGCCGTTCCGTTCGTTGCGCTAACCGTTCCGGTATTGGCAACCTTAGAATCCGCGCCAAGAATATCGACGGCCACGCCGTTGACGCTAATGTTCCCTGCGTTCTCCAGCCTACCACCATCAACCTGTACCCCGATGGCGTCATGCTCATCTGCGTTAACCGGTGTCGAGGCGCCGGAAAAATCAATACTGCCCTCATGCTTCAGCGTACCGCCGCTCAGTACTTTGTATCCCATGGCTCCCGCAGCGGTATTATCTGCCGACAGCGTGGCGTAGCTGGTCAGAACGGAGTTCCCTTTCAGGTCCGTGTTTTCTTCTTTTGGATTCTTATAGTCAAAATAGCGGCCATCGACGATACCGGCCGTTGCCCCTTTGCCGGAAATGGTAATATTGGTATTAGCATCAATCGTCCCTTTCGCGCCGCCTTCCACGCGCACACCGGTCGCACCTTCCGCATTAACATTCAGCACCAGCCCGCCGGTATTCAGCATACTTTGCGTACCTTCGGTTGTCTTACCCGTAACGCGAATAATGGTGGAATCTTTTCCGGTAGCGCTAAGTGCGGATGAACCAGCCGAATCTCCGGCAAAGGTCGCGCCTTTATCAATACGGTACAGGGTAGACCCCTCAGTGGAGACATCCTGCTCCCCTGTCGCAGTGTTATTTACCGTAGAGCCAGCGCCGTAGATCAGATAACCGGTCTGATCCTTGCCGCTGAGAAAATTAACTGCTCCCTGCTCGGTAATATTGATAGTACCGCCGTCTTTAACGTAAACCCCCACACCGCGATCGCCGTTAAGGTTAATATCACCAGAGATAATTGCCAGTGCACCGGTTGCCTCAGACACCACACCATAGTTCGGATAACCGCTTGCTGAATCGAAACCATTATTAATATTGATAGTGCCAGTATGGGTCGCCTGCCCCCCCCCCATCACATCAATACCAATAGCGTTTATGCCATTCAGGTTTATAGTGCCGCTATTTACGACCCGATCGGCCCGGGTTGCGTCGCTCTGAACCAGGATCCCAACATTATGAACTGCCGAATTAGTCTCTGGGGCAGAAGCAACATTGCCATTAATATTAATGGTTCCGGCCTGATTTAGGGTGGCTGTACCACCAATATCGATAGCGGTCGCATTCTCCGTTAGCGTACCAATGGTAATTGTTGAATCCTGAGTAGCGTTAAATACTACGCTACCATAGATATGTGCGCCAATGGAGTGCTGCTTAATAGCAAGATCCGCTGTGTTGTCAGAGGATGCTCGCTGTGCCTCACGGCCAATATAAATATGCCCATTATTAGTCACACGACTGCTGCGTTGAGCTTCTATCCCTATATTACTCTGCGTGCCTAATATACTGTTTTTTTCCTGGGTGGCAGCAATATTCAGATTGCCATCATTGGTAAAAACGGCTGCTCCGGTTAGCATCACTCCAACATTGGGCTGGTAATCATTTCTTGATGCAACATTGATCACACCTGTAGCATTATTATTCGCTACGGAATTACCGTCCGCAAAGACGGCGATCTGCTTGCCATAAGCAACCCCTTCCATTTTATTGGGGAATATGGTAGCTATTTCCGGATTGGTACCAGCATCAATCACCCCATTATTTTCCACCACAGAGGTATTGTGTGCTGCAATGATATAAGAGGGCTGGAGTGGGCTTCCTGCTGCGCCTAAAATACCGTTATTCACAAGCGTTGCGCCATTTTCCAGATTCACCAGAGTCGCGGTGGAGTTTATCATCTGGATATTTGCACTATCGCCAATGGTCACTGTCGCGCCGGAACCGTCTGCGTGTATATATGAAACAGACGTGTTTAGAGCGTAGGCATGCATCGCATCATCATCCGCGATACTCACACTGGAGAGGATAGCATGATTGGTGTCGTCCCAAGCCTTCATCAACTCTTTATGGTATTCACCACTATCAAGACGAATCTCATCATTTTCAAGAGCGCTAATAAGTTTGCTATTATACTTTTTAAAGTCCTCAAGGTTATTAACTGTCTGATGCCCCAGATACTTGCTTTCAAACTCACCAGCAAAGCTATCAGCAGACATATTCGCCAACGGATTACTGGCATCACTCATATTGTTATAGTTATTTCCTAACCTGACTACCGTTTTAGACAGGTAATTCAATGCAGCACTGTTACTACCGTCTGAAGTAACATGGAAAACGGAAGCAAGATTTTCCTTTTTAACACTACTTTTTAAGATCGCATTAAAATAGTTGCTGGAATCTGTCACCCAAGAACTTCCGGTACTGCCGACATTAACATCCAGACTAGAACCAGCACCGACTTCATAGAAATTTTTGTCTACATACTGGCCATCCTTTCCAACAGGGAGGGAAATACCGACCACAAAATCTTTTGCCGCCTGCTCCTGAAAATCATCGTTATTATAAACAAGCATCGAACTATTCGCACCGGTATTTTTGTCCTTAACGTTAATGGACATAGTTTGAGAACCTATGCGAATAATCTGCCGATCTACCCACTGCCTGGAATCTTCTGTGAGGTATCCTTTATCCCGCGCCTCACCCAGCGTCATCATCTGGTAGCCTTCAGCTCCGCGCTGAATAGCAGAAAACGATCCGGTCAGCGTATTGCCCCCCATCGCCATTATCTGTGTCGTAATATTATCAGGCGCAGTTTTGGCAACGGTAAAATCTTGTGCCTGAGCGCTTTGCAGCAGAGAAGTTGCGATCAATGCCGCCAGCATACTTAAGCGGATAACAGGTGAAGCAAGTCGCGTTTTATCTGCTCCACCAGTTACCTTACTGCTTCGATTTCCCAGCTCAGAAACCACATCATAGCGCCGCAGGTTTCTGTTCCATTTAACTCTAAAAATTGAATTCATTTTCATCCCCTGGATGACGTAATACAAGTACCCGCTTCTTTTATTCAAGAAGCGCACTAATCCTTTCTCTCAAAAAATGAGATAATAGATATAACGTTTTAAGACGTTACAGATTAAGTTCCTTTTATTATGTTTACGTCCTCCTGTTACCTTGTAAAACAAACATTATTTTGTTCATTTTTTCCAGGTCGATAAAAACTGCCTGTATTACAACGTAATAACATTAGTGCATTACAGAAAAACAGGTTTCTTGGGTGCGGCCGGGTGAACCCCAGCTTTTTCATCAATATATATTTTTTCCCATGAACTTTCTTTACCGACATGTGCAACCGCCGGGCAATAGTCGCAATGCGATCTTCATCATCAATAATGCTGTTCATGATCAAAAAATCTGTCGCTGAAAATGAAATTTTGCGGGTATAACCGATTTTGATAAACCGGCATATGGATGCCCACATTGACTTACACTCTATTCGCTTTGATATATATCCGGTATAGATTGAACTATTATTCATCTCCACAACATCAAAAACATGGAGAACATTTTTAACATTATTTAGCGCCTGACAAACACGCTGTAAAAAAACGTTATTCTCTATTGCAACAATGTACAGTAAAACCGGATCGAGCACGTGTTCGAGATCATCAATGCAGCGGCAAATAGAAACATCGACACCCCGTGAGACAAGATAATCTTTTAGTCCCAGGCTATAGAACACATCATCGGAAATAACTACAATACTCATTGCATTCACCATCCTGGCTATGGCCTTTATCCGTAGTAAGGCTTTCAAACACAGTCATCCTCAGCCAAAATGCTTCAGGAAGCTACGTTTGTAGCTTAGTTTATTGAATTATATAAAACATATTGATAAATACTGACAGCCACATACATCAAAAGCCATGTTAATAAAAAGCACAAAGGAACAACATGTAATTTTTTTACTCCCTTATGGGAATTCTTATTCACACAACAAAAATCTCAAAGATGTTTTTACCGATAGCCTCCCCTCAAATCGATAGCCAATGACTATCAAACAACTACCATTGATCTATAAATGCGATTAATAAAATCATAAAAAACAAAAAAAATTAAACAAAATCATAGCATTAAATAACTCTAATCAACCTGGGTTATTATTAGGCGTAATGAAATTAAAAATAAAAAACCACAGAAATGAAAAAGCAATTAGGACATATCGCCCCCCTTTTTACAATTTATGTAAGAATTCGCATGATGGAATTTTCTTATTCCAAAGTGAAAATTCTCATTTCCGTAAAATATATCTCAAAGAGAAATAACCACAGGTTAAACATGGAAAAGTCACAACATTATTTTTTATATTATTAGTAAACAATAAAATCATAATCACAAACAAGACAAATCTTATTGCAAAAACCAAAATAAGACATTTCATCATAAAACAAAAGAAACGGAGAAATGTATTTACAGTAAACAGGTGGGGCCGAATATATAAAAACTATATGAAACCGGCAGGCTATGATTAGCAAAAAAATACTATTGAAAGTCATGTCACTAGCTGCATCACAGTGAGCTTTTTGTCCGTTTAATGTTGGTTGAGTTTATCCACAAAGACTAATGCACAGAAAGCTCCTGAGCGGAGCCTCATATGAAACCCCATCAGAGAGCTTACAACAGTACACCGACGTTAGATTGCGGATAGCACACAGGTGGCCTTCCAGCGCTGGAAACTGCTGTTCGCCTTATCCATGATCTTAGCCTGGTAGATTAGCCCCATAGATCACCAGACGCTTCGCCTCTCTTAAAATAAGAGGTAGTCTTGGAACTATGTTTAACACC
>NZ_JAZHEE010000060.1:0-11898 GCF_036620675.1 Rosenbergiella sp. YN46
TGAACGGAGCAGCCCACCGCATTATCATATTCTGCCGCTTTTGTTCTGAAACCGGGCGCTGAAGCCACCTGTCACCCCCACCCCGGCCCTCTCCCGAAACGGGAGAGGGAGTTTCCCGGCAATGAACGGACAGCCCACCGCATCGTCATATTCCGCCATTTTTGTTCTGAAACCGGGCGCTGAAGCCACCTGTCACCCTCACCCCAGCCTGCTCCCGAAACGGGAGAAGCAGTTGCCCGGCAATGAACGGACAGCCCACCGCATCGTCATATTCTGCCGGTTTTGTTCTGAAACCGGGCGCTGAAGCCGTCTGTTCCCTCACCCCGGCCCTCTCCCGAAACGGGAGAGGGAGTTTCCCGGCAATGAACGGAACCGCCCGCCGCATCATTATATTCTGCCGGTTTTTTGTTTCCGCTTTCGAACACTCCACACTAATCCGCGATGAACCAAAAAAAATCCCGCCGAAGCCAAAGCCCGGGCGGGAAAAAGGGCCCACGCGGGAATTACCAGCCCGCAGGCAGATAACCCAGCGCGGAAGCCACGGCGTAAACAGCGCTGGCAAGGTATAGCAGCACAATAAGGGTTTGAATCAGCGGATGCGTAATCAGGGAGCGGCACTGCCAGCTCGGAATAATATCGCCGCGCCGACGGGCGCCCTTCAGGATCAAAACAGGCATGATCGAGAGGATCACGCCGCTGAAAACGCCAGCAAAGTAGAGCGCGTTCACAAACGAAACCATACCGCCATAGGCCAGCACAAACGGCGGGATCGTCACTATCAGCAGCACCAGAAAGCGGCGCCCCATCTGGCTATCTTCACCCAGTCGGAATTTATCGAAAATATTGCTCAGGAAACTGCCACCCAGCCCCCAGTATGAGGTCAGCATGGCGCACAGGGCGAAAATATTGGCCGAAAAGAAGGCCCACTCTCCAAGCGCCCGCCCCCAGGAGATAGTGGCGACATCAGTAATCTCATCCAGGCCATTCAGCACGATGACCGAAAGCGGAACCAGCGCCAGTAGCGTAAAGGTAATGCCCATACCGGTCATGATGGCCCGCGGTAGCTGTTCCGGTTTGTCGGCGAAGCCGCGCGCCATTTCCGGCACGATATACTGCGCCGCGAAGCAGAAGGCCACCACGTTAAACACCGGCACCATGTAGCGCCAGTCGCCATCCAGCAGATAGCGCATCTGGGTGGTCTCTTTCAACAGAGTGGCGATCACCAGTACAGAGATCATCACCACCATTCCGACACTGATAAATTTCTCACCGCGGCCAATGGCCTTCAGGCCCAGCCACAAAACGCCGGCAGCCGGAATAAAGAACAGAAGGCTGCCCAGTGCCGGGGAGATCCCCAGCAATGATTGCAGAAGCTTTCCGCTGCCGGTCATATAGGCGGTTAACGCCCCAACGCTGTTCACACAGACCGACAGGAACATCAGCCAGGCACCAGGTTTGCCGACATAGCGCTGCGACAGGCCGCTGAGCTGCAAATGTTTGCGGGTTCGCAGCGTGGCTTCCGCCACATACAGCATGGTGATAGTCGTTAGGCTACCCACTAACACCAGCCAGAACAGCAGCGGAAAGAATCCCGCTTTACTGGAAGCATAGGCGATAGACAGTACGCCGGCACCGATATTGGTGCCGACAATCATCGCCACGCCTTCCAGAAAACTGAGCGATTTGGCGGGAGCGATTACCCGCTCTCGGGCGGTATACGCCCCGGACAAGGTGGTGTTCTCGGACATAAGACTTCCTTCGGATACCGGCTGCCGATGCAGCCGGAACAGATTGATTTCATGATGATTAACGGCTTACATCCATGCACAGATACTTAAGTTCCAGATACTCTTCGATGCCATAGCGCGAGCCTTCACGGCCCAGCCCGGACTGTTTCACACCGCCAAACGGCGCCACTTCGTTAGAGATAAGCCCGGTATTCACGCCGACCATGCCGTATTCCAGAGCTTCCCCTACCCGCCACTGACGGGCAGCATTCGAAGTAAACAGATAAGCGGCCAGGCCAAACTCGGTATCGTTAGCCATCGATACCGCTTCGGCTTCATCGCGAAAGCGGAAGACAGGCGCCACCGGGCCGAAGGTTTCTTCACGAGCGAAGCGCATTTCCTGAGTCACACCGGTGACAAGCGTCGGCTGGAAAAAGGTGCCGCCCAGCGCGTGCGGCTGGCCGCCGACGACCAGCGATGCCCCCTTATCCAGCGCATCGCGAATATGACTCTGCACTTTTTCCACCGCCCGGATATCAATAAGCGGGCCCTGAGTAGTGCCCTCCCGGGCGCCATCGCCGGGCTGCAATTCGGCAATCGCGGCGGCCAGTTTTTCGACCAACGCGTCATGAATCCCCTCCTGAACGTAGATGCGGTTGGCGCACACGCAGGTCTGGCCGCTGTTACGGAATTTGGATGCCATGATTCCCGCGACAGCAGCTTCCAGATCCGCATCATCAAAGACGATGACCGGCGCGTTGCCGCCCAACTCCAGCGACAGTTTTTTAATGGTCGGCGCGCACTGGGCCATCAGTAGCCTTCCCACCTCCGTGGAGCCGGTAAAGCTCAGTTTGCGCACCACCGGACTGTCGCACAGCGTCTTACCCACCTGCGCCGCATCGCCGGTTATCACCTGCAATACGCCTGCGGGGATCCCCGCATCTATCGCCAGCTGGCCCAGCGCCAGAGCGGTCAGCGGCGTCTGTTCGGCGGGTTTGACGATCATGACGCAGCCGGCGGCCAGCGCCGGCGCCGCCTTACGGGTAATCATGGCGGCCGGAAAGTTCCACGGCGTGATCGCCGCACAAACGCCAACCGGCTGCTTCACTACCACCAGTCGCTGATTCGCCTGCGGCGACTGCAGCACAGAACCGTCCACCCGCAGCGCTTCAGCAGCGAACCAGCTAATAAACGACGCCGCATAGGCCACCTCGCCCCGGGCTTCCGCCAGCGGTTTGCCCTGTTCAGCGGTGATCAGCCGGGCCAGATCCTCCTGGGCCGCCATCATCTTCTCCGCCCAGCCGTTGAGTAGCGTCGCGCGGGCTTTAGCGGTGAGCTGTTTCCACTCCTGCCAGGCCTGATTAGCGCTTTCTATCGCCTGTAAGGTTTCCGCCTCGCTAAACTGCGGCACGCTGGCAAGGGTTTCGCCGCTCGCCGGATTCATCACCGGCTCCCGGGCGCCGCTCGCGGCATCACACCATTCGCCATTGACCAGGCATTGCTGACGTAATAAATCAGGTTGATTCAGTTTCATCACGCGACCTCTCAGATTCGGGATAAAATGCGGGACAGAATGTCGAGGGCGCGGCTGAACTGCGCGTCCGGAATAGTCAGCGGATAAAGGAAACGAATCACGTTGCCGTATACTCCACAGCTCAACAGCAGCAGCCCTTCTTTCCGGGCCTGCTTCAGAACCTGCTGAGTCAGTTCCGGCGCGGGTTCGCCGCTGTGTGGATCGTTAAACTCCACGGCCACCATCGAGCCCAGCGCGCGGATATCGGCAATGGCCGGGCAGCGCTGACGCGCCTGAGAGAGCGTTTCCACCAGATGGCTGCCCAGTTCATCAGCACGCTGGCATAGCTGCTCTTCGGCAATCACATCCAGTACCGCATGGGCTGCCGCCACCGCCAGCGGGTTACCGGCGTAGGTGCCACCCAGACCACCAGGCGCCGGGGCATCCATAATTTCTGCGCGCCCCGCCACAGCGGAAAGCGGCATCCCACCCGCCAGGCTTTTCGCCATGGTGATCAAATCTGGTTTGACGTCGTGGTGCTCCATCGCAAACAGACGACCGGTACGGGCAAAGCCGGTCTGGACTTCATCCGCCACCAGCAGAATGCCGTGCTGGTCGCACAGCGCCCGCAGGGCTTTGGTGAACGCCGGCGGCGCCACGTTAAAGCCCCCTTCGCCCTGAACCGGCTCCAGGATGATGGCGGCTACCTGATCCGCCGCGATATCGGTTTTAAACAGGCGCTCCAGGCTGGCCATGGCATCGTCGACCGAGACGCCGTGAGCGGCATTAGGGTACTGAGCGTGGAACACCGAACCCGGGAAGGGCCCAAAGCCGATTTTGTAGGGAGCCACTTTGCCGGTCAGCGCCATGGTCATAAAGGTACGACCGTGAAAACCGCCGCCGAAGGTGATTAGCCCCGGGCGACCGGTCGCGGCGCGAGCGATTTTCACCGCGTTTTCCACTGCTTCCGCCCCGGTAGTGAAGAAAGCGGTTTTACAGGGGCCTTCAATGGGCGCGCTGGCGTTAATACGTTCCGCCAGGGACACATAGCTTTCATAAGGGACAATCTGGTAAGCGGTATGGGTAAAGGCCTGCAGCTGCTGTTCTATGGCTGCCGTGATACGCGGATGGCGGTGGCCGGTATTCAGCACCGCGATCCCCGCCGCGAAGTCGATCACCTCATTGCCTTCCACATCCCACAGCGTGGCGTTTTCCGCCTTCTGCGCATAGAAATCGCACATTACGCCCACGCCGCGCGGCGTAGCGCTCAGACGGCGCTGGTTCAGTTCTGAATTGTTCACCCTGATGTCCTCCCGGTCATAAGTTACTTTTATGCAACAAATTTGAAACAGATGGCTTTATTTACCCGGGAACTGGCCCTACAATCGAGTGCCAGTCTGGAATATTTTATGGATCCAATTGTGCAAACTCTGGTCGGCGATCTTCTGTGGGTCAGACTCAATGAAGAGCAGGATAAGCGGCTACAGCGGCGACTTTATAACGCTATCCGCCGCACTATTCTTGACGGTAGCCTGCTACCCGGCAGCCGGATGCCCGGATCGCGGGATCTGGCGCAGCAGCTTGGGCTATCAAGAAACACAGTTTTAACCGTTTATGAACAACTTCTGGCAGAAGGTTATATTGTCGCCAGGCGGGGAAGTGGTACTTTCGTTGCGGATACCGCACCGGATAGCTTTTTGTCCTGCCAGAGCGAGCAGGACGAAGGGGAGGAAGGTGCGACGCCATCGGGTTTTTCCCGGCGTGGCGAACAGTTGCTCAACCGGGCCAGCGCCAGTCCGCGCCAGTGGGGTGCTTTTATTCCCGGCGTGCCGGACGTCAGCGCTTTTCCCCACCGTCTGTTTAGTAAAATTCAGGCGCGACTCGCCCGCCGCCCGCCGCCGGAACGGTTAACCTACAGCAGCCAGGGCGGAACCCCGGAGCTCAGAAACGCGCTGGTGGAGTATCTGCGGGTCGCCCGCTCGGTGCACTGCCATGCCGACCAGATTCTGATTACCGAAGGAACACATCAGGCCATCGATCTGGTGGCCCGTATGTTGTGCGACGTCGGAGATGAAGCCTGGATAGAGGAACCCTCCTACTGGGGAATTCGCAACATACTGAAAATTAACGAAGTATCTATGCTTCCGGTACCGGTGGATCGCCACGGCATGATCGCGCCGGAGCGGGTAAACAAGCCGCCGCGTCTGATCTTCGTCACCCCCTCCCACCAGTATCCTCTTGGCGCCGTAATGAGCCTGGAGCGGCGGCGCCATCTGCTGGCGCTGGCGCGCCACACCGGCGCATGGATTGTAGAAGATGACTACGACAGCGAATTCCGCTTTTCAGGACAGCCGATTCCTGCATTACAGGGGCTGGTAGCCGATGCGCCAGTTATCTATATGGGCACCTTTAGCAAAACGCTCTATCCAGGGCTGCGCATCGGTTATGTGGTACTGCCGCGCCCGCTGGCGGAGCGTATCAAAACGGCCCACGCCGAACTGTACCGCGGTGGCCATTCGATTATTCAGGCGGCGCTGGCGGAATTTATTCAGGCCGGGCACTACAGCGCCCATATTCGCCGGATGCGATTGCTTTACGGCAGACGCCGGGCGTTCGTCCGCGGGCTGATTGAACATGAGCTTGGCCCCGACGCCCTGAGCGATTTCAGCGATAACGCCGGACTGCATATGATCCTTAATCTGCCGCCAGGCTGCGACGACATCGCCATCGCCCGGCTGGCTAACCAGCGCAATATTCTGGTGCGCCCGCTGTCGCGCTATTATCTGACCGACAAACGACGTAGCGGCCTGATTATGGGGTTTGCCAGCCAGCCGGAAGTGCAGATGGCAGCGGCGTTTCAGGCGCTGCTGACCTGTATTCGCGAGGCATAACAATCAGCCAGGAGTCCCCCATGCGCGGAAATGAATTCGCTGAACTGCAGGCATTTATCTGTATCACCGAGCAGGGAAGTTTCGTCCGTGCGGCGGAAAGGCTACAGGTTTCCCCCTCGGCGCTGAGCCAGACCATCAAAGGGCTGGAAGCACGGCTTGGCGTACGCCTGTTTCATCGTACCACCCGGCGGGTCGGCATGACGCAAGCGGGCGAAAGGCTGCTAAAGCGACTCAAACCCGCCTTCGCCGAGATCGAATCCGCCATTACCGATACCACCGAGCTGGGAGAGCGGCCACGCGGCAAGCTGCGGATTCACACTTTTCGCGTTGGCTATCAGCTCTATCTCGAACCGTTACTGGCGGCATTCACCGAAACCTGTCCCGAAATTGAACTGGATCTGACGCTGGATGACCATCCGGTCGATATGATCGAATCCGGATTCGATGGCGCAATTCGCCTTGGCGAACTGCTTGAACAGGACATGGTGGCAATCCCCCTGGGGCCGATGTTACGCCATTGCGTGGTGGCTTCGCCCGACTATGTGACCAGATACGGCAAACCCCGCACGCCGTCTGAACTGCATCTACACCGCTGCATCAACTGGCGCTGGCCTGGGCAGATACATCCTTATCAGTGGGAGTTCCAGCGCGATAGCGGCTGGTTCCGGGTGGCGGTTAACGGCCCTTTGATCGTCAACGATCTCCGGGCCATGCTCGACGCAGCCGTTAACGGCGTTGGCATCGCCTTTAGCGTTGAAGCCTGGGCAACACCGCTAATCCGCGAGGGACGACTGGTCACCATGCTCGAACCCTGGTGCGCGCCCTTCGATGGCTTCTATTTCTGCTATCCGCGTCAAAGGCACCACCTGGCCGCCATGCGGGCATTTATCGACTTTCTGAAGCGGCATGTCAGGTAAAACGTTGGGAGTAGCCTGATTATATACGCCTGACTTCATAATCTATGCAGTTCCTGCCCGATTATTCTTGCTGTCTTAATTCATAAACTGTTCTTCGTGAACAGGGCGCATGCCCTATCGCCATCCACAGAAGGAATGACCATGAACGATATATCCCACAAAGTCGTCCTGATAACGGGGGCCAGCAGCGGCATTGGCGCGGCCACGGCACGCCATCTTGCCGGTTTGGGGGCCAGATTAATGCTGGGCGCGCGGCGCGGCGATCGCCTGGAACGACTGGTAAGCGAAATTCGCGAAGCGGGCGGCGAAGCCGACTATCGGGCACTGGACGTCACCGATATCGCATCGATGCAGGCTTTTGTCGCCGCAGCGCGGGAACGCTATGGCAGTATCGACGTAATAATCAACAATGCCGGCGTGATGCCGCTATCGAAGCTGGAAGCACTCAAGCTCGATGAGTGGAACCGGATGATCGACGTTAACATCCGCGGCGTACTTCACGGTATTGCAGCGACGCTACCCGTCATGCAAAGCCAGGGGGCGGGGCAGATCATCAACCTGTCATCGACTGGCGGCCACAGTGTGGTGCCTGCGGCTGCGGTCTACTGCGCGACCAAATTTGCCGTTATGGCTATTTCAGAAGGCCTGCGTCAGGAGGTCGGCGGTGATATTCGCGTTAGCGTTATCAGTCCGGGAGTAACCGAATCCGAACTGGCGGACTCCATCACCGATAGCTCCGCCCGTGAGGCCATGAGGTCGTTCCGTGCCGGGGCAATGCCTGCAGAGGCTGTCGCCCGCGCCATCGCCTTTGCTATTGCGCAGCCGCCCGATGTCGATGTCAGCGAAATCATCGTGCGGCCAACGGCAAGTCCGCACTGATTTCTCCAGCCAATAAAAAACCCCGGCGTCCGGAAACGTCGGGGTTTTTTCGCCGCGAGTGCTTTATCAGGCTTCGATAGCGGCCCGCAGCTTTTTCATCGCGTTCTTTTCAAGCTGACGCACGCGCTCGGCGGAAACGCCGTAGCGATCGGCCAACTCCTGCAGCGTGCTCTTGTTGTCTTCGTCGAGCCAGCGGGCGCGAATAATATGCTGGCTACGCTCGTCCAGACCCTGCATCGCGTCGGAGAGTTTATCCGCGGCGTGCTCTTCCCAGTTATCGTCCTCGATACCATCGGCGAAGTTCGAGGTTTTATCCTGCAGAAAAAGCACCGGCGCCATCGGCTGACCGTCGTGGGAATCGTCGTCGGACGGCATATCGAACGTCATGTCCTGGGCCGCCATTCGCGACTCCATTTCACGCACGTCCTTGCTGCTGACGCCCAGTTCCCGGGCCACCATCTCCACTTCGTCCTGATTAAACCAGCCAAGACGCTGCTTGGTTTTACGCAGGTTGAAGAACAGTTTGCGCTGGGCTTTAGTGGTTGCCACTTTGACGATACGCCAGTTGCGCAGCACATACTCGTGGATCTCCGCCTTGATCCAGTGTACGGCGAAGGAGACCAGACGTACCCCAACTTCCGGGTTAAAGCGGCGCACCGCTTTCATCAGGCCGATATTCCCTTCCTGGATCAGGTCCGCCTGCGGCAGTCCATAACCGGCGTAGTTACGAGCGATATGAACAACAAAGCGCAGGTGGGACAGGATCAGCTTCTTCGCTGCTTCCAGATCGCCCTGGTAATGCAGCCTTTCAGCCAGTGCCCGCTCTTCCTCGGCCGACAGCATCGGCCAGGCGTTGGCGGCCCGGATATAAGACTCCAGGTTACCCACCGGGGCTAAAGCTAAATTTTGCATCTCGTTGGTCATTCAAATCCTCACAATTCTTTTTGACTCCGCGTCATCCCCGTCAGGCAACGACGCTCCGGAGCGGCATTTGCTGTTGCGAGCATACGCGCTTCTGTAACATCAGACAGTGATTTTATCCACAAGTTCAATGTCGAAATGTGAATAAGGTTATCAAAAAAATGTGACGATGCTATGAAAACGCAGGCAGGGAACCGAGAGAATCAACATATTGCTCATTCCCTGCTAACGGGATCTCGCAAGCAGGGAATGAGTATACCAGAGATTTATCAGTCAGGGGTAAAGTGACGTAAATGTTGCACAGTGGCAAGCCAGGCTGCCACCCAACCAATCATCGAGGATACCAGCAACAGCAACAGGCATTCGTCGAATGACAGGCCGCTAAGCTCAAATTTGGTGCCGAACACCCTGGCCACTTCGCTGACCGCGGACGAAAGTCGCAGCACCAGCACCTCTGACAGTATCAGCGACAGGAAGGCGCCGCTAAAGCCCAGCAGCGCCCCGCCATACAGGAACGGACGCAAAATAAAGCCGTCTGTCGCGCCAATCAGCTTCTGAACGTTGATCGTATCGCGACGGGCGAAGATGCTTAACCGCACGCTGTTGCCGATAACCAGGAACACCGCTGCCACCATCAGCACGCCTATCATCGCCGCCACGCGGCCCACCAGGCCGGTCAGCGCCGCCAGCCGGGCGAACCAGCTATCGTCCATACGCACTTCATCAATCCCCTGAATGCGGGAGATCCTGTCGCGCAACGTGTTCAGCGAATCGGTGCCCTGGAAGTCGACCTTTGGCTCCACCACCGCTACGGCCGGCAGCGGGTTTTCTTCCAGCATATCCAGCGCGCCGCCAAAGCCTGACCAGTTACGAAACTCGCCCAGGGCCTCGTCTCTGGAGAGATAGTTCACCTTCTCAACGCCCTGTTCGCTCTGGATTTGCGCGACCACCTGCTGGGCCGCGTTATCATCCAGCGTCTTTTCCAGATAGACGGTAATTTGCGGAGAGGGATAGTACTGGGTCGCCGCATGGTTTACGTTTTTATACACCATATAGCAGACGCTCGGCAGCGTCAGGGAGATGGCTATCACCATCACCGTCAGAAAGGTGGCGAAAGGCTTATCGCGCAGATCCTGCAGGGCTCCCTGCCAGGCGTAACGAAACTGCTCGTTAACCCCGCCCTTCACCCCTTTGCGTCGCGGCTGGGGAGCACGATTGCCGCCACTCACCCGCTGTTTCGCCAGGCGGCCCAGCTCGCCCAGACGGCCGGACGATTTTCCGCCGCGCGGATTCCTGCTATTGAATTGCTTGCTGCTGGGTAACGGTTTACGTCTATTCACCGGCGGCGCCTCCGTGCAGATGTCCTTCACTCAGGTTCAGCACCCGATACGGGCACCGTGAAATCAACGCAAGGTCGTGGGTCGCCATCAGCACCGTCACGCCTACGCGGTTAAACTCCTCGAACAGGCGCAGAATGCCTTCCGACAGCGCGCCGTCCAGGTTACCGGTCGGTTCGTCCGCCAGCAGCACGGCAGGTTTATTCACTACGGCGCGGGCAATACCCACCCGCTGCTGTTCACCGCCGGAAAGCTGGATAGGAAAGTTTTTCGCTTTGTCTAGCAGCCCCACTTTATCCAGCGCCGCGCTGACGCGACGACGAATATCTTCGCCGCTGGCGCCCGCAATAATCAGCGGGATGGCCACATTGTCATACACGGTGCGGTCCATCAGCAGATGATGATCCTGGAAAATCATCCCGATCTGGCGACGCAGGAAAGGCACCTCGCGCGCTTTCAGGCGGCTGATATCATGACCGCTGAACCAGATCTGGCCAGCGCTGGGGCGTTCAATGCCGCAAATCAGCTTTAACAGGGTGCTTTTCCCGGCCCCTGAATGGCCAGTCAGGAACGCCATCTCGCCTTGTCGCAGATGGAAAGAGACGCCCTGCAGCGCTTTCCTCCCGCCGCGATAGGCCTTGCTGACTTGTTCAAAGCGAATCATAGTCAATCCTCTCGGGCAAACAGTGCCTCAATAAAATCGTCCGCGTTAAAGGGACGCAAATCTTCAATCCGCTCACCGACGCCGATGTAGCGAATCGGAATACCAAACTGGTCCGCTACCGAGAAGATAACCCCCCCTTTCGCGGTCCCATCCAGTTTGGTCAGAGTGATGCCGGTCAACCCCACTGCTTCATGGAACAGTTTCGCCTGGCTAACGGCGTTCTGGCCGGTACTGGCATCAATGGTGAGCATAACCTCATGGGGCGCCTCTTCGTCCAGCTTTTTCATCACCCGCACGATCTTCTTAAGCTCTTCCATCAGGTGCGCTTTGTTCTGCAGACGCCCTGCGGTATCGGCGATCAGAACATCAATATCCCGCGCTTTTGCAGCCTGAATGGCGTCGAAAATCACCGACGCGGAGTCGGCGCCGGTATGCTGCGCCACCACCGGAATATCGTTACGCTGGCCCCAGACCTGAAGCTGCTCCACTGCCGCGGCGCGGAAGGTATCCCCCGCCGCCAGCATCACAGACTTGCCCTGCTGCTGGAACTGACGCGCCAGCTTGCCGATAGTGGTGGTCTTACCCACGCCGTTAACGCCAACCATCAGGATCACGAACGGGGTTTTACCTTCCACGTTCAGCGGTTCATCCACCTTCGCCAGGATACCGCTCATCTCCTCTTTCAGCAGACCGTAGAGCGCTTCGGCGTCGCGCAGCTGCTTACGGGAAGCGCCATCGGTAAGGTTGGTGATGATTTTACGGGTGGTTTCCACGCCAACATCCGCCACCAGCAGCTGTTCTTCCAGCTCTTCAAACAGCTCGTCGTCGATCTTCTTACCGCGGAACAGGCTGATAAAACCAGAACCCAGATTCTGTTTGGTTTTCACCAGGCTGCGCTTCAGGCGTGCGAAGAAGCCCTCTTTGGTCGGCTTATCCTGTTCTGCCTGAGCGGCATGCTGCGGCGCTTCTGCCTCTGCTTCTGCTTCTGCTTCTGCTTCTGCTTCTGCTTCTGCTTCTGCTTCTGCTTCTGCTTCTGCTTCTGCTTCTGC
>NZ_JAZHEE010000061.1:0-11045 GCF_036620675.1 Rosenbergiella sp. YN46
TTCGGCGCATACTGATACAGGTTCAGCCCACCCTGCAACCCTATCGGATCCTGAGTGGTAAAGCGCCCCACGCCCGGATCGTAGTAGCGGAACAGGTTATAGTGCAGACCGGTTTCGCTATCGGCGTACTGTCCGGCGTAGCGTAGCGGCTGGTTGATGGTCGGTTTGCCCTGCCGCAGCGCCCAGCTTTCCGCGGTCTGGTGGCTGACTTCGCCAAAGCTGCCGTACTGCCCGCTCCAGCGTACCGCGCCATCGCCGTCGATGACCTCCAGCGGCGCGCCGTTCAGATCGGTGGTAAACCAGTAGCATTCCCCGTCCTGCGCCTGGACATGGTGATCGACTCGCGACAGCGGGCTCCAGCTTTCGTTCGGATCGTACAGATAAATGGCGCAGCGCTCCCCTTCCCGGCTTTGCAGCAGTCGCCAGCCCTACCACAGGAAGCGGGTTTCCAGCGTGCCGCGCCGGGTGGTGACCGTTTTCGCAATGCGCCTGCCCAGGGCGTCGTAGCGATAGCTGGCGCTGAATTTCCCTTCCGGGCCGGTGCCGCTGGCTGAAATCAGCCGGTTATCGGCATCGTAGCGATACTGCTGCTGATGCAGGCCGTGGCGGCGCTGAATCAGATTGCCGCGCGCGTCATAGCGGAAGAACAGATTTTGCCACTGGCCCAGCCGATTCCGGCTTTTATTTTAACTTTATATACTCTCGGTACCGCCATCAATATATGTACTACAACTCTGAAAAGTTAGAATATCGAATAAAAAATAAATATCATGGAATACACCTGAGTGCTGAATGCTAAATCCATTCTCACATTTTTTTAGACACATTTTTGAATATTCAATATCATTCCAGTTCTTTACATTAACAGTTTCCCCTTTCCCGCCCAAAAGATGTATAACTATGACATTATAATCCACTCCCCATTTTCCCCACTTTGGTACTTCTTTAGCAGGCCTCTGTTTTGTATGGATACTCACTCCAAATCTACCACCTAGCTCAAGGGAAAGTTTCCCTATTAGAACGTTATCGTCCATTCCGTCAGGAAACAAACTTTTCAAGAAGTTATTGTAACTAATCACATCAATAAGATTCATATTAATCGCTCCACGGGAAATTATAGTGACCGTGTGTTTTGGGAAAGTTTCCTGCATCTGGTCTGTCAATGCTTCTGGTATTAAAATGCGGCTCAGCACCATGTCCGGAAACATCTTTTTGATGACCTAAACTATGCTCCTGAATCAACACGATTTTATTATCCTTATTAACAAAGTGATATTCTCTAGTTCTGATTGGTTGGTTATTTTTACCAATCATGATATTACCACCACCCCCCGCTATTCACGCAGCCCCAACCTGCACCTCAAGGGGGACTGGCTCAGGGAAGCGGAGTTTGATACCGGATGTCTAGTGATGGTAAAGATCGTCAACCTCATGGATCCCTGAATAACCATAACCTGACGCCGGTAGAATACTGGCTGATGGGTAAAAAAACCGGAAGTGACAATCAGTATCACTTCCGATTAATTATTAATCTAAAAAATCATCATTTTCAAGATAATAAAGCGTGGCGTTTAAAAAATTAATTTTTCCAGAATCTGGATGATGATCTAAGGTATTATCTACTATTGCTTTAAAAATAGGGGACTCTAAAAAGGTTCCATAATTTTCTTCAAAATCCATCTCCTCATCTTCATTTTCAGCAAGATAGTAACGCCCATTAACTATGTCATCTTTTGAACCAAGATTAAATGATTCATCAACGTACAACCATCCTACATCTGGCAGCGTTTTGTAACTATTAAGCAGTTCCTTAAAACCTAAAAAAGTAACCATCATTACCTCGCTATTTTCGACAGGCAGTCCCACCGCCCCATTTATTACGACTACCAGTACCATCAGGGTGATAAATTTTATGATAACTCTTGTGATCGTTGAAATCAGCAAGTTGGAGAGAACCAGGTGTATCACCGTGATGCCAAGTCATACCTTTTGGTGATGAACCTCTATACTTCCCGTTTCTCATAGGTTGAACATGCTCCACTACACCGGGATACTTTGTCTGCAACTCTCGCTTAAACTCTGGGTCGACCTGCAACCGCTGATGCACTGATTCATTCGCTCGACTAAAGTGCTCTTTATCTGTAAGAGTATATTCTGATGGTTCTAACCGATGTTAATGGAATACATGATACTTACCTAATCCTCTTTGTCCTTCACCTTTATATAACCCCAACGGATCCATCCACCCCAGCGGGTTCGGCGCATACTTATACAGCTTCAGCCAACCCTGTAACCCTATCGGATCCTGAGTGGTAAAGCGCCCCACGCCCGGGTCGTAGCTGCTAAAAATAGGTAGTGTGGATCGATATTTTTATTTCATTAATGACAAATATCCCAAAGGCTTTAGCACTAAATAAAAAAATACCATAAGACATCCTTGGCTGCTGAATGATAAATCCATCCGCAATTTTTTAAACATCTGCCTGGACATTTCCCTCCATTCATTTACACTCCCCCTACAATAGTCCATTCTACGTCCCCCCTCCAGCGCTATCTATTCTTTTCATTTAATTCATCAATAGAATTTAACTCCACGCAATCAACACCAACAACGCTTGCACATTTATTTATCTCGTTCCAAACGGATAAATCAAAAATCAACATAGATTGCCCTGCCTCTGGCATGAAAAATCCACTAAGAAAAAAGCCTGCATTGATATCTATTAATTCATTTATTTTCAATACATCGAATCTGCCATCAACTTGAATATTATACAAACAAGGTTTTTCGACAATCGCAACTGGCACCATCCCTTTTTTTTCTCTTAGTTTATTCTTTAACTCCATGGACAAGAAGCCGGAATAGCTATTTAACAAATCATTATTAATTAAAGAATCGCCATATAAATATAATCCATTTATATCAATGCGTTCCGTTTTCTTGACGCCTTGGCTTGTATAGAGCGAAATCCCCTTACCAAAAACACAGGATAAAATATAAGACGCATTTTCTGTGGAAAAACCAAATTCCCCACAACCTCTTTCATCAATATAATATTGATAACATACACAATATGGTAGGGACACTAAATCATTATTACCAAAAAAAACTTCTCCCATCCACTCCTCATAAGGAAACCTAACTATTCTTTCTGTAATCATACGTTTTCTCACCAAGTAAAAATAACAGTATTTCCTTTAGGCTCAACTGCATGTATATGTCCCTCGGCATGATGCTCTGGAATACCAAGCTGGCCCGCATCTGGATGCCCATCAGGATGTTCAAACCACTTATTTTTTCCGTGAGGATTACGACGCCCTAATTTCTGTGCTCCATCAGCCTTCATATTCCCCCAATTTACCCCTCGACTGCTTTCATTCAAATCACTAAATTTTATATCCTGCCCCCTTCTGGATATTCTGGGAACCTGAGCATGCTGCTGAGCGAGTTTAAGGGCATTGCTACGACTTCTGGCCTTATCAACCCCACACGTAGCCAACCCCAACGGATCCACCCACCCCAGCGGTTCGGCGCATACTGATACAGGTTCAGCCCACCCTGCAACCCTATCAGATCCTGAGTGGTAACACGCCCCACGCCCGGGTCGTAGTAGCTTTGGAAAAGCTCACCGTCCCCGCAGTTACCGTACAGATACTACTTTGCATCCAAATATATATCTGATCCATAATTTCTCTAACTGGATGGAGATAATCACTATAAACCTCCGCGTAATGACGAGAAAAGTTTTCTTAGCAGGTTATTTTTATTCATGCCCTCCCTTAAACTATCAAACTAAGCAGAAAAATTTTCTTATTATCTTGAACGATAACCTTCCCTATAGCTTTGAAGTTCAATCTACTTTCATTTAAGATTTATTTTTATTAAAAATCATAAAACACTCACATCGGTTATCCACGCTTAGGATAACCTGATAGTAACAATATTTATCTACTCGATTTGAGATATCGTTATCTTTAAGAGAATTGATTGCTAAAAACCCCGCATTTATTATTAAAAAGCAAGCTTAGCCTTCTCAATTCATATTAGCAACCAGATCTACCTATAGAAATAATCATAAAAGGCATTGAAGTTATCCTTCCCTATTATTGGGGAGATATTTAACTTTAGACTCTCGATGAACTCAGGATTTATTTCATCATTATCATCTGCAATATCAAAGACATTATAAGAGCCATATACTAGATCAATTAATCTTGTTATCGACACAATAAAATCGCAGAAATTATCTGCTATTTTAAATGGTTCTCCAACATCATAGCTAGCATAAATAGGTGTGTTTTCAATATCTACAACAGCAATTATTGGCTTCCCTCCACCTAAGTCATCACCGATGATCAGAAACTCATCAGGATACCTCTCATAACCGATCTTTCCTTTTCCTAAATCAGTAACAGAATAAATTTTTATTGGTGTAAAGCCGGTCTCAATTTTCAATCCTGTCGGATTATAATTTTTATAAAAAAAATTCAGCTCAGTAGATTTTGACATGCTAGCCGTGAATAATTTAGCCAAATCATCAACCGAATCAAAATGTCCAGGAATGGAGTATTTATTACAAACCGTTACGAAGTCATTTAGCACATTTTCAATATTTCTCATGATCTACCTCACATAATGTTGACTTATGGACAACTTATCAGATTCTTACGAGTGCGGCTACGGTCTATTAACCGTCCTCTGCCTGGGTTCTCATAGCTGCCACGATGTCCTTGATTTCCATTTAAATGTTCATCATAACCACTAGGATGATTAGCATTCTGGAGGAAAACTATATTCCTTGGATCACCTTGCCACTTTCCACCCAGAGCACCATTACCCTTAACACTATTAATATGATGCCCAGTATATCCCATCTCGGACATTATCGATGAAAGTTGGCGATTATTCTTTGTACTAAGAATTACTTCACGTTCGGCAGCATTCCATTCTCTGCTCCCTCCCCCAGCAGCAACCAACTCTCTTTCTTCACCCCATGCACGGCTAATTGCAGTCGCTCTCGCCCCTGGCTCGGCACTTAGAGTAGGAGCTGGTTTGTATCGAACTAAATCATCAGCAGCCAACCCCAACGGATCCACCCACCCCAGCGGGTTCGGCGCATACTGATACAGGTTCAGCCCACCCTGCAACCCTATCGGATCCTGAGTGGTAAAGCGCCCCACGCCCGGATCATAGTAGCGGAACAGGTTGTAGTGCAGACCGGTTTCGCTGTCAGCGTACTGCCCGGCGTAGCGTAGCGGCTGGTTAATGGTCGGTTTGCCCTGGCGCAGCGCCCAGCTTTCCGCGGTCTGGTGGCTGACTTCGCCAAAGCTGCCGTACTGGCCGCTCCAGCGTACCGCGCTATCGCCGTCGGTGATTTCCAGCGGCGCGCCGTTAAGATCGGCGGTGAACCAGTAGCATTCCCCGTCCTGCACCTGGACATGGTGATCGACTCGCGCCAGCGGGCTCCAGCTTTCGTTCGGATCGTACAGATAAGTGGCGCAGCGTTCCCCTTCCCGGCTTTGCAGCAGGCACCAGCCCTGCCACAGGAATCGGGTTTCCACCGTACCGCGCCGGGTGGTGACCGTTTTCGCAATGCGCCTGCCCAGGGCGTCGTAGCGATAGCTGGCGGTGAATTTTCCTTCCGGCCCGGTGCCGCTGGCTGAAATCAGCCGGTTATCGGCATCGTAGCGATACTGCTGCTGATGCAGGCCGTGACGATGCTGAATCAGATTACCGCGCACGTCATAACGAAAGAACAGTTTTTTTGCCACTGGCCCAGCCGGTTATTGCTTACCGGCTATAGCGTCGCGCTCCAGAATATGTACAAGGTCGGCTATGCCAGTATCCGCCATGAGAGCCGCAGGGATATCACCGCCACCCACGATTCACGCAGCCCCAGCCTGCCCCCCAAGGGGGACAGGCTCAGGGAAACGGAGTTTGATACCCGATGTTCGGTGACTGTAAAGATCGAAGCGGGTTGCCTGCTCCTGACGACGGAGCAGACAACAGACGGTTAAAACAAAAAGCCGGAAGGATCGGGAAGATATTTCCGGCTTTAATTTAATCTAAAAGATCACTGAACTCTTTAAAGGTATCTAGTGCCTCGTTCTTTTCAGATAACTCTCTTCTGTCATTAATAATATATTACCCGGCATTAACGACCATTACTTCCAGAGCACATGTATTATCATCCCATACAATAAAGCGGGCAATCTTATTTTCACTTTCAAAATCAACAACCAGACTATCAGTAAAGTCATTGTTATTGATTTTAACCTCATAGTCACCACGAGATAAAACCTAATTTTTTACATCCTGGAGAATATTTTTATTCCAGCATCAGTTTTACGATATTTAATATCTACTTTATTCAGTTAAGCATGCCATATTTAGCCCCGCGCACTTTTTTATATTTCCGAATCTTCACCCATCAGCCGGTATCCTGTGATTACTCAAGTGTCATTCCCCGCGACGAGATTTCAAGAAACTCAATTGGTTATCGAATTTCAAGGGGTAAATATGAGTACAATTTTGAATGATTTTATCAAACCCCTTGGAGTGACATTCCTTTATAAAACCATCTTTAGCTATACTGTTATTTTTAACAGTATTGACAGCTATGGCGAATCTATTTCCATCAATGGTTTCCCCCATGAAAAGCCTACAAACACCATATATAGAATTATCAAAATAATTTTTTATGATGGCTTTAGGTGATGCATCGCAATTACTGCACTCATTACGTAAAAGAATATTTATTGATGTTTTTTTATACATGGCATCACATAGTATAGACATACTTTTTTCTTGTATTTTATTTTCAACACTAACATAATCAAAAAATAACTCACCGTCAAAAAAAACATCCCCCTCTTTTATTTTAATATATTTCTTCAGCTCAGGGACATTGATTTTACCAACCCCTCTTTTTATTTTTTTTATTTTCGCATTTACTAAAGTTGGATAAAAGTCATCTTCTAAAAAACAATATCCTTTATATTAAACGAATTAGAAAAGCAGGTTATTTCTTCAATAAATGCTCCCTGTTCCAAAGGAGAATACAACCAAACGAAAACCTCATCATCGGAATTAGATTTAACACCAATGATTTCCAACGTTTTTTTTGCATCTATGACTAATTTTCTCTCCATCAAAAGCACCTATTTCCTTTGTATTTGTTAGTGTTTCTTACTTTTCCACTTTCATATGAAAAGTGCTCCCCTTTCTGCCCATGGTAATGAGGATATTCATGCGTATTATTATCTGTAAACACATGTCCCTGATGATGGACCTTCACTCGCCCCATTTCAGTTCCATTTTACATAATTCTTTCCTCATGTAAAATACCTGAGTTCTGCTTGGAAATTTCAGACTGGGAAATATCTTCTATTACCTGAACCTGATAAGTCTGAGATGTAGGAATACCAGCTCCGCGCATTGCTTCTCTTCGAGCGGCACGAGATGTTTCAAATGTCTTATCTCCCGGCAACTGTATTCTACGAGTACTCAACCCCAACGGATCCACCCACCCCAGCGGATTCGGCGCATACTGATATAAATTCAGCCCACCAGCCAGCCCTATCGGATCCTGAGTGGTAAAGCGTCCCACGCCCGGATCGTAGTAGCGGAACAGGTTGTAGTGCAGACCGGTTTCGCTGTCGGCGTACTGCCCGGCGTAGCGCAGCGGCTGGTTGATGGTCGGTTTGCCCTGACGCAGCGCCCAGCTTTCCGCGGTCTGGTGGCTGACTTCGCCAAAGCTGCCATACTGCCCGCTCCAGCGCACCGCGCCATCGCCGTCGGTGACCTCCAGCGGCGCGCCGTTCAGATCAGTGGTGAACCAGTAGCATTCTCCGTCCTGCGCCTGGACATGGTGATCGACTCGCGCCAGCGGGCTCCAGGTTTCGTTCGGATCGTACAGATAAGTGGCGCAGCGCTCCCCTTCCCGGCTTTGCAACAGGCGCCAGCCTTGCCACAGGAAGCGGGTTTCCACCGTGCCGCGCCGGGTGGTGACCGTTTTCGCAATGCGCCTGCCCAGGGCGTCGTAGCGATACTGCTGCTGATGCAGGCCGTGGCGGCGCTGAATCAGATTGCCGCGCGCGTCATAACGAAAGAACAGGTTTTTTGCCACTGGCCAAGCCGGTTATTAACTACCGGCTGCGGCGTCGCGCTCCAGAATATGTACAGGATCGGCTATGTCAGTAGCCACCGTGAGAGCAGAAATATCATCACCACCCACTATTCACGCAGCCCCAGCCTGCACCTCAAGGGGGACTGGCTCAGGGAAGCGGAGTTTGATACCCGATGTTCGGTGACTGTAAAGATCGAAGCGGGTTGCCTGCTCCTGACGACGGAGCAGACAACTGACGGCTAAAGAAGGATCGGGGAATCTCTCCGACTTGATGCGATCAGGAACGGTTTAATTCAATTATCCATTCTTTAAAATCCTCCTCAGTATATAAATAATTTCTATCTGAGGATGGTAAATCTACCGCGCCTAATATCTCCAGGTAGTTAGAGATCACTGGACCAGAGATTCTTAAAGAATTATCGTTATAAATATCAAACGCCCACTCAGATACAGCCCTCCTATCTTCAAGCCCTGATAGTAAATTTCGTATCTTTTTGATTAAGTCACTTTTTCCATGGATTCCCTTCATATTTACCTCCGCCCTATATATTCACCATTCGAATTAAATCGGAATACCACCTTCATCGTTCGAAAAGCCACAACACCAGTTAGTGACTGGCTTCACCGAAACCGCATGCTGAGCACTGGAGCGATCCAATCCATTAACGAAAATCCCTCCCCACCTTAACTGGTCAAGAGATACTAATACAGGTTCATTCCATCACTGTTTCTTCTATCTAATATCAGAAACGTTAATATTATCGATAACCAAAGCCAGTATTCACCCCGATTATATAAAAATCATCCCCATCGCTCGTCGATATATGGCTCAATGCTTTCTATTGTTAAAAATTTAGAGCGGCAGTATAATTCAAGATCATCTTCATTTACTATAATCTCAGAAAAATCACTCATCGAACTTATTTTTGGAGAACAAAAAAAACCAACTTTTGAACCTGATAATTTTAATTCAACTATATCACCAAAAGTAATGATAAAACTAAGTGCATTATACCCTTTCCCATCCCATTTTGCTGGGTGATTTTGGGTTAGCCCCTTGTGAAAAAAGTTAATTTTCAAATCTGAAAACCTTTCCAGAGTAATACTACCCAATTCTATATTTTTAATATCAAAATCACCACCAAACATAAATTTTATTTTTTCCCTACCCATTGCATTTTGAAACCACATATCACCCCCCATTCTTAGAAATTATAATGACCGTGCGTCCCCGGCACACTACCGGTATTTATATTTTCAGGCGGCCTAATATTAAAATGAGGCTCAACCCCATGGCCGATGGTCGCCTTAGCATGCCCCAAACTATGCTCCTGGATAAAAACAGTCTTGCCATTTTCATCAGTAAATTCATACTGTCTAGTTTTTACTGGCAGCCCCTTATCATCTAATATTTTCTTACCACTTCCATCTAATAAATCAGGCCTTGTAATCGCACTTGGTTGTTGTCTCATAGGTATTCCTGCATCACGTTTAGCCTGCCTAAATGCATCTCTCCGACTTATCCCTTCATACGAAGTTTTCTTATTAGGGCCACACGCAGTAAGTCCCAACGGATCCACCCACCCCAGCGGATTCGGCGCATACTGATACAGGTTCAGCCCACCCTGCAACCCTATCGGATCCTGAGTGGTAAAACGCCCCACGCCCGGATCGTAGTCGCTAAAAATAGGTAGTGTAGATCGATATTTTTTATTTCATTAATGAAAAAAATCTAAGAGGCCTTAGCACCTAATAAAAACAAATACCATAAGACATTCCTGACTGCTGAATGATAAATCCATCCGCAATTTTTTAAACATCTGCCTGGACATTTCCCTCCATCCATTTACACTCCCCCTGCAATAGTCCATTCTATGTCCCACCCTCCAGCGTTATCTATTTTTTTCACTTAATTCATCAATAGAATTTAACTCCACGCAATCAACACCAATAATGCTTGCACATTTATTTATCTCGCTCCAAACAGACAAATCAAAAATCAACATAGATTGCCCTGCCTCTGGCATGAAAAATCTACTAAGGAAAAAATCCGCATTGATATTTATTAATTCATTTATTTTCAACACATCGAATCTGTCATCAACTTGAATATTATACAAACAAGGTTTTTCGACGTTCGCAACTGGTACCATCCCTTTCTTTTCTCTAAGTTTATTCTTTAACTCAATGGACGAGAACCCGGAATAGCTATTTAACAAATTATTATTAATTAAAGAATCGCCATATAAATACAATCCATTTATATCAATGTGTTCCGTTTTCTTGACGCCATGGCCTGTATAGAGCGAAACCTCCTTACCAAAAACACAGGATAAAATATAAGACGCATTTTCTGTGGAAAAACCAAATTCCCCGCAATCACTTTCATCAACATAATATTGATAACATACACAATATGGTAGGGATACTAAATCATTATCACCAAAAAAAACTTCTCTCATCCATTCCTCATAAGGAAATCTAACTATTCTTTCTGTAATCATACGTTTTCTCACCAGGTAAAAATAACAGTATTTCCTTTGGGGTCAACTGCATGTATATGCCCCTCGGCATGATGCTCTGGAATACCGGGCTGGCCCGCATCTGGATGCCCATCAGGATGTTCAAACCACTTATTTTTTCCGTGAGGATTACGACGTCCTAATTTCTGTGCTCCATCAGCCTTCATATTCCCCCAATTTACCCCACGACTGCTTTCATTCAAATCACTAAGTTTTATATCCTGCCCCCCTCTGGATATTCTGGGAACCTGAGCATGCTGCTGAGCAAGTTTAAGGGCATTGCTACGACTTCTGGCCTTAACAACCCCACACGTAGCCAACCCCAACGGATCCACCCACCCCAGCGGATTCGGCGCATACTGATACAGGTTCAGCCCACCCTGCAACCCTATCG
>NZ_JAZHEE010000062.1:0-10276 GCF_036620675.1 Rosenbergiella sp. YN46
ACCACGGGAATATATACGCAGGAAGTTATCGCAATCATAAGAGAGCAAAAACGTCTGGATATATAGGGTCAAATCCAATCAGAATAGTGGCGCTGGCATTCCAGAATCGATTTCAGTACAGCCATCATCCGCCATAACTCAGTATTCCGCCGTATCCCCAACTTACTCATTGCCCGGCATTTATACATGCTGACGTATTTGGGATGGATTCCGAGATGCTCTGCACACATTCGGCTCGATCGTCCATCAGATAACAGGTGTAACACCTGTATTTCTTTTGCACTCAGGGAGGTAGTTGGCTGCCAGAAAGGCAGCGGAGGATCACCAGACAGGGCACGTTGGATATGTCGGGCCATTCCTTTCCAGGACATCCGCATATGAAAAAAACTTCCCGGGTGAATGGCATTATAGAAAAGTTTCTCTTGTGCCGATACCAACGGTTTCTCCGCAATGTATAAATACATCGCATCCTCATATTTACCAGGCAGTGGCATATTTGTTTTTACTGGTCTGCTGATGTCAATAAAAATGATCGGATGATATAATTTTTCATGCCACTCCCGAATGATCTGTTCAATTCCGAGTCTCAGGAAACAATTCTCAGTAATTATTCTCATTATATTACTCTGTAAGGAAATAATGTGCAGTTCTTTCCAGCACCCTGTTTCAGGAATGTTCTGCCAGACATAAGAAAGAGGACGGGGTCGTTTATGACCCCGCCTTTACATCAGAAGTTATATTTTATACCCAGCATCGCCGTGCTGTTGCTGTATCCTTTATCACCCACCTGGACGCCAACATTCCCCCACATGTTCAAACGACTATTCAACTGACCTTCCACACCCACTTTCACTTCCCCCAGATTGCGGGCACCGGCCTGACGGATCGTGATACCATCCATAGTGGCCCCAAAATTGCGGGTATTGTGTATCCAGTTTGCTTCAACGAAGGGCTCAAAGGTACGCTCCCTGTCTTCATCTGCCTGATGACGACCCTTCAGGAAAGTTCGTACTCCCAGGCGGGTCATGACATTGCCATCTCCCTCGCCCTTCACGCGTGTACCGTTCTCCTCACGGTGTTCATCCGACTTCACGCCCATCCAGATAGCCTGAGCCTGAGGCTGGATAAACCAGTCGGTGTGGGTTCCCTGGCTGCCAGTATAGCTGCCTGCCTTCCAGGTGTACCCGGTTTCCAGTGAGGCTGTCAGTCCTTTCGATTTATAGGACTCTGAGGCCTGACCTTCTCCGTTGACGTGATTGTCAAACCAGCTGTACTGCATCCAGGTGTCGACATACAGACCGGTTTTTTCGGCATCGTTGGCAAACCAGGTACCGTACATTCCCGCGCTGTAGCCATCAACGCTACCGTGCGAGCCGTAACCGGTGTGGGAGGATGAAGTGTTGCTTTTACTGTTGCCGTAGCCGACCATTAATCCCAGGTGCCCACGGGCCAGCCCATCGTCGGACCACTGTGCGATGTCCCCACCCAGTTGAGCTACATAACCATTACTCTGTGTGGAGAGCTGGCCGCTACGATCGTGCCATCGGTTATGGTTGCCCACCTGACGTAGCCACAGGCTGGTGACGCGTTTCTCTCCGGTCAGTGCATCCACATACTGGGTTTCACCCAGACGATCATGCAGGGTGGTGACGAACATTGTGTTAGCCGCAGCAAGGTTTGCTGTGTAGCTGGCCCCCTCAGGACGGACGCTGGGGGCAGGTTCAGGGGTCGGGTCCGGGGTCGGGTCCGGGTCAGGGGTCGGATCCGGAGTTGTGCCGTTATTGGTCAGATACCAGTTCCCGCTATTATCCCCCTGACCACGTACCAGCGAGTAATCATAGGCTCCAGCTACGATACGACCTTCCTGTATAAAGGTACCGTCCGAGGCACCCGCCACATTGATAAGCTCTATACCGTTTAACGCCTCATCACCCGTGCCACCGGCATTGGTAACGCTGACGCCGGTATTGCCGCTCGTGCTGCCAGTCACCACCATTTTATCGGTCAAAGAGTCATCTGCACCGAGTACAGTATTGAAGCGCAGGTGACCATTGTCACCCGTGTAATCACCGTTTACCGTTAGCGTGGTGCCAGCAATGGCATTACCAGCGCTATCGCTGTGTCCGAGCACCACCGTACCACTGTTGGACAGGCTCCCGACCTGATATGACGTCAGCGTACTGTCCTGCTGTCCAAGATACAGTGTACCCTGGTTACTGATATTGCCGGTTCCCAGTGCCTGGTTGGCCAGCATACGTACCGTGCCATCTGTTGCGATGGTCGTCTGTGCCGTCATATCAGGGTTATCGCTGCTGATGTCCAGCTCTCCGCTAGCGACGCTCAGCGAGCCGTTACCGGTCAGATTGCCAGCGACGGTACCGTTATTTACCGTCAGACTGCCGCCCTGGAAATCCAGCATGCTGCCTGTTTCGGTATTCAGGTTTTGCAGCGTCTGGGCATAGCCGTTCATAGCCAGCCGGGTACCGTCTGCCAGGTTCAGCAATCGGGTATTACCCAGGACATTGTTATTCCCCATCTTAAGGGTACCGGCCGTTACCCATGTTGCCCCAGTATAGTCATTGTCGCTGTCTGACAGGGAGACATCGGTATCGGTAGCAATCCGCAGATCGCCACTGCCGGTAACTCTGGCGCTGAGGTCGGCGGCATTGTTGGTATTGCCCTCCGCGTTCAGGGTCAGGGCATTATCGCCCTGAGCCAGCAGCGTCACTTCCGTCAGGCCATAGTTGATATAGAGACCGTCTTGATTGTCTCCGCTGGTCAGACGGTAGTCATAGGTTCCGTCAGCAACGATTTCGCCATTCTGGGTTATGTGGTTCATTACAGCTGCAGAAACGGTATCTCCGTTCTGATCTATTAACCCTAGGTTTCCTGCCGACCCTGTGACGGTTCCCTGGCTTCCGGCTACTTGTACCATCGCTCCCTGCTCATCCTGCTGGAGCAGGGGAAGCGTGGTATCCGGATGTACGGGGGCGTTTTCAAACGCCGTGCCGTCAGTTATCTGTACCTGGCCGCTTCCGGTCAAATCAAGATTGTCCGTTGTTTCAACGAAGCGATCGCTGACAGAAGTGCCGGGAGAGACGTCACCGAATACCAGTGTGCCGCCATTAAACCCCAGGCCGCCAATATTCTGCGTTCCGTTACCGACGGTTGTTATGTTGCCGCCTTCAATGTGAACCGTCGCATTTGTCAGCGCTGAAGTATTATCTCCCTCTAACGCGAAGGTATTATTATCCAGGAAAACATTGCCTGCGAACTCACTACCGACGCCGGAGGTAAAGTTAAAGACACCGTTCTGGTTGTCGGCAAGAAAATCGCCAGTTCCTGTCAGTTTATTATTAAAGTCGTAATCTCCGCTCGTTCCTGCAATAAACTGCCCGCCAGACGCAATATCGATGCTACCGGAGCCAAATCCTCTGGATGATGATGTGGCACTGGTATTCTCTGACGCCTTACCCGATACATACCAGTTTCCAGTATACCCGCTGTTATCACCCACAATTTGGGCATCGCCGGTAACATTTGTTGCGCCACTACCACTCAGTGTATTTGAAAAACCAGAACCATCCGTATAGGCGATATCAAGTCCCTGCGTACTGTCAGATGCGTTAGTATTTATCATAACGCTGCCGCTTCCCAGTGCATTATGATCTGCGATGGACAACAATCCGCCACTGATGAGCGTCCCCTCAGAATATTCAGAAGCAGAAGCCAGAGTGGTATGGCCTGACTGTTGTTCAACGCTTCCATTCCCGTTAACGGGAACATCGAAAACGTATCCATCTGTACCAGGTTGCGTTGGCTGATTATTATTAAATATGACCTTATTATTTCCCTCTCCGTTCATCATGATCTCACCGGCGTTGATATCTGCCGGCGCACCATATTTTGAATCCCCGATATACAGGTTTATTGCCCCACCGCTAACGCTTTGCAGGTTGATATTATCGGTAGCTGTTATTTTTGCACCGTGTCCAAAGATAACAGTCGTGGTGTTTCCGGAGGCCGTAGAGGAGATGTTAAAGTTACCTCCTGTGGTGACGCCCGCGCCTCCGGCATTAATAATTTGCAGCCCCGTATTTCCGGCGTTGTTACCAAGAATATTGACATCACCGGCCACATTAACAACAGCGGAGTAGATACCTGCATCTGTGCTTACGCTATTAATATCAGGAGACAGCGTAACGTTATTCGTGAGCGTTAAGTCACCGCCGACTGTTATTCCCCGGGTATCGCTTTCATTACTGACCAGAAAGGAGCCATTCGACGTATCGAGATATAAATCTTTTCCGACTGTTAGCTGTGAATCACCGGCCAGCAAGAAAGATCCGGTACTGCCGTTTACCACCTTCATGCTACCTGTGACGGTGATATCAGCCCCTGGTTCTGACTCACCAGGCCGATCTACCCAGATGTCATTATTATCGGCAGTCAGGGTTATATTCGATGCGTTCAGCTCAGTTGCCTTTGTTGCAGAGCCAAACATCCAGAGATGCATATCCGTCGCACCGGAGGAAGTCTTAATATCCCCGACGGTTAAAACGCCACCGGAGCTGGGTGACTGTTCAGACGTCAGACCGCCGAGTTGCGCTCCTCCAATTTGCAGCATGCTGTTTTTCCCCATCAACAGCCCACCTGTCGCGTTAAGGTCACCTCCATTAATCCATAATGAAGTATTCGCATCCACGGGCGGGGCCATATTCAGGGCGGTGCCATCCGCTGCCGGGGCTACCTGAACATCACTTCCCACCTCTACTGTTGCCGTCGCCTGCCACTGTAAGCCATCACTGACAGACGTTGGGGATGTATAATTCGTATAGTTATTAATGGGTTGCGCCCCAGCTTCTCCCGCACCGAATAACAGAGCCGGAATAATGAAGCTGTGGCTAATAATAAACTGGCGGGATATTTTTGACAGTAACAAGCAAGTAGGCTTTTTCTGATGAGAATATGGTTCTCTGATATTGGCTGCTCCTGAAGGATCCCAGGCAATACGATATAGCCTGTTCATACTTACTAACACAGCCAACAACGCTGGCCGAATTCTTCTGCCAGGAAGATGATGCATCATACGGAACTCTCTTTGTTACGTTCCCATATCGGGATACAGATAGCCTGTAAAATCCATAAAAGATCTGACGAACAATAAGTTCTATCCCGAACTCTTTTAAGGTCAACCACAGGATGAGAATAATTACCATCTCTCCTGACAGAGAGATGGGATCTTACTTTTTGTACCAGAATGTCAAATTTCCAGAGGCGATTGCTTATGATTAACCAATTGAAATTTAAATAAAAAACAGATGAAGAGCAGAGAGGGTATTGAACAGCCTAGACTATAAGCCGCCTATTTGTGAATAGTTGCATTTAATATGTATATTTTATATGTTTTCTTAGAAAATAAGTAGTTAGCTATTTTATTTCTTGTCAGGCTATTTCTTGACAGGTTCTGGGGGGAATCCTAGGATTATGTCAGTTTGGTACAAACTGACATATTTACACCTTCACTATCATTCAGATTCATCATACAAAACATCAGAAAAACTGCACATTCCCTCAATCTCGACCTTAGTTAGGATAAATCCGATAAATATCCGGCAACATCCAGGTTTATTGTGTGGCTCACAAACCCAATGTCGACGACAAGACGGGTTGCATACTATTTTTCTGTTCTGTATTACGCCCACCCAACTGTTCTTCCCAGACGTTGATAAACCGCTGTGAATTCGCAGCCGTGTAGATCACCGTATGCTGGATATTTTTATGGCCCAGATAATCCTGGATCAGGCGGGTATCCGCTCCCCGATCCGCCAGCGCATAACCACAGGCATGGCGGAGAGTATGTGGATGAGGGACAATTGAAATACCAGCGTTTTTCCCGTATTGGGTGAACATATAGTGAACCTGTTGGCGGGTAAGTGGCCCTCCTTTACGAGAAGGGAACAGCCATTCACTGTCACTATGGGACCACGTTTTTCGCTCTTCCAGCCATGCTATCAGGCAGGGTAACTCAGCCGATATCAGGGGATGGATCGTGGAGAAACCATTCTTGCTGCGCTGGATATAAATTGTTCGGCCTTTCAGATCTAGCTGCTGTAGCTGTAGCCGGCACAATTCTGATACCCGGAGTCCATGAATAAAACACATGGTGATCATACAAACATTTCGTTTTGCATTGAGCCCTTGTCCTGCAGCCTGCACTAGTTGTCCAACTTCACCCTGGGTCAGATATTTTCTCATGGTTATTGATCTCCTGTATTGCAATATAAAGAGAGGTAGTACAATACTACAAATCAACGAGTTATGATCTTATCTAGTATGTATTACAAGGGCAGTTTGAATATGGTCCTAAACCAATCCATTACAGGTTGAGGCGGCTAAGTAATGCGCTAAACGTACAATAAGTTCCGATACCTAAATTTCCCCCTAATCGTTTGCTATACCAGGACTACGGGGATGCGGAGTGGATTTACTTCATCGGCACCGGCTACCTGATACGGCTGAATGCCTGGCAGTCCAACTATAGGGCAGGATCGTCTACCGGGGCGGGGTCAGTCCATAGAGAGTCTTGCTAATCATACAGGATGGGAAATAGAAATAGCGGCAATGATTTTAGCGGGACAACCCATCTTACCTAAACGTGTGGTTCTGGGTTCAAAAGTGAAGCGAACAAGTATAGCTTCAACGTTGGCCCGAAAAATCCTTAAGGATGCTCGCCTTCCGGGAGGAATGAGGATGGAAACCACTGTATTAGGCCAGACTCGAGCCACAAATAAGTTAGGGGCGATAGTCGGGAGAGCTGTTCCTTATATTGGATATGCTCAGGCCGTTATTATATTTTCCCAGGCTGCCAGAGAGACAAGGCGTAAATACAACTTTATAGTCCGACCTAAAGATCGGATTATGTGGACATACTTCTAATGCTGCGACCTGATGAACAAGAGTTTTTAGATTATGTCACCGAAAAATATGGTGATCGAAGTAATCCATCACAAAAAGAATGGACGTTTGCGAAGCATTTTAATCTTATCCAGGAAGATCTGGAAGAAATGTTATTCGACCTGTTTACACGATACGGTATAGAGCATAGCAACTTTAATTTAGATAACTACTTTATGCCAGAGTTCTATTGGTGGCAGTTCAGATTAAAAAGGGAGTGGCATGATCGTAAGTTTAAAACGCTAACGCTAGGAATGATTATTGAATCAGCCAAAGCTGGAAAATGGCTTTATGATTGAGGGGCTAACGCCCCTTATCTTTCATTCCCTGATGTGTCGAACGTTTTCGAATACGGGCAGGACTGCGAGTGCGTGACGTAGGTAAACGAGTAGATAGAGTTAGTGGACTGTCGTGGGGTCGGTCCAGTGTTAAGCCAGCCCCGCAAAAAGATAATCAACGGGAGCCTTGATAGCAATAATTATCAGAAGAATGGCTGACTTTAATGGCACACTAAATTTGGCTACCTGAATAAAGGTGATATCTCCGTCTCATAGCCAAAAGGACGTAACCGGCGCAACTCTGGCCCCAGGCTTCGCTTTGATGTGTCCAGTTCCCCCCTCGATAAGCATTAAGCCTCTGCCATGGCAATGACCATCGGTAAATCCATGATGGATAAGTGGGGCCAGCAGTTGAAAGAAGAGCGAGAGGGGAATCATCCATAGCAGCAGGTTTTGTGTTTTGGCTGAATGGCGGTATAGCCCATTGGCGCTATACCGCCTGTTTTATGCTATCGCGCAATTAAAGCAAACACGCCCCAGCCAAAGTATTCCCGGGTGTAGGTAACATGGCGTTTGGGCGCCATCGTCAGCTCCGCCCGAACCTCTTTCCCAAAATCATCTTCAGGGTTTTCTTCCAGCCAGCGGCGCATGGTCATCCATTTGGCCGCTTCGTATCTGTCCCAGCCCTCCTGGTCCGCCAGTACCATTTCCACCACGTCATAACCCTGTTTATCGAAAGAAGCGATAAGGTCAGGCAGGGTGAGAAAATCGGCAATGGATGAGACACCGCATGCCCGGGCAATCTCTTCCGTTGCAGGAACCTGACGCCAGTAGGGTTCTCCGATAAGTATTATTCCGCCAGGACTGAGGCTCTTTGCCAGCAGCTCTATTGTCCCGGCAAAGCCGCCTGCAATCCATGTTGCCCCTACGCAGGCCGCGACGTCGCATTTTTCATCCGCGATATAACCGGCTGCATCGTTATGAATAAAATGTACCTGGTCGCTGACGCCGAGCTCCGTGGCACGCAGTGTTGCCTGTGTGGTGAAGAGTGGGCTCATATCGATGCCAGTACCGGTAATGCCATGATCGCGCGCCCAGGTACAGAGCATCTCGCCCGAGCCGCTGCCGAGATCCAGGATGCGGGTGCCTGGCTTCATGCGTAGCACGCGGCCCAGCGTGGCGTACTTTTCCGGTGTGAATGGGTTATGAATACGGTGTTCGCTTTCGCTAATTGTAAAAATACGTGGGATATCCATTATTAATTCCTTTTGTAAATAGTGCATTCAAGCGGGGCTGTTCCGGGGATTTTGCTTTCATCCGCTGGCAGCTGCGAGCGGCCGGAGGCAGAAACAAGGGGTCTGAGATCCATTAAGTGCTCCTTAACGGTTATCGGGCTGGGCGCGAACGTTGTTCAGCCCGCTGGTATTAATGCGATAGGGCTGGCCGTTGACGGACTTAATCAGCTTTTTGGTTTTGAGTTTTTTGAAGACGGCGAGGGTGCAGTCGGAGAGTAACAACCCTTCGCGGCTGTAGCATTCAACAGAGGTAACGCGGCCAGAGGTATCGCGAACGTACACAATACGTCCACCTTTAGCGAGCACGTGTAAGGTGCGTTGTTCCTGACGGGATAAATTCATACTGGAAAACCTGCTTCATCATCATGTGCAAAATGTGCAAACACACGGCGGTGTCCGCATTCGATTTCGGCGCATTGATAATCAGTCCGGCCTGAAAAGGTCGGGGGAACTGATTATCAGATGATGACATTCTCCAGCATCAAAGCCTCGGGTAGAGTTGAAAGGTATTTACGGGGTGAATAATAACACCTGATTTTTATAAGTGAATAGGTCTGGTTGAAAAGTGTGATCCCAAAGGGGGATCTTGGCGCCAGCGTGAAGGTAAAACCAGCGAGTTGCTCCAATGGAAACGGCAAACGCGTTCAGAGCAGGAATATTCAGTGTGGCAGACAGGGGGCTTGTTGGCAGCTTATGGGAAAAGAGCATGAAACGAAACGTACCGGTTAGAGCATAGCAATGCCCGGCTGCTCCATACTCTAACCATCGCGCCATATCAGATTGCTGCTCAACCGCGTCAATAGCCCATGTATTGGGACGGTGCACCAGATAAAACGCAGTTAAGTGGAGTAATTTGCGACGATCGCGCTGGTGATAAAGCTCCCTCTGGATACGGCCCCCCGGGTACAGGTCACGGGGGAGAGTGCTACTCAGATGAGACTACTGGCTGGTATCTTCAGTGAGCCGGTCAATGCGATGGGATGGCAAAACGCCATGATGAAATTGGATAGCACTTCTATTGTATTGGCTTAACGCTTTGTCCCTGAGAGGTCCTTTCCGGCATTTTGCATAGCCGCAGGGCCATTGCTACCAGGTGGATTTGACCCTATATATCCAGACGTTTTTGCTCTCTTATGATTGCGATAACTTCCTGCGTATATATTCCCGTGGTGAGCGATATCCCAGTGCACTATGCGGATGATGTTCGTTGTAATGACTGAATGCCACCGCCAGATTCATCACCGCAGCCTGGCTGTCCGGTTTCGGCATGATGCTGATGTAGTCCCGTTTTATCGTCTTCACGAAGCTTTCTGCTATGCCGTTACTTTCCGGGCTTCGCACTGCTGTCGTGCAAGGCTCCAGTCCCAGCAACCGGGCGAACGCCCGCGTTTCATGAGCCCTGTAGGCTGAACCGTTATCCGTCAGCCACTCCAGCGACTCTGTTGGCAACTGCCTTCCGAAGCGTTTTTCCACCGCACCCAACATGACATCCTGCACCGTTTCTTTGTCATAGCCTCCGGTACTCGCTGCCCAGCTAATGATCTCCCTGTCACAACAGTCCTGCGCGAAGGTCACCCGCAGCTTTTCGCCATTATCACAGCGGAACTCAAAGCCATCTGAGCACCAGCGCCGGTTACTTTCAGCTACTGCTACACGCCCCTTATGGGCCCGCTTACGGCAGGGATCAGCGGGTTTACGTTCAAGAAGCAGATTATGTGTCCTCATAATGCGATACACCCGCTTCGC
>NZ_JAZHEE010000063.1:0-8475 GCF_036620675.1 Rosenbergiella sp. YN46
CTGTTTCGCCATAATCAGCAGCGGCGTACCCCGGCTGGTCCTGAACACAATCCGGCTGACCGCGCCTGAGTACGGCGCCACCTTGTCAGTCGTATTCTCCAGCTCCACGTCATACGGCAGCCCTTTCGGGTCAATGGTGATTTCATTCATCTCATACGGGTTCAGGTACGGCACCGCCGCGTGGCCCCACGGGTCAATACGGATGCCGGAGTAGCCCCCCACTTTCGCCCCTTTCGCCCCTTTCGCCTCCACCACCGCAAAGGTGTCCCCGGTGTACGGCGTGGCCACGATACCGTTCTGCCAGGCGATGACCGTTCCGCTCATGCCCACCGAGGCATTCTGGTAATGCTTACCGGCGCCATAGGTCGCGGTCAGGTTGGTGTACGGTGAACGCCATCCGCCGTTCACCGACATGCTGCTGCCGGTACCCTGGTTGTAGTTCATGGCCGTCACGCCGTAGTTATACTGATAGTCATCCCCGGCCGAGCCCGAGATGCCAACCTGTTCACCGGTGCGGCCATTGCTGTTATGGTTCATGCTGGCCGTCAGTGTTGGCACATTATTCATCCGGCTGCCCAGCGGCATCGTCATGTTAAACAGCCAGGTGGTTTCCATATCACCACCGTAGTTTCTGACGCGTCCTGCGCTGACGCTGTAGCTGACCGTACCCCAGCTGTTGCTGTAACCCAGCTGGTACTGCAGGTCCGACCCGCCGTTATTCCAGTAATCCTGGGTGTAGCCGGTCAGGTACATCTGCCCCCATCCCTGGGTCAGCCCCTGGTTCATCGTGACGTTAAACCGGTTCTTCGGCCGCCAGATATTGTCGGCCGACCCGCCATGGCGCTCTTCATCGAGCACGCGCATGGCGGTGGTGTAGTCATAGTAACCGGACGTGGAGAAGCGGTAGGCTGCCACCGTCAGATTACTGTTGGTTTCCGGCAGGAACTTGCTGTAGCTGACCTGGTAGCTCTGCCCACTGCTGGCCACCGTATCCTTCTGCTCCTTCAGGTGCGTCCGTGCCTGGGTGACACTGGCGGAAAACGCCCCCACAACGGTACTCACTGCCAGGCCGCCCTGCAGGGCGTAGTAGTCCGCACCACTGCCCTGTATCCCGCCGAAGGCAGTCAGAATATTGGTCAGCCCCCGCTGATAAGTCGCCTGGTACAGCGTCGGGTTAAAGGAAATGGACGGATCATTGAGCTTACCGGCTACGATATCGTAGCGGTGCATCCCCGGGCGCAGCAGCTGCGTCACAGAGGCATACGGCACGGAGAACGTCTGGACACTGCCGTCTGCTTCCGTGACGGTCACATCAAGGTTACCTCCGTAGCCGGTCGGGTATAAATCATCAATCACGAAGGCGCCGGGCGATACCGTGGTTTCATAAATCACCCGGCTGTTCTGGCGGACGGTGACGCGGGCGTTGGTGCGCGCAATACCGCGGACATCCGGTGCGTAGCCCCGCTGCGACTGGGGGAGCATCCGCTCATCGTTCACCAGTTCAATCCCTTTAAAAGGCAGCGTGTCAAACAGCTGCCCGCGGGTGCTGGTTTCCCCCATCCGCACCCGGCCTTTGATGGCCGGGATATCCCGCTGGACGTAGTTGTTCAGGGACTGATAACGGCTGCCGCCGTTCTCCTGCCAGTTATAGTTGCCGTCATGGCGAAAATACCAGGCCCCCAGATTCAGGCCGGCATTAATCCCCGCATAGGCGGAGTTGTAATTCTGCCCGTTCGAGCGGGTGGTGTAGGTACTGGCGTTATAGCCAAGCATCAGGGCCGGTACGCCACTGTCCCAGAGTTCCGGACTGACGTACCCCCGGGCCGTATTCTGCATCATGGCCTGGGGAACACTGATATCCAGACGCTGGGTGCCGGAATCAAAGGCGACACTGGCCTGCGGGATCAGCGCCGGCAGCGGATAGCAGGCCTGCTCCTGCTTCAGCGCCTGGCTGAAGGATGCCGGCAACTGAGTGTAGTTGAAATTGATTTTTTTCAGGATAGCCGGCGACAGGCAGGGCTGGACGCTTTTGTCCGGCCCTTCAGAAAACAGTACCGGTTCATGCGATACCTGCTCACCGTTCACGTAAATATCTGTGGGCCAGGTGCCCGGTGAAGCCGAATCCCCGCGTTCAAAGCGTTTCAGATCAACCGATTCGTTGCCCGACGTTCCCAGAAATACCGGGTCAAAGGAGACCTCGTTATCCTTTGTCGGCGTCGGGGTCACGTCCTGTGCAGCAGCCGGCAGCATAATGGCCGCCAGCACGGCCGCAGCCAGCACGGAATAATGAAAGTGACGGTTCATGGTAACATTCCTGCCTGTTTAATTGTTTTTATCACCGGAGGATCACTGAAGGGTGGCCTGACCCGTTTTAACGGCACCCCAGTCGTTTACATATTCCCAGGACACGGTGGTGCCGGCGCGTAACAGCGCACCGTCTTTCATGCGAAAGCCGTGACTGCTGAGTGGGGAGACCATCTCACCGTCCACGGAGGTTTTACGGCTCCCCTGAGACAGACTCACAGAGACCAGGGAAACAAAGTACGGGGAATGATTAGTGGCCTTCAGCTCACCGCCGCTGACAGACCAGCTGAGTTTCTCAGCAGCTTCAGCTGCTTTTGCCCGGTCGCTGATGGCTGCCGGCCGGTAAAACAGCTTGATGCGGGTGCGGAACGCCACCTGAATACGGTTCGGGGCGATATTTTTGGTCACCGGCGGGATTTCCAGTACGTTCAACCAGTAGACAGATTCTTTATCTTCCGGCAGGGCCGGTGAACCGGTATAACTCAGGCGCAGTGTCTGGCTTTTGTCCGGGTTAATCCGGTTGATGGGCGGGGTCAGGATAAACGGTACCTGGATTTTTTCAGGCCGGGCCTCCACATCCCCCTTGTCTATCCAGCTCTGAACCAGCACGGGACCTTTACCGGTATTGGACAGTTTGACGGTGACTTCCCGTTCGTTGCCGGGATAGACCACCCGGGTACCGCTGACCACAATACTGGCCTGGCTCTGAAAGGCGGCAAACACAAGGGCAAACAGACCCGCCTGCAGGGCAGGACGGAAGTTTTTCAGGAACATAGGTAAGGGACTCCGGAAAAGCCGGGGAGAACACGCTCCCCGGACGGCTGATCAGCGGATTACTTGTACTGCAGGTTGTAAACAACGCTGCTGGTCACGGTACCGGCCGTGGTCTGGCCGTTAGCGTAGTACTCAACGGCATACGGCAGCAGGGCAGTACCATCTTCCTTAATATCCACATAGGTCATGTCGTTCACCTGGTCGGTGTTACCCACGTTGATGGCCTTGTAGTTACCGGAGGCATCCAGCAGCTGCAGGTCAACCATGGTGGCATCGCCGCCGACGTTTTTCAGGCGACCGGTAGACAGGTCAACGGTGTCTCCTGGCTGGAAGAATGCCGCCACTTTGGAGTGACCGCCTTCAGTCCCAATCACACAGTTGCTCAGGTTCATGTTGAAGGAGGTACGGCCGGTTGTGTTGCCTGGTTTGGTCAGCTGGTTGATGCTGACGGTCGGCAGAGTTACCGTGGCGTCCGCGCCCTGACCGTTCACATCCACGTCACAGGTGGTGTCGGTCAGTTCACCGTTAAAGGTGATAGTCCCGGTGGAGGCCGCGTTGGCTGCAGACATCCCCATACCCAGTGCAGCCAGCAGAGAAAGACTCACAATTGTTTTTTTCATGCTAAAAAACCTCAAGTTACATTTTATTGATACACAACTCGTCCTGAACGCGACGCGCAGCAGAACACCATCCGTTTCTTTCGAAACAAATAAAACATCCCGGATACCGTTATTTCATTCGCTTATTTAGCGTCGAAATGGATCCCCATTGCCCATGCTTTGGCGAATAACTCCTGATTATTAAACACATTCAGTTTTTTCATCATCCGGCGTTTGCATGAACTGATGGAATTCACTGACCTTCCCGTACGGGAGGCAAAATCAGAAACACTGACTCCGGACATCAGTCCCGTCAGCACCCATTTTTCGAATAATGTCAATACGGGTTCGCTGACAAAAGAGACCCGGTTAACCGCTAATCCATAGCGGCTGGCAATAAAACTTTTTTTAATCCTGTCCAGTGCCTTTTCAGGAGGAACATTAAGATCCATAAATACCATCTGCTCCAGGCCCGGTACGCTGCTCAGTACTCTTTTATGGCAATCCTTGCCAAAGACGATAGTTAACTGATGAGAAACGATCTGGCGAATAAAAGGATATAATTCCTCCGTACTGTCACGGGAAAAAACCCATATATCAGGAAATCCGGGCGTGCTGATGTCATCACTCCCTGAACTCAGAAACTCGTCCTGAAAAAGGTCGTTTATCAGCGAGGATAATCCCATTCTGAAATATAAATTTTCACAGTGAATACGTTTGAAATCATACTCCTTCATTATTTCTCACCCGGTACAAAATGGCAGGTATAAAACCTCTGCTCTGGAGCCAGAAATCAACAAAAACACAAATGGTAATACATATGTTTGTTTTGGCGTAAAGTTTCAACGGTACAAATAATAGTTTAAATTCTGAAAACACCTAATTGTTTAAATCGATCGATAAAGCCACCACCAATTGTCTGTGGCTATTAATTGCATGTAATTGATCGATGAACTCGATTAAATGATATTAACCATGCTAATTAAATGGTTACATATCAATAAATTAATTTTTCTGTGATTTTTTATGTGAAAATCGCAGTTAACAGCCACATAACAATTTACACATCAAAAATAACATTTGAGATTAATCCTAGTTTTGTAATCCCTTACATCATTACAACTTATTAATTACTTATATTTAATAACTTTGCGGATCCATAAGAATAACACTCAATAATGAGAATGAATAATCCTAATGGGAGTGTTTGAATGGAACAACTAAACGGGATGAAAAAAATTCCACAATCTAATTTCGGTTGGATTCATCCCAGTCTCCTTGTCCATAAGGCCTTCAAGCACAAAGATTGAGTCCCTCAGCGTCCCGGGTATAACGATGCCGTGAAAGACAGGATACTAATCGGACACAAAGTTGTACCAAGTGCTCTCTCTTATTACCAAAGTATTTGAGGTTCGGTCCGGCATTAATTGATTATTCTGACAGGCTTAACAAAACGCATTTCATTTACAGATGCCACTTCTCCTCCACCCCATATCTGTGCCACTACATCACATAATACAGGCGCTGTTTTCCGCCCGAACTGTACTGGCGGGAAACCAACCCACACCACGCCGATAATTCTCGCCCACTCGAGAACTGTGTGGCATCAACTTCGCTGATAAACGTGGCAGCAATCAACGGGCCTACCCCCGGGATTGTTAATAGATGGAGGTACGCAATTTGTTGTGATGACAGTGCTGCAATTTCGCTTAGACTGGTAATTCGTTCATTTAATGCCTGCATATCTTCCCGCAGCGAAGACAACAGTCGACGAAGAGTGAATGTCAGGCTGTTTGAGGCATCTCCAATCAGCCCTGGTAGCTGTTGCTGGAGATGCAGGAACCCGACATAAATAGTGATACCATATTCAGCGAGTAGAGAATGAATCAGGTTGGCCAGCGCCGTTCTCTGCTCAACCATCAGTTGGCGTGTGTTCTGAAGCGCCTTGATATCCTGCTGTTCTATGGTTTTTACAGAAACAAAGTGAATACCCGTGCGAAATGCTGTTTCGCAAATTGCCAACACATCATTGGCATTATTTTTCTGGCTACGGACAAATGCTTTTACGTTTTGTGCGGGGATGAGTCTGACACAATATCCCATAGATGCGAAGGTTCTCTCCCAAAAATGTTAAGTGGCGCAGGATTTCATAGCAACAAGAGTCCCAGCTTCAAACTGCCGTATAGTATCCAGCAATTTAGAACGAGAGATTTTTTTGTTCCATGTAACGGAGTCATTGACCATCCAGACGCAGATCTGAAAAACTGATTTGCCGATATCAATACCAACAACTCTGATCGTTCTCATGTGATTTACTCCCGGAGCAAACGCAGACAGTAAAAGTATGGCACTGACTGCTTCAGGAAAGGGCGTCCATCACATCACTACGACCGATCTTATCCCTAACGTCACCCTTGCCAGCGTAATGAACGACGAGTTGCTCAAAATTGGCCCGGTCACCTTTAGTCCTGAAGAAAAAGCCTTCGCCCAAGCGATACAAGAGACCTTCTCTGAGGAAGAAAAGCGCAAAGTCGCCAAAAGAGGCCGCACGCTATCCGAAGACATTACGCCGTTTCGCCAGGAACCTGATTTCCTCAATGGCTCAACGGACGTTGGTGATGTAAGCTGGCTGCTGCCTGTCGGCCAGGTCTATATCACTACCTGCGCTTGGGGCATACCACCGCACTCATGGCAAATGGTTACCCAGGGAAAAACCACCTACGCCCACAAGGGGCTGCTGCTGGCTGGTCGTGTTATGGCCGCCTCAGCAATTCGCGTTCTCACCACCCCGGCGATCATTGGGGTTTGGGGAGCAATGGAACATAAAACGCCGTTAACTGGTCAATTTAAATAGCTAAATGATTTAAAATCAATCGGTTGAAAACTATTGAATATATGGCGCTAATTTTACAATAAAATTTAATACTAACCACTGCAGCAACACGCTGAAGCCCAACTATGATTAGGCTGTAGTCACGTAACTCGCTCATTATCGGGTAAACAGGGGGCATATGGGGATGACGCAGCAAAAGCATTTTTTTGATGTTACCGAAATATCTCAACGAGTTAAGGTCGAAAAACCTTATTTTGCTTTTCAACAACTTTGGTCAGATGAGGATTCACTGGTTGGCACTTTTTCTTCTGAGCAGCCTCTTGTCTATGAGGCCGGTCTCATTACAGCTGGTGAACTGGGAAGACATATGGCTATTCTGGGCAGCTGTACTGCTGTTGCACTACACAACGGGTCTGAAGGATATTATCTTGCAACAAAAGCGCATTTTATACGCAAGCAAAATAATCAGACTGCGGCCCATGAAACGTTTTATGCCAGTGCCCGGGTTCTGAATCTCGATAAGCGTTCCCTGAAAGTTTCAGCGCAGGTATGGAACAGTGAGCCAGTGGCAGAACTGATATGCGAATATACAATTCTTTCACCTGCATTATTTCAGCGTAACTTTCGACATTACGCTAATGATAGCCAAACGGCTCCCTCGTGCTCCCCTTACAAATACCCGGTGCCTGTTTACAACCTGACGTTTCAACATGACAGACTGGATGCCAGTGCTGGCCCCCTGTCTCCCCTCCAGTGTGCCGGCCATTTTTCTGGTTACCCATGCTGGCCAGTCGCCATTATTTCACAAACTGCGTTTCAGGTTACCGGCGAGTTGCTCATAAAAAAATATGGTACCGGAACACGTTTCTGTGTACAGGATACGCAGCTGTCGGCAGAAAAACTGATCGGGGCTGACAGTGCTTTGAGATTCCGCATAGAAATAATGGCAGCACCAGAAAACGCCAACCAGCTAAAAAGCACTGCGAGCGTTTATAAGGATGATGAGCTGGTCGCGTACCTGGAGAACCAACTGGGATTAGTGTTAGCTGGATGATTATATGCCACCTTACAGTTTCAGGGTGGCAAATCAGCCATTTTAGATAGCCCAAAATTAACCAGCCAATTAACATCGCAAATTGCAATTTTTAGCCACCTCTTTTACGATAGCCAAATTAACTATACTTATTTTGGCCACCTTAAATGAAAATTGCTCGCATCTATGAAAGAGTCAGTACATGGGGTTCTACGCCGGAACCCCAGATTTTTCCGTCCGCCAAAAATTATCCCCGGTTGAGCAGTTTTATGCCGTCAGCTCGCAGTTGACCATCAGGAGAAATGTGGCGGTACAGCGTTTGTCTGGTTATCCCCAGCTCCTGGCATAACGTACTGACTTTCGTCTCTGGTCGTCCCATTGATGCCATTGCCAGTCGCAATTTTATTGGCGTCATTTTGTAAGGCCGTCCGCCGTTCCTCCCGCGCGCTCTTGCTGAGGCCAGGCCTGCAGTCGTTCGCTCGGCTATCAGTTCGCGCTCAAACTCGGCCAGTGCGGCAAAGATCCCAAAAACAAGCTTGCCGGCAGCTGTCGTGGTATCGATGGTCGCTCCGTGACCGGTCAGTACCTTCAGGCCTATCCCGCGCCCGGTTAAGTCATGCACCGTATTAATGAGATGACGAAGGTCGCGCCCGAGTCGATCAAGTTTCCATACAATCAGGGTGTCATCGGGCCGTAGGGCCTTCAGACAGGCAATAAGTCCAGGGCGATCTTCTCGCTTGCCCGATGCCCGGTCTTCATAAAGATGGGCAGCGTCAACGCCGGCAGTGATCAGCGCATCACGCTGTAAATCATTCGCCTGAGAACCATCTGCTTTTGATACCCGCATATAACCAATTAACATTTTACACCTGTCACATATACGTTCGATTATGTGACATTCTGATTTTGGTGCTGATGTCTGTCAACAATAG
>NZ_JAZHEE010000064.1:0-8132 GCF_036620675.1 Rosenbergiella sp. YN46
TCCATAGCGGTGACCTCTGGCGATTAAATACACCATCATCATGCCTTCAGCCACCACAACAAGGGAAGACCCATATATATACAGTATTAAGCGAAGGGAAAAAACGATGAAGTTCATTCCTGCAGTATCAGAAGCCAGCATAGTAAAAATTCCTTTGTTCACAGAGCGATGCCCTGCGGGTTTTCCGTCACCGGCTGCGGACTACACAGAGTCTGAACTGGATCTGAATGAGTACTGCATTCACCGGCGCCACTCCACCTATTTTGTCAGGGCGATTGGCAACTCAATGACTGATATTGGCCTCTATTCCGGCGATCTGATGGTCGTGGATAAAGCAGAACAGCCGAGGCACGGGGATATTGTTATCGCGGAAATTGAGGGTGAATTTGCGGTAAAACGCCTGCTTCTGACGCCGCGGCCAGCCCTGCAGGCGATGAACCCGGACTTCCCTTCCCTGTACCCGGATCCGGAAACGCTGCAAATTTTCGGCGTGGTGACGGCCTTCATTCATAAAACCCGGGGGGCAGACTGATGTTCGCCCTGGCCGACGTCAACTCCTTCTACGCCAGTTGCGAGAAGGTTTTCAGGCCGGATTTGCGCGGCAAACCTGTCGTCGTTCTCAGTAACAACGATGGCTGCGTTATTGCCCGGAGTGCTGAAGCCAAACGGCTGGGTATAAAGATGGGAACCCCCTGGTTCCAGCTCAAAGAGGCGCAGTTTCCTGAAAAACTGTACGTTTTTTCCAGCAACTACGAGCTCTACGCGAGCCTGAGTAACCGTGTGGTCGCCCTGCTGGAAGAGCTGTCGCCCCGCGTCGAACAATACTCAATTGACGAATGTTTCCTGGATGCCCGGGGAATTGGCCACTGTATGGATCTGGAGGATTTTGGCAGGCAGCTGCGTGGGCATGTTCTCAGTGGAACCGGACTGACGATCGGTGTCGGCTTCGGCGCCACAAAAACACTGGCCAAATCGGCGCAGTGGGCGTCAAAAGAATGGCCACAATTCAGGGGGGTGCTGGCGCTGTCGCCCGAAAATCCACGCAGAACGGCAAAATTACTCAGCCTGCAACCGGTGGAAGAAATCTGGGGCGTGGGGAACCGGATAGCGAAAAAGCTGCACGTTATGGGGATCACCACCGCTCTGCAGCTGTTGCTGACGAACCCCACATTTATCCGGAAAAACTTCAACGTAGTGCTGGAGCGCACGGTACGTGAGCTGAACGGCGAGAGTTGCATTTCACTGGAGGAAGCGCCGCCGCCGAAACAGCAGATTGTCTGCAGTCGCAGCTTCGGGCAGCGGATCACCACCTACGAAGAAATGCGCCAGGCCGTCTGCCAGTATGCCGAGCGCGCGGCGGAAAAGTTGCGCGGTGATCGACAGTACTGCCGGCATATCAGCACCTTCATCAAGACATCCCCTTTTGCGGTTAATGAGCCGTATTACGGTAACGTGGCCACGGAAAAACTGCACACCCCTACCCGTGACACCCGGGACATTATCGCGGCAGCGGTCAGGTCTCTGGACAGGATCTGGCTCGATGGCCACCGCTACGCAAAAGCGGGGATAATGCTCAATGATTTCAGTCCGAACGGCGTCGCGCAGCTGAATCTGTTCGATGACGTGCAGCCACGGCCGCACAGCGATGCGCTGATGAAGGTACTCGACGGCATTAATCATTCCGGACTCGGGAAAGTCTGGTTTGCCGGACGGGGTATTGCGCCGGACTGGCAGATGAAACGGGAGATGCTGTCACCGGCATATACCACCCGCTGGAAGGAGCTGCCGGTTGCCCGTTTCTGACCGTCGAAATGACAGACGGGACTTGCCGCAAGAGCTTACTTTACCGATCATACAGATGACTTGTCTCAGGGGGGAACCATGACAAATATCATTCTGTGTGATGTGACTGCCAGCATCAGCGAACTTAAAAACGATCCGGTGGCCACCGCCAGTGCCGGCGGCGGCTACCCGGTCGCGATTATTGACCGCAACCGCCCTGTTTTTTATTGTGTGCCCGCGGCTCTGTATGAACAAATGCTCGATGAGCTGGACGAAAAAGACCTGGTGCAAATGATAACAGAACGTCAAAACCAGCCGCTGCGTGAAGTGGATCTCAATCAGTATCTGTGATGTGCTCCGGTGCGAGGAGCAAGGAATGTATTAAGCCAATGTTAAGGAACAATATGGGTAGCAAAATCGCAGGTGTGCTTTTCTTATACTTCGCTGTCTGGGGAATGGCTTCAGTGATTGAATTGCAGTACTGGCGTAACGCTGATACCTATCCTGTCTGGCTGACAAAACATCTCCGGATCTCTCCTGAAAATAACGACAAGAGCCTGATAAGGATAGAAATGGAAACCTTTGACAAGGTATGTGGTGATAAAAGGGGCCTCCTTGCCGTCACCCAAAAACAAAACGGTATGTTTATGCGCTGTGATGATTCCCCCGTTTTTTTTTCATGGTTCAGCGGCATTTACAAAGTCAATTAATCAGATAACGTGTTGCACTTTCAATATGTTACCCACATGGTTATCCCCCGTTACTGTGGGTAATCAATATATTGTGTCTCTGGCAGCTGCTTTTCCTACCATATGTTGTCCCTGCCCGTTCTATTTTGTGATCGGACAGTGTGAAAAACGACATCACAGTGGAGACGCTGCTGACGGGATGATGTTCATCCAGGGTCGTAAGATCGGCCGGTACTGGTTACCCGCCGGACGAAGGGCCGGCCAACGCGCAGCGTCGGTAGCTGGCTTTAAAAATGCTGGCGGAAATTTAAAGATGAAGCCGCATACTCTGCGAAATTTTGCAAATTTCACTCAACATGCTTCGTTCAGATCCCAACAGAGCTTTCACCATCGCCTGTAACAGCCGTCCTGCTGCGTGATTACTCCGCTCAACGGGTTGCTGGCGACAAGCCAATACCTGTTCGTGACAGGCATTGATTGAACCGTTGTCCCTAACTAATAATGTGCCGACGATGCAGGTGGGACCGTGGTCCCAGGGAGATAACCTGACCGGCGATACAGGTGGGACCGTGGTCCCAGGCAGATAAGCTGACAGACGATGCAGGTGGGAACGTGGTCCCAGGCAGATAAGCTGACAGACGTCGCAGGTGGGACCGTGGTCCCAGAGAGAATATTCAGGCCAGTTATGTTTTCTGGCCTGTGAGAAAGGAAATGAAGTAAAGGGAGATCACCGTAGACTAAAGCGTGTCCGCATCAGACTCCTGGTTTCTCAAGCTCCTTAAGAATGGCTTCTATTTTCTCTATACACTCCGCAGGAATGCGGGACCTATCCAGGTTAAGCACCATTTTATCGCCCTTATACAATGCTGTTGCCCCTGGAGCAAACTGATGACGTGAGCTCAGATTAACTCTTGATGCGGGAGATTGTTTCAGTACGGATGTTAAAAGACTAATGACCTCTTCAGCTTCAAAGATTAGTCCCGCTTTCTTCTGATCGTGGAGAGTCTCAGCCTGCTGCTTCAGTAATTCTTCTTTATCTGCAAAAGCCTTCTGAAGGGCTTCACCTGACCGGGCAGACAGTTCTCCAGGATGTGCAAACAGGGCAACAACGGATTTAGGCAATTTGGCCGTATTGATACAGCGGGTAATGATCTTACGAGAGATGTTTTCCGCATCGGCAAGCGCAGAAATATTTCCTGCAAACTCATTCTGCAGCCGGCTTGTATAACGCAGGCCACGTTCATAAGCACTCGTCGGCCGATAATCGTTACCCAGTCGGGACAATGCAGCCATCTGCTCATCGTCCAGTTCGCCAACCAGAACGCGATAATCACTTTCCGTCAGGATTGCGGCTTTACGGCGACGGCTGCCGTCTGCAATTTCTATGACATCAGAAACCCGGCGGCCGAAAGCTGGAGTCTGCTGACCGGTCAGTAAAAATGAAGGAATGAGATCATCCAGAGCATCTTCGGTAAGTAGTTCCTGATCGCGCTCATTGCCTGACCATACGCGTGAAGCGCTCTCAACAGAGTCTCCCCGGAGCACCTCAAGGGTAAATTTTACTTCCCGTCCACATACCGGAAGAGAGATTGCATTACCGCGGGCCATAGCACCCACGCGCGCAATTAATGAATCCACCATCGGCGCGGCCGGCGCCGGTGATGAAGTATCTTCAGTCGATTGAGTATGTGTGGTATGTCTTGGAATGACAGGAGCACGCTTCATTATCTAATCTCCCAGCGTGGTTTAATCAGACGATCAAAAATCTCATTGCAAACAGGCTCCCAGATAGAGAGGGCATTACGCCAGGCACCGGTTGAAGAACGTTGATCAATAGCCTGTTCAAAAACGGTTCTCATACGGATCTGACCTTTACCGACTTCATCCGTTTCGCGCACAACATTTTTAAGGACCATGCTTCCCCAGGCATCCCGAATTTGTTCTTCCATCCACGGGGACTGTGAGCCATTATTATTACTGTATTTGGTAAGCAGAATACGGACATCTGGCTCGAAGCCTTTAAGATCCACGTTCTTAAGCAGGTCACGAAGCATATCGAAAAACTGCAGTGCGGAGGTGTAGTCGAACAGCTCTGCCGGAGTAGGGACAATCAGAACATCAGCAGCGCATACAACATTTATCGTACCGATACCAAGGTTGGGTGCACTGTCGATAACTATCACGTCATAATCATGAGCGACAGTTTCAATGGCCAGACGGAGCATCAGGTGCGGGTCAGCAGGTAATTTGCCTTCGTCAAATTTCCCCATCAGCTCGGTTTCAATGCGGTGCAGTGCCAGACAGGACGGGATGATATCAAGGCCAGGCCAGCAGGTGGGCTTTATAGCGTAGCTGGCGTCATCCTTTTCCCCAAGATAAAAGGGCAGGAGAGTGTCCTCAGCATGAATATGAAGATCGGGCACCCATCCGTGATACATAGAAGCAGTTCCCTGTGGGTCATTGCCTTCAACAAGCAGAACACGGAGTCCTTTCAGAGCAAGATCCTGAGCCAGGTGAACGGATACTGAGGTTTTGTAAACACCACCTTTGTGAGCTGCAACGCCAATCACCGGCGGAAACGCATCTTCAGCACGGCGCAGTCGTGTACCAAATACATCCCGCATGTGATTGATTTGTTCGATGGTATAACCAACGCGTTGCTCAACTCTCCCACGGGTTTCCATATCAGGGTGCGGCAGCCGGCCAGCTTTCTCGGCATCCCTGATAGCCTGAGATGACACGCCAACTAAATCTGCCGCTTCACCAATCCTCCAGCGCCGGGTTATTTTCCGGGCTTCCGGACTGTCATCATTAAACTGTGCAATGGCGATTGCTTTCGTCATTTCATGACCAGCACTTATGCACTGGTTGAGTGTATCCATGAGTCCCATACTGAACATCCTTTAATCATCACTTTGCATTATTTTATTAAATCTTGGAATTTATTGCAAAGCAACAATAAAATCGCAAAGCACACGAAAAAGTGCAAAGTGAACCACATTGGGTAATGAAAGAACGCAGGGGATTACAAAAGAGTACATACCGCAGTCAATATTAATCACTGCCGCTCGCCGCAGTAAGCGATCTCACACAGTGAGAAAGCGGCGAGGAAGCGGAAAATCACAGAACTCACAGATTGCACGTACGTCGGGTTGCTAAAGATGACTCGGGATCAGCCAGTTATAATGAAATTGACTGCGGTATGTAATATATTGACTATGGTATGATGCTTACCGCATCTGTAGGAAAGACGACTCAGCATACCGTAGTCAATGTTTCATTGTTGTACCTGTAGATCTCAATCTTCCAGAGCGTATTCAGGAAAATCAGGCCAGGGTTCTGGATATCTGGTGTGGCGCTTCCGGCCTTGTATCTGGGTTATTCATGGTCTCGATCCAATAATTGATCCCAAGGAGATCATAGTGAGATCCAAAAGAGATCCCCGGATCGCTCCAGCATGCGCTGTAACTGGCTTTAACGTCTGTCTGGATCGACTGCGGAATGTAAAATGTTGACTGTTATATGCATAATCTAATACTGTGATATGCAACGGTATTTACTGAGGTATGTATATCCGTTGACTGCGATACGTATTACTACATCCTTTTGTGGATAACCGTTGAGGATCAAGATGACGAGCGAAAATAATAGCTTACTTCTGAACCTTCAGGAAGTTGATAAGACAACCGGTGAAGTTGTTAAGCTGGATGTCAACAGCACCAGTACCGTGCAGCCCGTAGCGCTCATGAGACTCGGTCTCTTCGTCCCAACTCTGAAATCAACAGGGAAGAGCAAGGCGAAGCGGAAAAACGTTACAGACGCGACTGAGGAGCTTGTACAGCTGTCCATTGCCAAAAGCGAAGGATACACTGACGTTAAGATCACCGGTTCGCGTCTTGATATGGACACGGATTTTAAAGTCTGGCTGGGGATAATTCGCTCCATGTCGGAGTATGGGGTAAAAAGTGACACCCTGGAACTGTCGTTCGTCGAATTCGTTAAGATGTGCGGATTTGACTCCCGTCGTTCAAACAAAAAAATGCGCGATCGCATCAGTAATTCCCTGTTTAAACTCGCCTCGGTTACGCTGAAGTTCCAGAGCGAGACCAAAGGATGGACCACTCATCTGGTGCAGTCAGCCTACTATGACATCAACGAGGATATCGTTGAGATCAAGGCTGAACCTAAGCTGTTTGAGCTTTACCACATGGACAGAAGGGTACTTCTGCGGCTGAAAGCCATTGACGCCCTGCAGCGCAAGGAATCAGCCCAGGCGCTTTATACCTACATCGAAAGTCTTCCCCAGAATCCTGCACCTATTTCCATGAAACGGATGCGTGACCGGCTGAATCTCACCTCAAATGTCTATACGCAGAACCACACGGTGCGTAAGGCGATGGAGCAGCTGCGGGATATTGGTTATCTGGATTACACCGAGTTTAAACGTGGCCGAGCCACCTATTTCAGCGTGCATTATCGCAACCCCAAACTCATCAGTGGTCCTGTGAAGGTTCCGCGCAAAGAGGAAGAAGAGAAGGCGCCAGAGCAAAATTATGACGAAGTCATTAAGGCGCTGAAGGCTGCTGGCATCGATCCCCTTAAACTGGCCGAAGCTCTCTCAGCGATGAAGCCAGAAAATTGACTGCGATATGCATAACATGACTGCCGGATGCCGCTAAGGACATTCCATTGATTGTGATATGCATCACGCATACCGCAGTCAATATGTGTTCTCCATCATGTCTGCCATGATCGAACAATATTGACTGTCATATGTGATTTCAGGCCGTGATACGCAGATATTGACTACGGTATGCGGGTTTGACGGCGGTATCCCCTGGTCTGTGCACTGCTCAGGCATATACCAGAGGAGGGCGCTCACTTCCGGCGCCAGGAGGTAAGCCGGCGTGGCCCCTGTTGAGGTGGCCATCCGCCGAAGTGCCACCGCGGTCGCAAAATCAACGCCCGGGGCGATCGGCAGCAGGGAGACGCGTTCTGGTGAATTCTGCAGGGGAATGATGCTGTTCATGAGTTATTTTTCACGTAGCGCACGACGGGTTTGGATAGAACTATTCTGGCCTGAAGCGGCAGATCCTGCCATGACAATAAATCGCAGCGCGCGGATCCTTTTATTGTCTTATCCCACATTATTGCGGGTAAAACCAAATACGTAAAGGATCCTTTTTCAGCATCGATCCACGCAGAAGCCAGTCACGACGCGGGCTGAGGGGCGTTTCACGGTTTTTGGGAGAAAATGGGGGAATGCCAAATGATCTTGAAAACTTACAAAGATAAATTGAATCTGCTTGAGAAGGTCCTGTGCTCAGACATGTGTTTATTCCGGCAGCAACAAAGATGACTATTTCAGGCGCTTCTCTATTAAAGCTCAAGAATATAAGGACGTATTTTGAACGATGGGAAGTTTTTACACACCACAAGTGGGTAAAGGTTAACACTGGAATCGTTTCCTTAGCACCAACCTAAAAACATTATTCATAACTTATGGTTCGAAGAAATCATATGCATCTTTTGAGTTAAATTTTAGACATGATGAGGTGAAACTTCAATAAAGAAGCTCATGGAAATGTAAATAGACCCGCTTTAGTTCCATACACTTTTTGAGCTCCCGGGCTGGTAATGTTGTTGACGATATTCCTCCGG
>NZ_JAZHEE010000065.1:0-7518 GCF_036620675.1 Rosenbergiella sp. YN46
GTATTGCCCTGGATGATTTCGGTACGGCTTATTCCAATATTTCCAAAATCAACAAACTGCCGGTGACCAGTATCAAAGCACCGCCGTGTCGTCATCCGAAGGGTGAAATGCACTCCGCCAAAACTTTTTGCGAAGGATCGCAAAAACTTTTGTCTCCGCCCTTCTCCTTCCGCCACGCCGTTGCTCCTCTGCCCTTGCCGCGAAGAACTCACCGGGAGCAACTGTCTTGAACGATAAAATCATGGCGCAACGGGTAGTCAGCGGGGAGCAGGTCAGATGGTAGATAAAAAGAAGCCAGCAGAGAGTAATGGCTTGGGTGGAATGCGTTTTTAGTGATAAGTATGGTGCCGACTACCGGAATCGAACTGGTGACCTACTGATTACAAGTCAGTTGCTCTACCTACTGAGCTAAGTCGGCGTTGGACCGCCACCGGGGCCTCGAACCTCGTACTACAACACCTGGTTGCCGCTCTTCCCGATGAGCTAGTGGCGGTTTGGTGGCCCTTGCTGGACTTGAACCAGCGACCAATCAGTTATGAGCCGACTGCTCTAACCAACTGAGCTAAAGGGCCGGGGGACGAAATAGTACACAACCGAAACTAGCCATGCAAATCGAATGGCTTTTTATTGTTGCCAGCTCCCGTTTCTGCGATTCTAAATGTCGCTAAAAGTAGCCAAAACAGACATGAAAAAAAGTTAACTCAGAGACAATTTAATGTGCATTCCGCATGCAGCTGCGTAGCGCTGCAAAGTTGAGAGGCTTGCACTTGACACGTTTCTCTCAAGTCGACTTACTGCTGGCTGACTGACCCCCATGCGTGCAGCAATTTCTGTGCTGGTCAATCCTGATTTGGATTTCATTTCGACCAGGACTGCTCGAAGCTCTTCTTCCTGTGTTTCTTCCTCGTAAGCCTTTTTGACTTCAGGGTTTGCAAGCGCTTTCGCTTTAATTTCTGAAAATCTGATACCTTTAACTGCCATCTTTCAACTCCTCCCATCTTGACTTAGCCAGCGCTATCTCAGCTTTTGGCGTCTTAGGGGTTTTCTTGATGAACGTTCTTAATATGTAGATCCTGCGTCCTTTGGCGTAAGCAAAAATGTTCTGGTTATGTCTTTGCGGCCAACTCGTAACTCGAACAATCCACCATCGATGATGTCTGTATCCGGATACCTTAGCTCTGGTCCTTTTGCTTCAAGCTTTTCAAGTCCTTTAAGAGCTTTTGCCTGCATAACAGGCTCGAGTTCATAAATTTCGCTTTCAGCGTCGGGGTGGAAAATTAGTTCGTACATGTGAATCCCCTTGTAAGCAGGGATTATAAGTTATACGTTATAATAACTCAAGGGTTATTATTTGAGGCGCCATTAACCAATCAGAGCGATATGTCCTGACAGATATTCCTGCATTGAAGCGTATGGGACAGACTTTATGGATTGACCGAATGGTACTTAGGATCCCATTCTTCCTCCTTTCTGAGCATTGCATTCAGTATCGTTAGTAATTTCCTCATACAAGCGACCAATGCGACTTTTTTAACTTTCCCTGAATCGACAAGACGAACGTAGAATTGCTTGATTACTGGATTATGGCCAGTAGCAACGACGGTGGCCGGCTTTGTTGAATAAATCAGATTTCGGGTAAGCATCCCCGTAGCGGCCGGATTTTCAGGCAATACGCACGCTTTCTGGCATACCTGCCTTCGTCATTTTGTTCAGCGTACGCACCATGGCCAAAGCCTCTGCTACCTGACCATCGTAATCGCGCAGTGTCAGAGTCCCCCCGAACAGTTGCTTTACTCTGTACATCGCCGTTTCCGCTATCGACCGCCGGTTATAATCTGTTGTCCATTTCCACCGGGCATTGCTTCCGCTCAGTCGCTGATTTGCAACTGCACGGTTCCTGTCTGCATACTCCCCCGACCAGTAACCTGCCCCCTTTCGGGGAGGAATTAAGGCCCTGATTTTCTTACCCCGCAGTTCATCGTGACACAACCGGGTATCGTAAGCTCCGTCTGCCGCTGCCGTCCTGATTTTTCGATGTGTCTGCCGGATTAGCCCGGGGAACGCCTCTGAGTCCGTTACATTGTTCAGTGACAGGTCTGCGCAAATAATTTCATGTGTTTTTGCATCTACAGCAAGGTGCAGCTTTCGCCAGACGCGACGGCGTTCTTTGCCGTGTTTTTTGACTTTCCACTCTCCTTCACCGAAGACTTTCAGCCCGGTGGAATCAATCACCAGATGGGCTATCTCACCCCGGGTAGGCGTTTTAAAACTAACATTGACCGACTTCGCCCGCTTGCTGACACTGGTGTAATCCGGGCAGCGTAAAGGGCCCCCCATCAGGGCAAAAATGGAATCAATAAAGCCCTGCGCGGCCCGGAGGGTCAGCCGGAATACGCGTTTAATCATCAGAACGGTGGTAATGGCAAGGTCAGAATAGCGCTGAGGTCACCCCCGTGATGACGGGGTTGCAGTTTCGTACCAGGCCTTAACCGCTTCATTGTCCAGCCAGAAGGTGACAGAGCCACGGTTGATAAGGGCTTTGTTGTAGTGACGCCAATTGGTGATTCTGAATGTCTGCTTTGCCACGGGACTGCCTGTGTTATCAGGAGAATGTGTGATCTGATCCTTAAACTCAGCAAAAGTTCGATTTATTCAACAAAGCCTTGCTAAAGTAGAAGCTTGTGCTATCTGTTATCAGAACACTCCTCATTGAGAAAAACTCATGGGCTATACACAGTCAAAACAATGGATAGATATAGCAGAAAAATTTTCCTCAAAAATCAGGGAGGAGAAAGAAAAGGTTATCATCCCGGCCTGCATGGAGGTGCTTACTGAGTACAAGAATAGTCTACCACATAATAGTTTGGCTCTTGACTTCGGTGGAGGTGATGGTTTGATACTATCTCATTTAGTACCGCACAATAATTTCAGGTGGTATTACCATGATATATCATTAGAACAGGAAAAAACATTCAGGAAAAAGAATGACCTTACAAACATAACGATCCTCAATGATATTGATATAAAATTCAATATAATAATGTGTAATCATGTTGTTAATTGCATGGAAAACACCTCGGAGTTAGAGACTTTATTTAAAAAACTTTATTCGCTCCTTTTGATGAAAGGAATGCTTATAATTACCATTAACCATCCTTTATATATCCATAAAAAACACAGGTATTATTCATGTGTCGCAACGCATTTAAATTACAAGGATGGTTCTAAACTTGACACTACAATTTACGATAAAGTCAATGAACATCTAATATTTAGTGATATATACTGGTCATATGATACCATCCTTGATGTAATTGGTCGTACTGGTTTTATGTGCCTGAGAAAAAAGCATATTAATGTACCAGGCTGGAGTTATCCATCCTATCTTCAACTTATACTAACAAGGAGTGATGCGTGAAAAAAAACGTTACCCAATACATCGAGAGATGGCTATCAGAAGAAGAAAAAAGGCACACTAATAATATCGTTATAACGATGGATTTAGCGGGTGTAACTTTAACTGTCCCTCCTTATATTTTTCTTCCTGATCCCGAGATAACTCACTCTACACCGTTGCTCTTAAAATCAATTGGAGATTATGATTTTCACGGTAAAGAAGTGCTGGACCTGGGAACAGGCAGTGGTTTTTTTGCAATATATTCAAAATTAAAAGGCGCAGCTTCAGTTGTCGCTACGGATATAGAAGATAAGATTCTTCTGCAGGCTTTAAATAATGCAAAAACTAATGGTGCAACGAATATTCAATTTATTGAAAGTAATATATTTGGCAATATCAAAGGAAGATATGACTATATTTTTGCAAATGGTCCAATATCAGCCAGAGCTTGGCCAAAAAGTAAAACAAACGGGCATTCCATTGAAAGCTATGGTGATGTTTTGTTTTCTCAGTATCGAGATTATTTAAAACCAGGCGGTTTAATGTTTATGACTTTTGCAGAATTTGGTCCTGTTAGCGTGTTTTACGAAACACTTAAAAAAAACAGTGTTAAATTTAATGAATACAGGGAGGAAAAATTTGGTATTTGGTGGGCTTTTTATCAAATCTATCGATAGATTATTAGAAAAAAACTTTAGCAAATCCCTGCCTATCTTCATGGGCTACGCTAGAAAGGCAGCCAGTTGGCCGTGGATGATTTTGGTACGAGCTACTGCTCACTGAGCCTGCTTCAGAGTCTGCCGGTGGATTACCTGAAAATTGACAAAATATTCATCGACAGCCTGAAATCGGCCGGAGCCGACACGCCGGTACTGGACAACCTTTTGGGCCGCAGTAGACGGCTGGGGCTGACCTCCATTGCCGAGGGCATAACGGTCGCACATCAGGCTGACTGGCTGATAAAAAATCAGGTGCCTTACATTCAGGGTTATTACTATGCCAGCCCGGTAATGACTCCAAGTTACTGATAGTGTTTTATGTTCAGATAATGCCCGATGACTTTGTCATGCAGCTCCACCGACTTTGAGAACGACAGTGGTTTCCTGCCCAGCCTTGCCAGATGCTGCCTCAGATTCAGGTTATGTCGCTCAATGCGCTGCGTGTAACGTTTGCTGATAACGTGCAGCTTTCCCTTCAGGCGTGATTCATACAGCGGCCAGCCATCCGTCATCCATACCACCACATCAAAGGCCGACAGCAGGCTCAGAAGACGCTCCAGCGTGGCCAGAGCGCGTTCTCCGAAGGCGTGCGCCACAACCGCCCTGCGTATCCTGTCATAAGCGTAAAACAACCAGCGCTGGCGTGATTTCGCGCCAACGTGACCCCACTGTTCATCCATTTCAGCGCAGACAATGACGTCACTGCCCGGTTGTATACGTGAGGTTACAGACTGCGGCCTGAGTTTTTTAAGTGCCGTAAAATCGTGTTGAGGCTAACGCCGATAATGCGGGCACTGGCACGGCATCCGACGCCATTCATGGCCATATCAATGATTTTCTGGTGTGTACCGGGCTGAGAGGCGGTGTAAGTAAACTGTAGCTGCCATGTTTTACGGCAGTGAGAGCAGAGATAGCGCTGATGTCCGGCAGTGCTTTTACCGTTACGCACCACGCCTTCAGTAGCTGAACAGACGGGACAACTGATGGAGATGGAAGCCACGGGAGCACCTCAAAAACACCATCATACACTAAATCAGTAAGTTGGCAGCATTACCGTATATTCGTTAATTTCATATCAATACCGTTGCCCCTGAATAGTTTTCTGGGAGATTCGGGCATCGCACCGTGTATTAACTGCGTTACAGGTAAGATCATTCGTAAGCGTAAACCCGTGCCCTGGTTGCGGCAGTGATATGAAATACCTCAGTGGAGTCAATGCGGAACAGCAGGAACTGGTCTCCGGCCCCCTGAAAGTAATCGGTACGGTCAGAGCCTAAACCCGATGAGACTGCATTGTTGAAGTACCTGCACCATCACGTCCCATCGATAGGGTATCACCGGACCAGGTCTGCTGGTCCGCGTGCTAACGGGCAAGTACATTGACATCCTCCCCTCGAAAGGAAGGGAATTCCTACAGCCAGGCGACAATGTCCTGCCGCGAGGATGTTCTTTGCGGCGTTTACGTGCGGCCATGAGTGGTTCCGCACTCACAACAAGTGTTAACGGAGATAGCCCCGCAACACGAACAAGCCTAGGTGGAATACCTTTCGTTGACCACGTCGAACACCACGACCGCTCAATTCGTCGGTATCGCTGAAAACACGTCATTATCCTGCCCGATCTGCGGTAAAAACTGCCCTGTGCACGACCACCGACATCGCAAATGGCATCACCTTGATACCAGCCAGTTAGCCACTCTGGTTGAAACCGATGTCCCTCGAATCATGTACCTTAACCGGGCGATGCTCACCGACTGGGTGGATACGTGTTGCCGGCTAATGACCCGCGGGATGAGGCCGGTTACCGCTACACCCCCACAGCAACGCCGCTAGGATGATATGTTCAACCCCCGCATCATTGAGCACCAGAGCAGTCCGGACAGGCATATGGCACTCAGACTCATGTGGTACTCAATTGCCGACATGCAGAAACACCAGGACGCCGGTCATGAGCAGCTGCCGCGGGTTATTCCGCTGCTGTTTTCCCACGGTCGTGGCAGCCCCTGGCCTTACACGCTGAACTGGACCGAGCTGTTTACCAGTCCGGGAACTGCACGAAAACTGTATACCGGTGATTTTCCCCTCATCGATGTCGGCGCCATCGATGACGATGAAATCATGAAGCACCGCCGGATGGCCCTGCTGGAGCTGATGCTCAAGCACGCACAAACCCGCGACCAGGCTGAGTTGACCGAACATCTGGCCACCCTGCTGACTGCGGGTTACACACTACCGATGAGCAGCTGGTCACGTTAATGAAATGGATGCTGCAGACAGGAGACACGGCCAGACCCGAAGCCTTCCTGCAGGAACTGGCACACCGGTCACCGCAACACGTGGAGATTTTAATGACGATTGCACAACGACTGGAACAGAAAGGGCTGGAGAAGGGTATGCCATGCAGCTGCCACGAGGCGACCCAATGGCTGACAGTGGAGTTGTGGAGGCCAAAATGCGCAGCGGCCCTCTTCATCCCGCCCTGACCAGAGAGATAATACTTTACGACCGCAATGCGAAATTCCAGCGTTTATCGTGGTTTGCCCATTAAAATGCACCTTACTCAGTTAGTGTCCAACTTTTGGGGTGCAGTTCATTTAGGGCGGGGAGGATGTTAATTGCTGGTTAGTAAAAAACGCACTACATTTGTAATTACATCTGTAGTGTATGTATAATAACTGTACACGATATAACCGGAGTACGAGCAATGAGCACAATTCAAATCCGCGTTGATGACGAACTGAAAAAAGACGCCTATCAGGCCTTTGAAAAACTGAATCTGTCACCTTCAGACGCTCTTCGTCTGTTCCTGCGGTATGTCGCAGAGAACGAAAAACTCCCCTTTGCTGAAGTCTCAGTGATGGTGAGCGAAGATGATGAGGACGCTGATATTCTTGCAGTCGTTCGGGAAAGACTGAAAAATCCGGCCAGACGGATCAGGGTTAACGTTGATGACCTTTAATGTTGAATTTGACGAAAGGGCATTTAAGGAATGGAATAAGCTCGAAAAAACGATCCGCGAGCAATTCAAAAAGAAGCTAAAAAAGCTTCAGCAAAACCCTTATGTGGAATCAGCCCGGCTGCATGGTGATCTGGCAGGTTGCTTTAAAATAAAGCTGAGAGCATCCGGTTTTCGTTTGATTTACAAGGTCATCAATGACGAGATTGTTATATGGGTGGTCGCGGTAGGTAAACGGGAAGACGAAAAAGCCTATGAAACGGCCAGAAAGCGTCTTTTATAAAATAACTATCACGCTCATACATAACCTACCTCAAGGTGGGTTTCGCCAGAAATATCTCTGGTATTCAGAAGCGCCTTTACCGGACCTTGTAGTGGTCAACAAAAACTGGCCACAGCTTTAGAGTTTTTCCAGAACAATCGTTCTGATTCATCCGGCGTCAGACC
>NZ_JAZHEE010000066.1:0-7328 GCF_036620675.1 Rosenbergiella sp. YN46
GTGACAGGCGGCTCCGGCGCCCGGTTTCAGAACAAAAATGGCAGAATATGACGATACGGTGGGCTGTTCCGTTCATTGCCGGGAAACGCCCTCGCCTTTCAGGGAGAGGGCTGGCGTGAGGGTGACAGGCAGCTTCGGCGCCCTGTTTCAGAATAAAAGCGGCGGAATATGTCGATGCAGTGGGCTGTTCCGTTCATTGCCGGGAAACTCCCTCTCCCGTTTCGGGAGAGGGCCGGGGTGAGGGTGACAGGCGGCTCCGGCGCCTGGTTTCAGAATAAAAGCGGCAGAATATGTCGATGCGGTGGACAGTTCCGTTCACTTCAGGCAACAGCTTCTCTGTTAATCCACCGCAGGTGAACGGAACCTTCGCCAGCGCGATATACTCACCCGGAAGCCAGAGCCGCCGCCGGTAACTTCAGCTTCACGACAATCCGCGATGAACCTTTTTTATTGCCTGCGCGCTAGCCGCGGCGCGCCTTCACCGCCGCCGCCAGCTGGCGCAGCAGCGTCTCGGTATCGTCCCAGCCAATGCAGGCGTCGGTCACGCTCTTGCCGTAAGTCAACGGCTCGCCGCTCTCCAGGCTCTGGTTGCCTTCCACCAGATGGCTTTCAACCATCACGCCGACAATCGCTTTCTCGCCGTGAGCTATCTGAGCGCAGACATCGGCCCCCACTTCCATCTGCTTCTGGAACTGCTTGCAGGAATTGGCGTGGCTGAAGTCGATCATCACTCGCGCTTCCAGGCCTGCTTTCTCCAGGCCCTGTTTCACTTGCGCCACATGCTGCGCGCTGTAGTTTGGCTCTTTGCCGCCGCGCAGAATAATATGGCAGTCCCCATTGCCGCTGGTGTTGACAATGGCGGAATGGCCCCACTTGGTGACCGACAGGAAGCAGTGCGGCGCGCTGGCGGCGTTAATGGCGTCGATCGCCACCTTAATCGTGCCGTCAGTACCGTTCTTAAAGCCCACCGGGCAGGAAAGGCCGGAAGCCAGCTCGCGATGCACCTGAGATTCGGTGGTGCGGGCGCCGATGGCGCCCCAGCTCATCAGATCCGCCAGATACTGCGGCGTAATCATGTCCAGAAACTCACCGGCCGCCGGCAGGCCGCTATCGTTGATCTCCAGCAGCAGCTGGCGCGCAATCCGCAGACCGTCATTAATTCGAAAGCTGTTATCCATTCCGGGATCGTTAATCAGTCCCTTCCAGCCCACCGTGGTACGCGGTTTTTCAAAATAGACCCGCATCACCACCTCCAGCTCGCCGCCGAGTTCGTCGCGCAGCGCCAGCAGGCGTTGAGCATATTCTTTGGCAGCAACAGGGTCGTGAATGGAACAGGGGCCGATGACCACCAACAGCCGATCGTCCTGGCCGCGCAGGATCTGATGGATAGCCAGGCGGGCAGCGGACACCGTTTTTGCGGCATTTTCGGTAGCTGGAAATTTTTCTAACAGGGCAACCGGCGGGAGGAGTTCATTGATCTCTTTGATTCGTAAGTCGTCGTTCTGATACATGCTGATTCCAGTGGAGCTTGATAATTTGCGCTATTGCAATCCCTTCAATCTATCGCGTCGCGCCCCAGGTGTAAACGGGGTTTTACAGTTAACGCAGATAATTCCGGAAAGTTGGCTATAACGCCGCCTGAACAGCCATGAAATGTGATTAATAGCGCACTTTAATCATTTAAACGCTGAGAAATGGCAAAAAATCAGGATGAGATCCCGCTAATTATCCCACCGGTAAATGCCGCTTCATGACATAAAAGCGATTGCATCCGCCGGCTGGCGCATAATAATAACCGTTAATTCTGACAGATAAGCCCAGGGGAAAGATGGCTCACTCACATTCGCATCAGCACAGCCATGAAACGGGTAACGGCAACGTCCGGCGCCTGTTGATCGCCTTCACCATTACCGCGCTGTTTATGGTCGCCGAAGTGATAGGCGGTCTGATCTCCGGCTCGCTGGCGCTGCTGGCGGATGCCGGACATATGCTCACCGATGCCGCAGCGCTGCTGGTGGCGCTGCTGGCGGTTCATTTCGCCCGTCGCCCGGCAAGCGGCCGCCATACTTTCGGATGGCTACGTCTGACCACCCTCGCCGCCTTTGTGAATGCCATTGCGCTGGTGGTCATTACCATTTTCATTGTCTGGGAGGCCATCGTCCGTTTCCAGAATCCCCAACCGGTGGCGGGCAAAACCATGCTGATTATCGCCTTTGCCGGATTGCTCGCTAACCTGTTCTCATTCTGGGTGCTGCACGGCGGGGGCGAAGAGCGCAATATGAACGTGCGCGCCGCCGCGCTGCACGTGCTGGGCGATCTGCTGGGTTCCGTCGGCGCCATTGTGGCGGCGCTGGTGATCCTGTGGAGCGGCTGGACGCCTATCGATCCGATTCTGTCGGTGCTGGTCTCCTGCCTGGTGCTGCGCAGCGCATGGCGGCTGCTGAAAGAGAGTATGAATGAACTCATGGAAGGCGCGCCTCTGGCGCTGGATATCGCGGCGCTGAAGCGCAACCTGTCACGCAGCATTCCCGAGGTGCGCAACGTTCACCATGTGCATATCTGGCTGGTCGGTGAAAAACCGATGATGACCCTGCACGTGCAGGTGATTCCGCCGCACGACCACGATGCGCTGCTGCATCGCATTCTCCACTTCCTGGCCCATGAGTATCAGATAGAGCACGCAACGGTTCAGATGGAGTACCAGGCCTGCCACGGCCCGGAATACGACCTGAACGAGAAAACGGCGCAGCACCATCACCACCATCACTAGTCTATAACAGCGCGCGTGACGAATGTTCACGCGCGCTACGCATCCATAGCCGGGTACCGTTAAGGGCGATAAAAGTCAGTATCAGGTACTCCAGCGCCATGGCCCACACGCCCTGTAGTGCGAAGATAGCCACGCTTATCACGTTCACCGCGCACCACAGCAGCCAGTTTTCCACATACTTGCGAGTCATCAAAATCATCGCCACCAGCGAAAGCACCATCATCGAGGCATCCCAGAACGGAAAAGCGTCGGGGGAAAGTGCCGGCATGGCGGCCTGCACGCTCAAGAAACCCAGCATCGCCAGCGCTGCCCGGGTCAGCGCCGCAAACACCGGATCGATCCATAGCGTCATGATAACAATAGCCACCGCACAGACGGCGAGTAGCAGTAATGCCCCGGGAAGGGGAAGCCAGCGGATGCGCAACTCCGGCCTTTGTCCCTCGTCGCGCCGCGACCAGGCATACCAGCCATAAATATTGGCGACGAAGAAGAACAGCTGCAACAGCAGGCTGGCATAGAGCTGGATCTGGAAAAAAATGATGGCGAACAGCGTCACATTCACCAGCCCGAAGGGGTAGTTGATAATCTTCTCCAGGCTGGCCAGCCAGATGCAGAGCAAACCGGCCAGGGTGCCGATCGCCTCAATCCACGAAAGGTCGTAACCGCCCGTGCCGAGCGGTATATGCACCAGGATGTTTTGGGTGCTGAAGATTTTATAGATGTCCAGATATACGGCAAGATCGTCTGCTGACATAGGGGAAGTCCTGGTTGTTCGGTATGGATACCGTCATAATTTACGACTTTTCACTCTGCTGTGGTTTTCATACCGTAATCGAGCGATTCAGGGAAAATATCAGAAGCAAAGTATCATCACCTGATACGCCGTAAAAGCACGTCCTGCCAGGGCGAGGAGAATCTCGACAGACCGGCTAAACTCACTTATGGTGACACGCGTATCCACATAAAATCATTGGGTAACACCGGAATGAGTACGGTGAGCTGCAAGAAGAATAAAGTCGTCTGGATAGCGGCCTTATTATATTGCCGCCAGAAATCACGCCATTATGGAAAAATGGCTAAGAAATTACCCCTGTTGATGGGAACAGGATATCAGGAGCCGTTCTCACCTAAAAGTATGCTACAGGGATAAAATCCATGATGAACTCGTGCATTTAAAGAAACAACATGATGGTTATTATCTGCTTTAAAAACCCCATTATGACCATGTACAATTCTGATGCCCAATTGGCCCGCCGCCTTCGCAACAGATTCCCTGGTCGGGCGGAACCTGGTCATTTTTAAAATTTTAGACTTGTCAATCTCCTGATCATTTAAATAATTAACCAGATCTTGAATATTTCTATCATTATATGACTTAGCATCTACTTCAGTAAAACCGGATTCAATTTTGTCACCGTCACTGCTCAAGCCATTATGTATGTACAGCGTCCTGTTTTTTTCATCATAATAGCAATTAACAAAAACATTTTTTCGTGCGATTTCCACACATCCTCGCTGATTGTATTTCTGGCGGCCTTTCCTGTCTGTGCAGATTTTAGGCAAGAACAGCTTTCTATATAATCATGATTGCCAAGGACAAATATACCACCATTATTATGTATGTTTTCCCTGATGATAAAGTCGGCATCCTTGTTAAGGGAGAAGCGATCATGAGCAACATCACCAATAAAAATAAGACTCCGTGAGCCTTGACTATAAGTTAAATTATCAGCCAACTCTGACAATTTATTTTGCAGGAGTGTGTTCTTCTGGAATCCTACGAAACTTCCACTCTGAAGATTATTTGCAATAGCTGCTTCGGCTTCCAGCAACGGCAATAAACACTTAATTCCCTTATTGCTTATATTGATGATGCCGGCTTGTATGCCAAGTAGAACCGAGCGAGCGGTAGAACCATCAGTATCACCACTAACAATGGGGGAGGAAAGTGAAGGCGATGAAACCTCTTTAATTTCAAGCAGGCATGAAAAATATTCCCTGGCGGGTGGTGATAACTCACTAGCAATATAGTTAATAGTGTCAGCCGGGCTAACCTTACTGGCATATTCGACATAACCCAGTTTTTCCAGCAATAATACAACGGCCATTTTGGGAAGTTGAAACGTAAACAGCTTATTTACCTCATCTGACCCCATATCAGGTTTAGTCGTAACAACACCTCCATAAAGGTCCGCTTCTATTGGCAGATTGTTGTTAGCAATCAGCTTATTCAAGCCATCGGGGGTAAACTGCTCAATCAGCTCCAGCGAGGCTTTGATATAACTATGATGAGTCATCCCCTCCGGTAACCAATCTGTACCCCCGCCCTGACTCAGGGCGGCAGAATAAAGAAAAACGGTAGCAAGATTTTCAAGTGCCGCATGCTTTGTTCCTCCGTGGAAGATAAAGTCACACAGGCGGTCCCACAACCCCATGTGAGTAATAGCATGATGTGCAAATCTTAAAGCCTCCGGGTTGTTGAGACCCGCAAGCGTCAGATGCTTAATCCGTTCCTGTCGTTGTTCAGACAAATTTAAAACGTTATTATTTGATAGCGAAAACGATATGCCAGCCATACGACATGCCCTCAATCCAATCATATTATTGACTATTGTTTCGCCATTCAGGGAAGGATTATATAAAATATTGCTCATTCGCCACTTGCACCCATTTTTTCGTTCATATGTATTTTCCTGCCAGTAATTAAATTCTTCGCTGTTCAGAGGCCCAGAACAAAGACTAACATTTGTTTTCTTATCGCCATCAAATTACCCACAGGAAAACTCACCCTTTAGACTAGGTACAATCAGCAGCCCTATCAGATGCTCAGATACGGCGCACTGCCCGGTGATAGCCGTCATAGCCAGAGGTAATAAACAACGCAGGCGATCGAGGATCGCCACGAACATGGATTGCACCGGCTTCAACAACAGCGATGACGTCGGCCAAAGCGCCCTGCTTCCAGTTCTACTCCTGGAAAGCGAAAACGCCTCGTCCCGTATTTCATCATATTCAAGGTTGTGTTCAATGACGAAGGCTATAGTGGCGACTGTCTATCGGGCCGGTGTACTCCCTTATGGCGGTCTGGCACTGCTCTCGCGGATGTAAGAGAAGGGTTTCAGCATGACCTGCTATCCCCCTATGAAAAGAGGGATATATGAGAAGAATGTCACATCTAAATAAAACCAGGGGGGCTGAAGATATCCATTCGCCCCCCGGCGTTACACTATTATGCCTTTGCAGACTGACGCAGCGTCGCCGCAAAATCGAGCATGCGGTTGAGCGGCAGCAGCGCCCGCTCACGCAGTGCTGGCGCAACGTCAATCTCATGCTGTGCTCCCCCCTGCTCCAGACCACGAGCGATGGCCTCAAGGCCGTTCATCGCCATCCAGGGGCAGTGGGCGCAGCTGCGGCAGGTAGCGCCTTCTCCGGCTGTCGGCGCTTCCATCAGCTCTTTATCCGGGCAGGCCTGCTGCATTTTATAGAAAATGCCGCGATCGGTGGCGACAATCATCTGGCGCTGCGGCAGACGACGGGCAGCGGCGATCAGCTGGCTGGTGGAGCCTACCGCGTCGGCGAGCTCCACCACGCTCTGGGGTGATTCAGGATGCACCAGTACCGCGGCATCCGGGTAGAGCGCCTTCATACGCAGCAATCCCTGGGTTTTAAATTCGTCGTGCACGATACAGGCGCCGTCCCAGCATAGAACATCCGCGCCGGTCTGTTTCCGCACATAGCGGCCCAGATGGCGATCCGGCGCCCACAGGATCTTTTCTCCCATGGCGTCGAGATGTTCAATCAGCTCCACCGCAATGCTGGAGGTCACCACCCAGTCGGCACGAGCCTTAACGGCCGCCGAGGTATTGGCATAGACCACCACGGTACGATCCGGATGCCGGTCGCAGAATGCGTTAAAGGCGTCGTCGGGACAGCCGAGATCCAGCGAACATTCCGCCTCAAGCGTCGGCATCAGTACCCGTTTTTCAGGGCTGAGGATCTTCGCGGTTTCGCCCATAAAACGCACCCCGGCAACCAGCAGCGTGGAAGCGGGATGACTGGCGCCGAAGCGCGCCATCTCCAGCGAATCCGCCACACAGCCGCCGGTTTCTTCGGCAAGGGCCTGTATTTCAGGGTCAGTGTAGTAGTGCGCCACCATAACGGCATCACGCACTTTCAGCAGCGCTTTGATCTGCTCGCGATAATGCCGCTTCTGCTCAGGGTTTAATGGCGCCGGTTTTGGCGGGAAGGGATAGATGGCCGTCTGGGGATCGAACATCACGCTCATCGCTAATCTCGTTTTGTCAACTTAACAAATATGGCCTTTACGCGCTCTTATGCCCATAATAAGCCGCTAATCGTTTTATATGCTAAACAAGATAGCCGATCGCGCTGGCGTTGTCGTCTGTTATTTATCCTCGTAAGGAAATCGCTGTAAACGGCGCACAGCAAAAAGGCGCCTTTAGGGCGCCTTTTTACACTGGTGGGTCGTGCAGGGCTCGAACCTGCGACCAATTGATTAAAAGTCAACTGCTCTACCAACTGAGCTAACGACCCGCAA
>NZ_JAZHEE010000067.1:0-6667 GCF_036620675.1 Rosenbergiella sp. YN46
AACTGGGGGTGATGTTCCACTACGGAAAGCTGAATATGGCGTTCTGAGCCTTCCCACCATGATCGGGGAAGACCCATATAAAAACAGGTATTTTAAGAGGTATGCCATGATCCTTTTTGTCACTCCCGCATCTGAGCCAGCACTGTCAACCGCACCACTTTTCACAGAGCGCTGTCCGGCAGGTTTTCCGTCACCGGCCGCAGACTATAAAGAAGACGAACTGGATCTGAATGCCTACTGTATCCGTCGCCCCAACGCGACCTATTTTGTCCGGGCCATTGGCGACTCGATGAAAGATATGGGCCTGCACTCCGGTGATTTAATGGTTGTCGACAAAGCTGAAAAACCCATGCAGGGGGATATTGTTATCGCGGAAACAGATGGCGAGTTCACCGTTAAACGCCTGCAGCTTAAACCCCGAATAGCCCTGCTGCCGATGAATCCCGCCTACCCTACCCTCTACCCGGAGGAACTGCAGATATTCGGCGTGGTGATGGCATTCATACATAAAACGCGGGGTACTAACTGATGTTTGCGCTCGCTGATGTGAATTCTTTCTATGCGAGCTGTGAAAAGGTGTTTCGTCCTGACCTGCGTAACAGGCCTGTTGTGGTTCTCAGTAACAACGATGGTTGCGTCATCGCGCGCAGTGCCGAAGCGAAACGGCTGGGTATTAAAATGGGCGTCCCCTGGTTCCAGCTGAAGGCAACTGAATTCCCGGAGCCAGTCATCACGTTCTCGAGCAATTACGAGCTCTATGCGTCTATGTCGAACAGGGTTATGTCTCATCTCGAGGAGCTGGCGCCACGCGTGGAGCAGTACAGCATCGACGAGATGTTTCTGGACATTCGCGGTATAGACCGCTGCATTAATTTTGAGGACTTCGGCCAGCAGCTGCGCGAGCACGTGCGCTCCGGTACCGGGCTGACAATCGGCGTCGGAATGGGGCCGACAAAAACGCTGGCTAAAAGCGCGCAATGGGCGTCGAAAGAGTGGCCACAGTTCGGTGGAGTGCTTGCCCTGACGTCACATAATCCGAAGCGAACGGAGAAACTGCTCTCACTGCAGCCGGTGGAAGAAATCTGGGGAGTAGGTCGCAGGATCTCAAAGACGCTTAATTCGATGGGCATCACTACGGCACTGCAGCTGGCGCGCGCGAACCCTGTATTTATCAGGAAAAATTTCAACGTTGTGCTGGAGAGAACCGTCTGGGAACTCAACGGAGAAAGCTGTATTTCTCTTGAAGAAGCCCCTCCGCCGAAACAGCAGATTGTCTGCAGCAGGTCCTTTGGGGAGCGTGTCACGACATATGAAGCTATGCGCCAGGCCGTCTGTCAGTACGCTGAGCGTGCAGCTGAAAAGCTGCGCGGCGAGCGGCAGTTCTGCAGGCATATTGCTGTATTTGTGAAAACGTCACCATTCACGGTGAACGAACCGTATTACGGGAATGTGGCCAGTGAGAAGTTGATGACTCCCACGCAGGATACCAGGGACATCATAGCCGCAGCAGTGAAAGCACTGGATCGGATCTGGGTGAATGGGCATCGATATGCAAAAGCGGGTTGCATGCTCAATGATTTCACTCCTGCCGGGGTTTCGCAGCTGAACCTATTTGACGATACTCAGCCCCGAAGCAACAGCAATCAGCTGATGAAAGTCGTGGACGGTATTAACCATTCGGGCAAGGGGAAAATATGGTTCGCCGGTCGGGGGATTGCCCCCGAGTGGCGGATGAAAAGGGAACTACTTTCGCCAGCTTATACGACACGCTGGGCAGATATTCCTGCAGCGAAATTGACTTGAAATTGTGGCGATTTCACCTTGAAATTCTTAACATAAATAACTTAATTACAATAAGTTAGATATGAAATCGCCGTGGCGAAATTATTGACTCAAATTTCTATCAAGGACCTCGTTGATAGCTTTGTCCAGTTCATCCTGAACCACTTTTGACATACGGCTAAACTCATAAGTCAGCGTACGCCCTTTCACACGCTTGCGCGCGAACTTGTCCTTTTCTTCAAAGGTCCAGAGTGCGGAAATTACTGACTTTTCCTTAGGAGGCGGAGCTATCAATGCCTGAGAGGCCTGAGAAATCAATTTCAGTATACTGGCTTTCTGTTCGTCTTCTGGTTGCTCGTAGTCACTCAAAATTGCATCATGCTGATCTGAGACAGACTGAATGAGCCCTTCAGACGTTAAGCCCTTTTCACTGAGTTTTTCATTAACCTCTAACAGAATTTTATAGTCACTAAACGACAGCTCAGACTGAACCGGGAACAGAGAAATCAATTCTTGCGGTACTGCTGCTGCCTGCAGTGCCCTGGTGACCTTAGCCTGGGATAACCCCTCCAGTTCAGCAATTTCCTTTTGATTGAATCCAGACTCTTTCAGAGCCATCAATCTTAAGCCGATCTCCCGAAGGTTATGCTCTTTAGCTGTCTGGATATCTTTAGCCAGCTGGCGAGCTTCATCAGCTGATAAAAGTTCATCGGTAACCATTACATCAAGGCCTGTACGAATATAAATCGCTGAGGCTCGCCGTCTTGAACCATCCAGTATCTCAATCCTTTCACCTTGCTGAATGCCAATACAGGGGAAGAACTGCTGAAACTTAATCGTCTGGATGATAGATTTCAGGGACTCCCTGGTCAGAGCAAGTTGATCTCTTCCGTTGGTTTCCTGGTTTACGAATGTCTTACTTTCAACGTCCGATGCAGGTACCCGAGCAAACCTGAACGTTATCTTCCTGCCGGTTTTTAGGGTAAATACCTGACTTCTTTGGGTGTCAGTCATCTCGACCATTGATGCCTGGGTATTTAACTGTCTGCCAATGGTTTTTCTTTTCTCATTCGACATCACATACCTCCGTTAGTACGAATGAACTCAATGCGATCAAATACGGCCTTCGCAAAGTCTTCCGCTGCTGATTTTGCGCTTTTAAGCGCCTCGGTGCTTCCATCATAGGTTGCTGGATTTGCGGAAATAACTGTGTCAAAAGTCTCCCCGCAGCGCTCGAAGCCATCCAGCCTCGGCAGAACCATGTCGAGCATATCGGCACCGAATACCTCTTTGGCCTGACTATGGCAAATTTTGTGATCAGACTTGTTCAGGATTTTGGACATAAAACCGACATTTCCGATGAGATTGCAGGTGTGTCCGTCCTGTTCTATCGAATCAATAAGCGCAGGAAGGCTGGCTACAAACTTCAGGGATGAATGAAAATCAACCGTTGCCGGTGGAAGAGGGGTCAACATCAGGTCTGCCGCTCCGATGCAGTTTTTCAGGAACGCATCGAGGTGAGGACCACTATCAAGGAAGATAAAGTCGTAGTCATACCGGAGCTTGTCGATAATGTTCTCTTTAAGCACTGCATGAATATTTTGCCCTGGCAGATGTTCCTCACACAATCCCTTCCAGCCTTCAGCAAGGAATGCATCGTCAATGGAAGCGGGAATAACATCAACGCCCGGGATAATTGACGGCACGATGAAATCGGACAGTAATTCTTCACGAGACACGTTCTGGAGCATGGCCTGAGCAGCCGTATTTTCAACCAGGCCCACTGAATTCTCATGGCTCAGGAACATTGTCAGAGATGCCTGCGGATCGAAATCGATGGCCAGAATACGCAGGTCTTCGAACAGAAGCTGAGGATGAGCCCGAAAAGCATGGGATAATGAAGCGGTAGAAACTGTCTTGGAACCGCCACCTTTAAGGTTACATACAAAAATAGTGAAGGCTTTATCGAAGCGATCTCTGTACTTGGGTACTTTACGATGGAAATACAGATCGATGACGTTCTGAATCGTCATCGCGTACTTCATCGTATTGCCGGAAGGTTTCTTTTTAAAAATGTAGCCACTGGCTTCCATTTCGGCCACAGCATACTCAACACTCCCTTTGCTGAGCTTAGGCAGCTTATATAGGGCGGCTTTGCTGTATTCCTGATAGAACTCGGTAAGCTTCAATTCCTCTTTTTGCTGGCGGATACTTTCGCTCAAGGAAGTTAGAAGTTTACCTGCACGTGTGGCGACTTTCCGTAACTGCTCAATATTTTCCATTTATCACCTCATGACGTTTTTTGTCATTTTGAACAAAAAGAATCATGTTGCAAGAAATAATTCATAATATTTTGATTTTGCTCTCACAGGAGGCACCGAAGATTAAATGGAGAAGAGGGCACTACGTCCACAATCATTTTGTTGACCCACAGCGCAAACCGTAAGTCTGTTCAAAACTCGTTTTGAGCAGGCGAGGGGTTGGACAAGCCCGTAGGGCGCGTCAGCATGCAACATTTGGGTATACCTCAGGTTCACCTATCTATAGTAGGTCAATCCGTATCATTGTGACCATATTAATGATACCATCAATAAAGAGACCACTTAAACGTAACCAGAAAGGTGAAAATGCTCATTTTTGGCTACCTGCGTGCATCCACTTCTGGACAGGATGCATCCCGCGCAAAAAATGCACTGAAACAATTCGCCCGTCAGCATGGCCAACGCATCGCCGGATGGTACGTGGACAATGCCTCTGGTACCACGATGACCCGTCCGGAACTGTTACGCTTGCTGGATGATGCAGAGCCGGGGGATGCCATCCTGATTGAGCAGGTAGACCGACTCTCCCGTCTGGACGACGCGGGGTGGGAAATACTGCGAAAGCAAATCACCGATAAGCAGCTGGCCATCGTCAGTCTGGACCTGCCCACCAGTCATCTGGCTCTGGCCAGCGTCGTCGGCGATGATTTCACCCGCAGCATGCTGAAGGCCGTCAACGGCATGCTGCTGGATATGTTGGCCGCCATTGCCAGAAAAGACTACGAGGACCGGCGGAGACGCCAGGCGGAAGGTATCAGTAAGGCGAAAGCCGAAGGAAAATACCGGGGCAGGGTAGCCGATGCGCAAAAACATGAGCTGATACGTACGCTGCGCCTGACTCACGGAAAATCACTGCGTGAAACTGCCCGCCTGGCTGGCGTATCAAAAATGACAGTTATCCGTGTCTGCAACAATGCTAAAGAGTAGGGGCCCGTACCGTCCCGGAACGGCCCCCGGTAAAACAGAAGGTACCAGGACCACTGCTCCGGTATAATACTGCCGGATGAGCACACTTAAACAAACGGAGACGCGGAATGTCAGGCAGAAAAGGAAAGGGCGGAAAGTCACCGGTTCCCCATGACGGGCTGTTCAAAACCTTCCTGACCCACACCGATACCGCCCGGGATTTTCTGGCCCTGCATCTGCCCGCAGAGCTGCTGCAGTTGTGCGACCTGACCACCCTGCAGCTGGAGTCAGGCTCCTTTATTGAGGAAAACCTGCGGACCTATTTTGCCGACGTGCTTTATTCCCTGAAAACCGCCGAGGGTGAGGGATACATTTATACTCTCATTGAGCACCAGAGCAGCCCGGACAGGCATATGGCGTTTAGACTCATGCGGTACTCCATTGCCGCCATGCAGAAACACCTGGACGCCGGTCATGAACAGCTGCCGTGGTTATTCCGCTGCTGTTTTCCCACGGTCGTGGCAGCCCCTGGCCCCACACGCTGAACTGGACGGAGCTGTTTGCCAGCCCGGAAACAGCGCGAAAACTGTATACCGGTGATTTTCCCCTCATCGATGTTGGCGCCATCGATGACGATGAAATAATGAAGCACCGCCGGATTGCCCTGCTGGAACTGATGCTCAAGCACGCACAAACCCGCGACCTGGCTGAGCTGACCGAACATCTGGTCACCCTGCTGATTGCGGGTTACACTACCGATGAGCAGCTGGTCACTTTGATGAACTGGATGCTGCAGACGGGAGACACGGCCAGACCCGAGGCATTCCTGCAGGAACTGGCCCGCCGGTCACCGCAACACGAGGAGATATTAATGACTATTGCACAACGACTGGAACAGAAGGCCCGTGAAGAAGGGCGCCAGGAAGGACGCATGGAGGGCATCCAGCTTGGCGAACAGCGCGGCATTGAGAAAGGTGAGCGCGAAGCGACCCTGAAAATAGCCCGCACGATGCTGCAAAGTGGCATCGACCGCAATACAGTGATGGGCATGACCGGTCTGACTGAAGACGACCTGGCACAGATCCGCCACTAATCCCCCTTTCCTGGCTCTCCAGTTGTCACGTTCTGCGCGGTGGCCAGTGACGCGACACGTTCACGCAGGTCATCAGAGAGAAAGACGCCCGCCCCGGCGGCAAACGCCGACGGTATCCTGACGCGCCGTGATACGGGCTTGTAGATTTCGCCGGTCTCTGGCCTGATTTTCAGGCCTGCCTTAAGCCAGCGGCTCAGCTCCTGGGGAAGGATATCCGGGTTGTCCTTCAGAAAACGCGCCCGGTTTCCGCGCGCTGTTCCGTACACGCTGTCAATGTAGTCGGTCAGCAGCATAACGATATCCACAGAAGTGTTTATAAACATAATCGTTTATATCACATACATTTTGAACTGGCGAGCAGTGCGCAGCCAGTCCACTGAATGGCGCGAAGCGGCATGGAGGCGCCAGCAGGTGGTAAACAGAATACTGATGGTGAGTGGCGCCGGGACCCGGCGTAGCCGGTTACTCTGTTGATAGGTTCCACCAATCTATTGTTGACAGACATCAGCACCAAAATCAGAATGTCACATAATCGAACGTATATGTGACAGGTGTAAAATGTTAA
>NZ_JAZHEE010000068.1:0-6112 GCF_036620675.1 Rosenbergiella sp. YN46
TTCATAAATCTCTCCAACAAGAACCGACTGTAGGTCACCGGGCAAACGAGTAAAATGCTAGCATTTTGCGGCGTTTGCCCTATCCTGCATCGCAATGAACTACCTCCACACTCAAATTGTGCTTCAGCGTCCATCGAAATGCAAAAAATGAAAGGCTATCATGGCTGTGATCTGGTGCGTCTGCGACCGGAAACAACGGATTTGCGGCTAGCTTGGGTGGAAATAAATTCGCTGCGCGAATGGCCTGGCAGGGAGCGCGAGCGCTGTTTTGCGGAATATACAAAAAAGCACCTCCCGTAAACGGGAGGGCTTCGGCGATTCAGGAACGGGAATTTTATTCTGCCTCTGGTGTGTCGCCTTCCATGCCCTGACGGGCATCATGGAGCCAGCGACGGAGGTTACTCATTCTTTCCCGGTTTGCCCGGCTGGGACTTTTACCCCTGTTACCGCTTAGTATACTCCAGACTCTTAACCCGGCCTCGTTAGTCCAGTGCAATACAATTTCCCCTTTGCTGTTAAATCCCAGCGAAAACCGGACAGCTCCCCGCCTCTGTTCTGCACTGATAAAATCTAAAAATTCCTGTTTTTTCATAGCACCTCCTGTTTTTTTATCAGTGCTTTTGTTTCTTTCTTTTCCAGGGCTTTTCTGAGTAATGCCATGTACTCAGGAAAAGCAGAGAATGGCATCAAGGGAAAAACTGGACGCCCACCCTTTTCAACAGTCTGTATTGCTGATAACATGCGTTCCGACATTTTATATTCCTCGCGAGGAAATTGAGTGTCACGGTATCAGGTTGCCTCCACAACCTGATACCACCCTTAATTAATTAACTCCGCAGTTCTCTTATCGCTTCATTTTTGGCTTCCTCCAGTTCTTTAAGGGTATATGCGAAATTCTTCCAGTTAGTTACTTCGTTTATAACCTCAGATTTACTTAAACCACATTCATTAAACCAAAAGTTAATATTTTTCTTGAGGGAATTTTTCGCCGTCAATTCCTCGGACAACAATTCACTAGCAGACGTGATGACATAACCACGACCGCGATTTTTATCTTCGAAAGAATGAACGGCAAGGAAGAGAGTTTCTGAATGGACAAAAGCGGAGCAGGTGATTTTTTCTTTCTTAGTGTTTAAAGCCTGGAAAGTGATAACATAAGTGTTCATTTTAGTCTCCCGCCCGTTTGGGCTACTGGATCATGGTAAGGAACTATTCCCGACCTACAAACAAATTATACCATCATATGATGGTAATGCAATTTATTTAGTCACTTTATCCTGATTTTTTTCTCGCTTAACGAGCTGGTAATCTGGATGTTCATCAGCCAGGAGCAAAAGTAATTCATACGTACCAGCGGCTAAACCGCGAGATGTTTTACCGGATGTTTCTTTGGCTTGCCAGGCTGATAACGTAAAACCAAACCGTTCAGCGGCTTCCTGCTGCGTAAAGCCAGCTTTGATACGTGCTTGTTTAACCTCTTCAGGTGTTGGTTTAAAACTCATGATTTTGTACCTTCACGATAGTATCTGAATAGAATTGCAATAAAATTGGATCATCAATTTCATCTTTAACGTTACAGAATTCTTCATGATAAAATGATTTTTGGAAAACAACCTTTTTAGTTGTTTTTTTATCCTCTTCTTTAGAGCGTACCTTCATCAGTTTTTCAAGTTCAATAAACAAACGTGTTGCATCTTCAGATACAACAATCCTGTATGTTACATTACCTTTGTTTTTCCTGTCGCTCAGGATCTCATTCATTTTTTGCCTCATAACTGTTTAATAAACCCCGCTACCTTTATGAGCTGATCCACACTCAGGCCACGAATTACCATTTCATATCCGTCGCCCCGTTCTGATACGTTACCATCTAACCCATTCTCAACTTTAAACCCGGTTAATGTCCCATGCCAGCTTTCAAGACGCACTAAACGAGATAACATTCCTTTCAGGATCTGTTTTTGCTCGCGTTTTCTCTGTAACTGTTGTTCATATTCTCGCGCCATATCTACATTATCTAAAGCATCCGTCAGGATTTTCTTTTCAATATCGGCGGCGATTTCTACAGGGTTACGTTCTGGCGATAATGTGCAAGTATGGTAAGGACTTCTCCAGCTTCGACTGTCTACGCTTCCAATGATAACTAACCTTCCTTTCTCCATTCGAATATGTATAGAGTAATTTTTAAACTGAGGTGAGGTTAGCTTAATCCTGTACTGGCAATCATCGAGCAGGTTTACACGCCAACCGCTCCCCAGGATTCGACAAACGATTTCAAACACAGGTTTATACCGTTCAAAGAAATTTTTCTGTTCTTTCATCTGATTCAGCCTTTTGAACTCAACAAAAAAGCCGTAAATCGAATTACGGCAGTTTTAAGACTATTCGTCAAAGTATCCATCATCACTTGCAGCTTCCTGGGCTTCGCATTCCTGCTGATATGCTTCTTCCTTTGCAAAAAGATGCGCCCATCCTTCTGCGTTTAAGCCACGGTGTAAGACTGAACCATTTTCATTGCATTCTTTGGCTGTAACTTCGATCTCATCCGGTAAAATGTAGGCTCCGTAACTTTCAAAAATGTTTATCAGCTCCGCTTCCGTTATGGTCTTGTTTTTCATCAACGTGTCTCCGTATCAATCTTTGCCATGTTCTAGGGGGCTTTCGCCCCCGTTCCGGTTATGCGCTAGCTTCTACACGTCTCCAGCCTGACGCCTTACGTTTACCCGCTGTACCATACATTTCACGGATTTCTTCAATACTGTGTTCTTTACGGTTCCAGCGGCTTTTGTGTTCTTCAGGACGGTAAAACCATTGTTTTTTCTTCGATGCCCACTTACAGCCCATTTCCTTTAAAATATCTTTGTGTTCTTTAGTTTCTCCGCTAATCCAGACCCAATTACCAATGACTTCATAAACAATCCCTGTAAGGCCGGAAAGCGTATTCAAAACTTTTTCCAGATCTTCACCGTAGTTGTAACGTGCATTTTCATCAGTGCTTTGAAACTGATTGATTTTATCAATATTAGCCATGAGAAAATCAAACGCTGCATTTACTGCTTTCATCAGCTCGGCACCCAATGGATTGCGATCTGGATGATATTTTAAAGCCGCTTTTTTGTATGCCGCCTTGATGTCCTTTTCAGTCAGATCACCGGATAAACCAAAAACGTTTAATGCTTCCTGAATATTCATTTTTCGCTCCCGCCCGTGTGGGCTTCTGGAATCTGGCAGGGAACCATTCCCAACCAACAAATTCATTATACCATCAAATGATGGTTATGGAATCATTTTTAATGCTTTACATTGTAAAGATTGTATAAAGATGTATATTGCTTTACCGTGCATGAACATGAAGGTGTTTCTAAAAGAGGCGCGAACTGTAGTTACATAATGCGCTGTCGTAACATCGCGCCGGAGACGTTCGCCAGTCCTGGCGAACCAACAAGCCCGAATGAGAGCGATAACCCCCCTCACCCCTGCCAGGCCAATTTCTGGCTATCAGACGATGTTTAGCCTGTCGCAGTTAGCGCGTGAGCTTGCGAACGGTACGCCGGGTCAGTGTGAAACACTGGCGCGGGGCGCTGTATCTGCGCGTTATGAGATGCGTTAGCAGCGAATTACGGGGCGTGTTGCTGAAACCGATTGATGCCTGACAGCAAAAAATGAATCCGGGTGCCAGCTTCTACACGACAATTGCCAGCAAAAAACGATTGGCCACCGTCGCCAGTCGTGAAATTTTGCTGGCATCCTGTGCGAGCGGAGATCACCCCAGGCTAATTTTTGGCTTGTTATGTAAAAACGAGCTGTATGACGTTCTAAGCGCATTTTACCCGCTCCGTTGAACCATGACCGGGTAAAAGCCGTTAAAATGCTTCTGAGGGCTTCTGATTGCGTTTTAGGATTGGATCGATAAAGGATCGCGCTAGGATCTTTTCAGAGAGATCACACCGCTCGCCGCAGCCGAACGACAGGGCGAAGCCCGCGAGTGAGCGAGGAAGCGGAATTTCTGTAGGGTTGCAAAGAGCACTTTCGCGCTGGGGTCACGTCTGAGCAACTGAATCTCTAATGCTGTAGCAAGCGCTGTCATGGATCTGCCTTTGAATTTTTAATGCCTGTTATCCACAACCCTTTTGCATTAAAAGACTTATCTTTTCTTTCTTTTCTTTAAAAACTTAAAGACTTAGGAGGCTTGTAAGTTACTGATAAAAAATAGGAAAAAATGTTAAACATGAGAGGATAGTACGTGAAACATGAGAGCTTAGTACGTTAAGCATGAGAGGATAGTACGTTAAACATGAGAGCTTAGTACGTTAAACATGAGAGGATAGTACGTGAAACATGAGAGCTTAGTACGTGGAATCCACAGATCTATCTGAAGATCTTCAGATCTTCGGATCTTCATGAAAACAGTATATTTTTTATTCTTATTTTTCCCCCGCTGTTCCTCTCTGAGCATGCTATGTACTATCTCAGGGCTTCTAAACATGAGTGGATTGTACGTTCTGTACAACGCTTCATATCACATCATGAGAAAAAAAATTTGAATCTCATGTTTTGATTGGTAGGATGGAGAAAATAGTGAGGTCATGATGAGACTTAAAGTTATGATGGATGTGAATAAAAAAACAAAGATTCGTCACAGAAATGAACTAAACCATACTTTAGCCCAACTCCCTTTACCCGCTAAGCGTGTAATGTATATGGCGTTAGCTCCTATTGATAGTAAAGAGCCTCTTGAACGAGGGCGAATTTTCAATATTAGAGCTGAAGATCTGGCTTCCCTTGCCAAAATTACCCCTTCGTTGGCTTACAGGCAGTTGAAAGAAGGTGGAAAGATTTTAGGTGCGAGCAAGATCTCTTTGAGAGGGGATGATATTATTGCTTTAGCAAAAGAGCTTAACCTCCCCTTCAATTCAAAAAATACACCAGATGAATTAGATCTCAACATCACTGAATGGATTGCATATTCTAAGGATGAAGGGTACTTATCCCTTAAATTCACCCGTACAATTGAACCATATATATCAAGTCTAATTGGTAAAAAAAATAAATTCACTACGCAATTACTTACTGCCAGCCTCCGTCTGAGTAGTCAATACTCTTCATCTTTATATCAGTTGATAAGAAAAAATTACTCTAACTTCAAAAAGAAAAATTCTTTTGTGATTTCTATAGAAGAATTGAAAGATGAATTGATTGCTTATACATTTGATGGTGACGGTAATACTGAATATAAATATCCTGATTTCCCTATATTTAAACGGGATGTACTTAACAAATCAATAGCAGAAATAAAGAAAAAAACTGAAATATCTTTTATCGGCGTTTCTGTTTTTGAAAAAGAAGGCCGGAAAGTAAGTAAGTTACAGTTTGATTTTATAGTTGATGAAGATGAATTTTCTGGAAACGGTGATGATTTATTAACGGCTTTCAGTGAAGAAGATAGTGCATTCTTAAAAGAATTTGATAAAGCAGTTCCTCCTAAAACAAAGTGAGGTGAAACATGGCTAAGATCTACGAGTTTCCGCAGGGAGCTGAACGAGGTAAGCTGAAAAAAGAGATCATCCGGGAACGTAAAAAACGATTGCGGGAAAAGAACGGCAACCCGGTTATCCGGCACTCTAAATGGTTCTGGTTTTATCTACGTCTTGCTACAGCTGGCGCACTGCATTTAGTCTCTGTTATTACTCTGGCAATCCTGGGTGCTTTCAGTAAAGCTATTTTCTGGATTGGTGGCCTGCTCTGTGTTGTTACATGGTTCCACCTTGAACGCCAGTTCTGGACGCCGCAAAATTTCACCATTCCAGTAATCGTAACGCTGTGGGGATTGAGTTTGTTTGCCACTCCCCTGATGGAGCTGCTTAACAAAAAAATGCCGTGGTATCGTCTTCTGGTTCCTGATGCAAAGCACACTAGCACTGAGGCAACCAGTGATGATCAGCTGTGAAGAAATAATGTTAGCCCGTCGGCTTGCAGTGCTTCTTTCAGCCTTTTATCATCGGTTTATCATAGCGCACGAGGTGAGTTCTTTTCACTGCGATGCAGGATAGGGCAAACGCCGCAAAATGCTAGCATTTTACTCGTTTGCCCGGTGACCTACAGTCGGTTCTTG
>NZ_JAZHEE010000069.1:0-5556 GCF_036620675.1 Rosenbergiella sp. YN46
GGTAAAAGAGAGGCCCCAGAAATACAGCAGGGCCCGGAGAAAAACAGCCAGTCAGTTGCTTAACTGACTGGCATTACAGCCTGAAAGCTGCCGTTTTTTGTCAGAAGCCAAATTACCGGTTGGCCGCAATAATTTTGGCAACTTTTTCCGCTTCTGCATTCAACTGCAACTGACGGTATGCCTTTTCCATCAGCGGCAGGCCGTCGCGCGTTGCCTGAGTATCCGGATAATCGCGCAGCATGCCTTCAACGCGGTTGACCACCGCGACCCACGCGCCGCGGCGCGTGTAGTACTGAGCGACGGAAAGCTCATATTTAGCCAGACGGTTTTTCAGGAACACCATACGGCGAGCGGAATCGGTCGCATATTGGCTGTTGGGATAGCCGCGCACCAGCTTCGAAAAGTCATTGAATGCGTCGCGAGCATGGCGCGGGTCGCGATCTGAGCGATCGACGCCAAAGAAACCCTGAAGTGCGCTGTCGTCCATCGCCATATCGGTCAGACCGCGCATATACAGTACGTAATCGATGTTAGGATGGGTTGGATTCAGACGCATAAAGCGGTCGATGGCGGCCTGCGCCAGCGGCAGATCGGCGTTTTTGTAATAGGCGTAGATCAGATCGAGCTGCACCTGCTGCGAGTAAGGTCCAAACGGATAGCGGTTATCCAGCGCTTCCAGTTGCGTTATCGCCGCTTTCCAGTTACCGTCCTGCAGTTTTTGCTGGGCGGTCGCGTAGATGTCAGAGGGTGAGCTGTCGGGCACCTCATCTTTGGTGCTGGAGCAACCGACCAGGGCCAGGCTCAGCGTGGCGGCAGCCACCAGATATTTCATGCGCGTCATGACGTTTTGACTTTCCTCAGAATGTTATTCAGGGAGACTCTCCGTTAAGCTCCCGTTGAAGACCAGCTACAATAGCACACTATATTAAACGGCAAAGCCGTAAAAACCCAACGTTAACGAAGAAGCTGTATATGGCACAACCAGTAAAACTCACCGCAACGGTGTCCGAGTCACAACTCGGCCAACGCTTAGATCAGGCTTTGGCCGAATTGTTCCCGGATTATTCACGTTCGCGGATAAAAGAATGGATTCTTGACCGGCGAGTGCGGGTCAATGGCAACATTTGCGAAAAACCGAAAGAAAAAGTGTTGGGTGGCGAGAGCGTCGATATCGATGCTGAAATCGAAGAAGAAGCCCGTTTCGAAGCGCAGGATATCCCGCTGGATATCGTTTATGAAGACGATGACATCATCGTTATCAATAAGCCGCGCGACCTGGTGGTACACCCGGGTGCGGGTAATCCGGACGGCACGATACTGAATGCGCTGCTGCATTACTATCCGCCGATCGTCGATGTGCCGCGCGCCGGTATCGTCCACCGTCTGGATAAAGACACCACTGGTCTGATGGTAGTCGCGAAGACTATTCCGGCCCAGACCCATCTGGTGGAGGCGCTGCAGCGCCGTGAGATCACCCGCGAATATGAGGCGGTTGCTATCGGCCATATGACGGCGGGAGGAACGGTAAGCGAGCCTATCAGCCGTCACCCGACGAAGCGTACCCATATGTCGGTGCATCCGATGGGCAAACCGGCGGTGACTCATTACCGTATTATGGAACATTTTCGCATCCATACCCGGCTGAGACTGCGCCTGGAAACCGGCCGTACTCACCAGATTCGCGTCCATATGGCGCACATTACTCATCCTCTGGTCGGGGATCCTCTATACGGTGGTCGCCCCCGTCCGCCGAAAGGGGCGTCTGAAGCGTTTATCGAGGCGCTACGCAAATTCAACAGACAGGCGCTGCACGCCACCATGCTGAGGCTGTATCATCCAATCACCGGTATTGAGATGGAGTGGCATGCCCCGATTCCCCAGGATATGGTGGATCTGATCGATGCGCTGCGCGATGACTTCGAGGAACATAAAGACCGGGTTGACTGGCTATGACCAAACTGATCGTTCCAGAGTGGCCGATGCCTGCGGGTGTAGCGGCCTGTAGCTCCACCCGGGTAGGCGGGGTTAGCCTCGCCCCCTGGGATTCCATGAATCTGGGCGCCCATTGTGGCGATTCCTTGCAGCATGTGGAACAAAACCGGCGCCGGTTATACGAGGCGGCAGCATTCCCTTCTGCACCGGTCTGGCTGGAGCAGGTGCACGGTCGTGCGGTGCTGAAGCTGGATGGCTCCGAGCCAGCTTCGAAGCGTGCCGATGCCTCCTGGACCGATCGCCGGTCAACCGTTTGTGCGGTAATGACGGCAGATTGCCTGCCGGTGCTATTCTGTAATATGTCGGGAAACGAAGTGGCCGCCGCCCACGCTGGATGGCGCGGCCTGTGTGAAGGTGTACTGGAAGAGACCGTCGCCAGTTTCCATGACCGCCCGGAGCATCTTCTGGCATGGCTGGGGCCCGCTATTGGCCCCGCAGCCTTTGAGGTAGGCGGCGAAGTGCGTGAAGCCTTTGTGGCAAAGGACCCTCAGGCCGAAAGCGCTTTTCGTCCGGTCGGCGAAAAGTTTTTCGCCGATATTTATCAGCTTGCGCGTCAGCGTCTGGCAAATGTTGGCGTTCGCCAGGTCTTTGGTGGAGAACGCTGCACATATAGCGAGAGTGGCGACTTTTTCTCTTATCGACGTGATGGAACTACCGGCCGTATGGCAAGTTTTATCTGGCTGATATAACCTATAAAATCAAGACGATCCAGTGCGGGTGACTATTCCTTCACATAATTATGGTCATTAACCTTGAATAATTGAGGGATGACCTCATTTAATCTCCAGTAGCAATTTTGACCTGTTATGGGAGGAGTTATGCGTCTGGATCGTCTTACTAATAAGTTCCAGCTTGCCCTCGCCGATGCCCAGTCCCTTGCTCTTGGGCACGACAACCAATTTATTGAACCCCTTCATCTGATGAGCGCCCTGCTGAAGCAGGAAGGCGGTTCCGTTGCGCCGTTATTAACGTCTGCGGGCGTTAACGTCGGCCAGCTACGAACATCCATTGAGCAGGCGTTAAGTCGGCTACCGCAGGTGGAGGGCACCGGCGGGGATGTACAGCCTTCACAGGATCTGGTTCGCGCCTTAAATCTTTGCGACAAACTGGCGCAGAAACGCAATGACAACTTTATTTCATCGGAGCTTTTCGTCCTTGCGGCGCTGGAGTCCCGTGGCACTTTGGCGGATCTGTTAAAAACCGCGGGTGCCACAACAGCGGGTGTGACACAGGCGATTGAGCAGATTCGTGGAGGGGAAAGCGTGAACGACCAGAACGCTGAAGATCAGCGCCAGGCGCTACAGAAATTTACCATCGACCTGACCGAGCGGGCGGAAAGCGGCAAGTTGGATCCGGTTATCGGTCGCGATGAAGAGATTCGCCGCACCATCCAGGTACTGCAGCGCCGTACTAAAAACAATCCGGTATTAATCGGGGAGCCTGGGGTGGGGAAAACCGCCATTGTCGAAGGGCTGGCCCAGCGTATTGTGAACGGCGAAGTGCCGGAAGGGCTGAAAGGCCGCCGGGTGCTGGCGCTGGATATGGGGGCGCTGGTGGCTGGCGCCAAATATCGCGGCGAATTCGAAGAGCGCCTGAAAGGGGTGCTGAACGATCTTTCGAAGCAGGAAGGCAACGTCATCCTGTTTATCGATGAACTGCATACTATGGTCGGCGCCGGTAAGGCGGATGGCGCTATGGATGCCGGTAATATGCTAAAACCGGCGCTGGCCCGTGGCGAGCTGCACTGCGTAGGGGCCACCACGCTCGACGAATATCGTCAGTATATCGAGAAAGACGCTGCGCTGGAGCGCCGTTTCCAGAAGGTATTTGTAGCGGAACCGTCGGTTGAGGATACCATCGCGATTCTGCGTGGCCTGAAAGAGCGCTATGAACTGCACCATCACGTACAGATTACCGACCCGGCCATTGTCGCCGCGGCGACGCTGTCGCATCGCTACATTTCCGATCGTCAGCTGCCGGATAAAGCTATCGACCTGATCGATGAGGCCGCTTCCAGCATTCGTATGCAGATAGACTCTAAGCCGGAAGCGCTGGACCGCCTCGACCGACGTATTATCCAGCTGAAGCTGGAACAGCAGGCGCTGATGAAAGAGTCGGATGAGGCCAGTAAAAAGCGGCTGGATATGCTCAACGACGAACTGTCGGATAAAGAGCGTGAATATTCGACCCTGGAAGAAGAATGGAAAGCAGAGAAAGCGTCGCTTTCTGGCACCCAGACAATTAAAGCCGAGCTGGAGCAGGCGAAGATTGCGATGGAGCAAGCCAGGCGTGTGGGCGACCTTGGGCGGATGTCCGAATTACAATACGGGCAGATTCCCAAGCTGGAAAAACAGCTGGCTGCCGCCACGCAGTCGGAAGGTAAGACTATGCGTCTGTTGCGTAACAAGGTGACCGACGCCGAGATCGCTGAAGTGCTGGCGCGCTGGACCGGTATTCCGGTTTCCAGAATGATGGAAAGCGAGCGCGACAAACTGTTGCGTATGGAGCAGGAACTGCATCAGCGCGTGATTGGGCAGGATGAAGCGGTTGAGGCTGTATCCAACGCCATTCGCCGTAGCCGCGCCGGGTTGTCCGATCCTAACCGTCCTATTGGTTCTTTCCTGTTTCTGGGGCCGACCGGGGTGGGGAAAACGGAACTGTGTAAGACCCTGGCCAACTTTATGTTCGACAGCGACGACGCCATGGTGCGTATCGATATGTCCGAGTTTATGGAAAAACATTCGGTTTCACGCCTGGTCGGCGCGCCTCCGGGATATGTTGGTTACGAAGAAGGCGGCTATCTGACCGAAGCCGTGCGGCGTCGGCCTTATTCCGTCATTCTGCTGGATGAAGTGGAAAAGGCCCATCCGGACGTGTTTAACATCCTGTTGCAGGTGCTGGACGACGGGCGCCTGACGGATGGGCAGGGCAGAACGGTGGACTTCCGCAATACCGTGGTAATCATGACCTCTAACCTGGGCTCCGATCTGATTCAGGAACGCTTCGGTGAACTGGATTATGCACATATGAAAGAGCTGGTGCTGGGCGTGGTCAGCCATAACTTCCGCCCTGAGTTCATCAACCGTATTGATGAAGTGGTGGTCTTCCACCCGCTGGGTGAACAGCATATTGCTTCGATTGCTCAGATTCAGCTGCAGCGGCTCTATCAGCGCCTTGAGGAGCGTGGCTATACCGTCCAGGTTTCGGATGAAGCGCTGAAACTGCTGGGTGAAAACGGCTACGATCCGGTTTACGGGGCGCGTCCGTTGAAACGTGCTATTCAGCAACAGATAGAAAATCCGCTGGCGCAGCAGATCCTGTCGGGGGAACTGTTGCCTGGTAAGCCTATCGAGCTGAAAGTGAAAGACGATCAGATTGTTGCCGTTCAGTCTTAACGGAAAAACGGGCCTTTCGGGGCCCGTTTTTGTCTTCTTTTTCACCACTCCTGCGCTATTTTTATTCGTGCTGCCTGAAAAGTGTTCGGTTGGCATTTTTTTTAAGATAACCCCTTGCCAGCACGAATTCAGGCCCTATAATGCGCCACCACTGACACGGAACAACGCC
>NZ_JAZHEE010000070.1:0-5467 GCF_036620675.1 Rosenbergiella sp. YN46
CGCCGTACTCAGGCGCGGTCAGCCGGATTGTGTTCAGGACCAGCCGGGGTACGCCGCTGCTGATTATGGCGAAACAGGCCAGTGGCGAGGCTGTACCGTTTGGTGCCGAGGTGTATGACGGTGCCGGCACGGTGGTGGGCAGCGTGGGTCAGTCGGGACAGATATATGCGCGCGTGGAGAAAACACGGGGACAGCTGACCGTGAAGTGGGGTTCGCAGGGTAACCAGCGCTGCCACATTAACTACATCCTGCCGCCACAGCCGGCGTCGGGCCAGAACAACAGTATCGTGCGGTTTGAATCCGTCTGTGGAGGGGAATAATAATGAGAAAGATAACGCACTGGTCGCTTCCGGTTCTGGTATTGTGCTGGTTGATGCTGCTGGTTGTTCGACCAGCAATGGCCAGTTGTACAATTGATGCACCAACAGTTACCGCTCCCATGCCACTATTACTAAATAAGGGTGAGGCTTTTTATACCTTACCAGCCTGGAGATTTGTCCGGTTTAATTCTAATTATGGAGTGTGCTTATGAAGCGAATATCAATTGTGCTGGGGATTTTTCTGTTCGTATTATCAAAATCCGTATGGGCAATTTGCACGCTGGATACCACTCATGTTGAATCAGCACCTATGCCACTTCAGTTAGGTGCGATTACTGCAGGTGCTGATTTAGCCGATGGTACCGTTTTGTATAAGCAAACGTATAACCTGGATTATACCTCAGGAAATCAAGCTATTACTGTTACATGTACTGGAAACGGAAACCCAAGTGGACATTATTCCTATTCCTCCACACCTCTTCCCTTGAGTTCGTGGAGTAGCGGTATTGAATCCGGGAAGGTCTATGAAACAGGGGTTCCCGGAATTGGTGTATGGGTTCATCAGGGAACAACTGGTGATGCGGCTCTACCTGTAAGTAAAATATTATCTAATAGTAATGATGTTCACTGTACCTCCACAGGAGGAAATCGACAGTGTATTGTATTTGGTGGTTTCAAACGCTGGGATATTTACTTTATAAAGACAGGTCCCATTCAACCCGGAACTATTATCGGAAGCAACTTACCTTGCATCAGGGTTAATTATAATGATTCCGGTAGTGCCAGCGAAGGTCTTGTTGAAGAAAATGTTTGCATGAGTGGCGCTATTAATGTTGTTGCCAGCTCTTGTAAAACACCTGATGTGACGGTTCCTATGGGAAGCTATGACGTATCTTCATTTACCGGAGAGGGTAGCGCGACCAAATGGGTGGATGCCTCCATCAAGCTGACCGACTGCCCCGTCTATTATGGCAAAGGGAGTTCGGGTTCATGGTATGTCGACGGAAGCGGCACAAATAACAGCGGGACGCCAGTCAAAAACGCCATCACAGTCAAACTGACGCCTGCCACTTCCGTGATCAACAGCAGTCAGGGGGTCTTTGCCTTAACCCAGGCAGCAGACAGCGCCGGCGGTGCGGGGATACAGCTGGCGTATGGTACTGGCGCCTCACCTGAGTTTGTCGATTTCGGCGCCACAAAGACGTATGAAATGGATATCGGATCTAATGGAATATCTGAGATCCCCCTGGTTGCCCGTTATATTCAGACGGACGGAAAAGTTACCCCAGGAACCGCGAATAGTGCGGTAACCTTCCTTATTAATTACTACTGAGTAAAAAAACAGGGTGTGATATGAGTTTATTATTCACACCCGTTTTTAACCTATTGCCGGAATGCTCCGTATCATCCCTGCCAGACAGGAAAGTCCCATGAAAACATGGCGATATTTTTATACTCTGTTAGCCCTGTTTATTGCCATGGTGCTGCTTGCAGTCATTTATATTTTTCCGCTGTGGCAACACCATCTGTCTGACAGCCGGAGCAACGAGCGCCTGGCAGCACGTGCTGAGGCTTTACTGCGGGATGCCCGCGAAGTGAGCGTATATTTCAGGCGCCAGGAAGACCTGCAATGTTCCCCTGACAGGGCGCGTCTGCTCGAGCAGGTTGCACTGAGATACCCCCATATTCATGGTCTTTTCCTGTACCACAATGGTGAGATCTATTGTTCTTCATTAAGGGAGCGATTTACACCGGATGATGAATTCGTTGCTGCAACCCGCGATGCGGAGAATGGCCGTCTCCTGTTGCTGAGCGGGCTGAAAGCATTTCCCGGGAAGGTTTTTCTGGCGTATGTCCGGGGAAATAAAGACCATGGAATGGTGGTCACGATTGATGCTTACTGGTTGCGTCATTGGTTTTCAGCAGACGGTCTGAACGCCGTCATTGTTGACGGGAAACTGTTAAACCGGAACCTGACCGTTACCAGCGCAGAGGGCATCCACACGAAGGTTACGCATTCGGTCAAATCTCCGCTCTCCGGAGTCAGCGTGGTGTCTTTCCGGCATGATAACCGGTTTCAGTTGTTCTGGCCGGTGGTGGCCATGCTGGCACTGGCACTGGGGATGCTTATTGCCCTGCTGGTATGCCTGTATCGTGAAAGGGCCTTCCCGACTCCCCGGCGGCTGGAAGTCGCCATACTTTCCGGAGAAATTGTCCCCTGGTATCAGCCCATAATGGATGTATCCCGTGGTGAAATCCGTGGGGTGGAAGTGCTGGCGCGATGGCATCATCCCGGAAAAGGTACGCTGGGTCCTGACACCTTTATTCCGCTGGCGGAACACAGTGGTCTGCTTATTCTGATGACACAGACCCTTCTTGCACAGGTCAGACGGGACATGGACGTTCTCAAATTCCGGTTACCGGCAAACTTTTATGTGTCCGTCAATATCAATGCCACTCCTGAGATGATTGATGCACTGGCTGATATGCTGGTCAGTTTTCACCGGTCACTCCCCGACCGGCTTTCTCTGGTTGTTGAACTGACGGAAGGCACGGAGGTCCGGTCCGGTTCACCGGTAATTGGGCAACTCAGGAGTCTGCGACTGGAGGGCATTGGTATCGCGCTGGACGACTTTGGTACGGCGTTTTCCAATATTGCCGGGATTGACCTGCTACCGGTAACCTGCCTGAAGATTGACCAGGTATTTATCCGGAAACTGGCGGACAATATGGATTCACAACGCCTGGTGGAGAGCATCATTGAACTGGGCAGAAACAGCCATCTGTCGGTGGTGGCAGAAGGGGTGGAGACGGCGTTCCAGTCTGATTTTCTGCTGTCGAAGGGGGTGAATCTCCAGCAGGGATACTACTGGTCCAGGCCGCTACCCATGATGGATTTTGCCCGGTATCTCATCTGGCACAGAACAAACCCGGAACGTTTAACTGGGGCTGATTAAGGAGAAAAACACAATGACAGACGGAAAGCACTGGTCTGAAATTATTGCGCGTTTTAAAAAGACCGATTCCGTGGAGTTTTTCGTCCAGAAAACGCTGAGTACCCTGGAAGACCCGGAGGAGGCGCTTTTTTTAAGAACGCTGGCGCAAAAAAAAATTGAAGAGCTTGAGCGTGAGTATGGCCTCTGAGTCAGTTAACAGGCGGTCCTGATGACAAAAGAAGAATTGATGCCGGTAACCGATAAGGTCACGGAAGAGCTGGAAAAGGCCGGGTTATACCGACGGGCAGCGACCCGATGGCTGGAGGTATTTTTTGAATGTCAGGATGATGCAGAGAGAGCCTGGATATCCCGGCGACGACGGGAGTGTCTGGCCCGGCTCAGGGTGTTCAAAGTGGATGATGATGGCTATCTGAATGTCTACCGGGCCGTCAGGGCCCTGCACAGTAAGATGGGACTGGACCGGACTGTGAACACGGCTTCCGGAAAATACCGTATCGGGAGACGGCGTGGTTAGGGCAGGACTATCAGCCAGTTACTTTACGTAGTTGTGAAGAATACAATGTGTGGTGAATCCCCCTGAGCGGAGGGGCCTGCAGCTAAAATCGACGCAAAGGAGGCGGGTCAGAATAGCTGAAAACTGACTCACCGGGAGGCACCCGGCACCGCACGCCCTTACAGCTACAGAGCGAAAAAGTACTGGGATAAGCAGTGGCGGTTTATCTGCTATGATTACGGCGAAATAATGCCCATTCCTCGATACGCTCACCTGACGGGAGGGTACAGTACCCAAGTTCACCTTTAGCTGTTTTTGTTATCTCGAGTGTACCGCCCAGTCTGGCACAGTATACCGAGGCTGGATTTGCCATGCCGACGGAAGGTTGTTGTTCCACCTGGGATGAGCACCCGGCAATAAGTAAAGTGGATATGATGAGACTCGCTTTTTCCATCCTGGTTCTGCCTTAATATTCTGATTAATCTCCACAGTGAGTATAAATGACTGACAAATAGAAAGAACCTATTTTTTCTGTGAACGTTTCACTTAACTGTTAAATAGTGTTGCGTTATACACAATAATTGATACAGGGGAATTATTATATAAATACTCAAAGCCACAGGGGGATATTTTTGCGTGTTCAATATTCATATTATCCCATACCTTCTTATTGGTGGCGACGAGCCGATTATACGATTATGCAGAAAAACATTACGGCTGGGCCATGCGCTGAGCGGATGCAGACGGTTCCGGATGCCACTTTGTTGCTGTTCCGGTTAAAATACTCTCAGTATGACAGTAAGCGGGAACCCGCCAGAATTTTGTGGACAGAGTAAAGAAGGAGAAGGGCACTCAGTGACGCTGACAGAAAAATCGGGCCATCTGGCATGGTGTGCCCTGGTGGCGCTTGCGCTGGCCAGACAGAACGGAGATGCGCTGTCACCGGCACAGGAAAATCTCTTTCTTACCCGCTGGCTGGCGACCGCGCTGAAGCAACGACGTTTTTCGCGTGATGTGGCGCCCGATATCGAGTGGCTTCTGAAACAGGGACGCCAGCTGGGCGTCAGCGCGAAGCTGGCCAGCAAACTGAATTACCTCTGGCGCTCCTGCACCGGCGAATTGTCTGAGCAAAACGACCTGTTCCGGCTGACGTATGCCCTGGAAACCGCGAAAGACATGAGCTGGAATTACCGCCTGTTGAGCGATCGGGAATGGTCAGGCCGGTATGCCGTTTCGCTGAACGCCGGCGTGAACGGCATTTATCTCTCACGGACTAACCTCGACGCGACGTTTAACGACGATGGACGACAGATAAATCCGCTGATGGCGCGTCTTACGGGGAACGTGACCGGTGTGGTAAAGCTGTTTAACCGCTGTGGCTGGCAGGCTGATTCGGCACAGGATACTACCCTGTCCCACCAGTTTATGTTGGTAGCCGGTCGGGTTGCCTGATAGATTTCCCTGATTACATTTGTAATCATTCATTAACCACCAAAGGCGCAACACAGGGTGAAGGTATATTGGTTGTAATATACATATGAGGCCATGATAATGCAGTTAAGGATGCAGCAGACTGGTTAATCCAGGCATCCCGCTACCAGCGTACGCTGGTCAGTCCAGGTGTAGTGGCATAGTTAATCTGGCCACCTGAACAGAGGTGATATCATCGCCTCATAGACAAAAACAGGTGACATTAT
>NZ_JAZHEE010000071.1:0-5299 GCF_036620675.1 Rosenbergiella sp. YN46
CCGGAGGAATATCGTCAACAACATTACCAGCCCGGGAGCTCAAAAAGTGTATGGAACTAAAGCGGGTCTATTTACATCAGGAGCTGCCACTCAATAAGACACCGAGTCGGAACAGAAAGATTTGACATGACAAGAGTACGCATCAGCTTAGGTAATTCTTCTGGCCGCAGCGTCGGCATATTTTGTTTTTTGGGCTTTTCAAAGGCCATTCCGATACCTGATGCTGGATTGGCATCAATCAGACCTGTGTTTACGGCATAAATCATTATCTCGTTAATGCGTTGCACCAGCCGACGTACAGTCTCAAGCGCCCCACGAGCTTTGATTGGCTCAAGTGCTTCAACCAATGTTCGGGCTTTGATTTGCTGAACGGGGATCTCACCAATGGCAGGTAATACATCTTTCTCCAGTGAGCGCCAAATGTCTTTTGCGTAATCAGGGGTAACGCTTTTGCTTTTGAGTTGGAACCAGTTAGCGGCAACCGTCGAAAAAATACTGTCCAGAGCGATTTGCTGCTCTTCCTCTGCAACTTCAGCTTGGACTTGGGGGTCGATGCCATTAGCTAACAAGGCAAGGTAATCCGCTCTTAATCCTCGGGCATCAGCAAGCGATAGGGCGGGGAAGGCACCGAGCCCCATCATTGTCCGCTGCTTTGTTGCAGGACGTTGATAGCGAAAGCGCCAGAGCTTTTTGCCACTAGTCTTCACTATCAGGAAAAGCCCGTCGCCATCGTGTAGCGTTAGATCCTTCTCTAACGCCTTAGCGCGCAGAACTTCGGTGTTGGTAAGAGGGCGTGTTGTCCGTGCCACAGTGGCCGCTCCTTCATGAATTGGTATACGCTTTTAGGTATACATCCTACCGTATACCTAAACGTATACCAATAATCACCGGATTTAGCCGGATATTCTCGGACAACGACAGATACAAAAAAGCCCGCATGGCTTGTGCCATGCGGGCTTCTAGGATTTTCCCGGACGTATCCGGAAGAGCAAGTGCTGGCGGAATCTGAATTGTTTTTGTAATTTATTGTTTTAATTGTGTTTAATTTTAATTTGAATTTACACGGGTGCCATAGTGGGTGCCAATAAATTGATGTAACAGATTGATCAGTACATCAATGCATACTGCAAAATGATAACAAATTTAAGGATAGATACGGATTGCTTAAAAATGTGCGTCACATGTGTCACTGGCGTCATATCTTGCAAAATCAATGAGATACGATGGAACTTCGTGTCACATGGTGTGACGCGAGATGAAAAAGTGTCACATGTAAAGCGTTAAATTTTAGAAAACCTAACCAGTTTGGTTGGGGGACGTTGCTATTTTTCGTGCCACATTATCAGCTCATACATGCTCATTGATAGGTATACACTGTGATTATCTGACGGCATTTTCGCAACAGAAAAACTTGTGTAACCTTATCGGGTACTAACTCACGAAGTTTTAATATATTGATTTTACGTAGATCAAACTGCTCTGCACCAGAGGACCGCAGCATAAACGCTATTTATTCAACAAAGCCCAAGGGATATCCCGCAACTGCATACTCAATGCATTGATCACCTCAAGTAAGATAGGAAACATTGCGCACTTGTTGCAGCTTATCTGTGGAACTCGTCATCAGGTCCCCCCCTTTGGACTAGCTACATAGACGTGGGGAGTGTTATCTATAGGGTATAGGACACGAAATATGATATTTTTATAAAAAAATCAGTGTGTTACGAGGTGTTGTGTTTTTTTATGGCTGCTGTTGAAGCTAATTCATGATCGTTTTGGACGATCGATAGATCTTGATTGATCTGTAAAACCAATTTTATTTTTTCCTATATAAAAGGGATATTGCTCCTAAATAGCTATATGGATTGATTTATAAACTTCGGAGCATTGAATGAAAGATACCATTTTAGGCTTAATAATCATGATTATCGGAGGCGCAGGATGGTTAACATCTGTTATCTCTGATGCGTCTAATAATCGTTTTGGATGGGTACTTGTTGATGTGTTAGTTTTCCCATTAGGAGCGATAAGAGGAATAGCAATGTGGTTTGGATGGTATTAACTCCATTCTGGAAATTAATAACGGAGACGTGAATATGAAAAATTATATTAATTTATTAACTGTATTGTGCTTAACAGGATGTGCCGCTAACCCCAGTCACCCACAGTTAGAAAGTAAACTCCAAAAAGAAATTTATTCTAAATATAATTTACTGACGCCAAGTGATGTTACCATCTTAAATATTGAAGGGGAGAGAAATTACTCATACTTAGATTTAAAATATAAGGCAAAAATTGTTGATGGAAGGATGCTGAATTGCACTTCTAAATATGTTCATGATGTTACCATGATTATTGGTTTGGATTATATAACAAACACAGTTTGTGTTGCGGAGAAATAATGTTGATAATATTTATTAAATATTGAATTGATAGTGGGTAACTAAGTATTAAATTAAATGCGAACTGAATGCTATAGGAGGGCGATTATGAAATTAATATCCAAAATCTATAGGGAGATTGATGAGAAAAATTTATCAAGACTTAGTTTTGTTATACTTATACTGTCTTATTATGTTTTTCATAGTGTGGTTATGCTTATAATAACTATGTTTAATGTAAATATTAGTAAAAATGGAATTGGAGCTATTTTTCGCGAATTGGGAGGCTTTATATTCATACCTGCAAACACAATATTTTTAGTTGCTTTTTGCTATATTATGTTCATTAGGGCATATGCAATACAAACAGGTATGTTAAGAAAAGGTATTATGACACTTATTGTTCTTAGCGTTCTTCCATTTCTCCTTTTTTGCCTTAAAGATGAGTTCGTATCAAATCCTGAGCGCGATCTTTTCCCAATAGCACTGAGATACATATATTTCAAAGAAGATTTATCAGTAAGTTTGGGATTTAATTGGCAGATAATAGATATTCTTCTTCCGCTGCTATTGTTACTACCTAAAAATAAAGTCACAATTTAATTTATTTCATACTGTGTGTTTTTTTGAGAGTTGACGGTGATTTCCTAAACAACCGTTAACTCTCTCCTGAATATTCATAACTCGAATATATTGTTGTATTATTCCCATTTGTATTTTCTATCATTTAAAACCTCGTTTGCAAAAGAAATTCTTGCCTCATTCAATGATTTGAATTTAAATGAGCGACATCTATATGGTGGACTTCCAGCGAGAATAGATTTGGCAACACCCATCTTAGAAAGATTCCGTCCAAAAGAGGTACGATTTGTTCCCCGATATTCTTCACTACGAGTGAAAATTTCATAGAGATTTACAGATGGAACAATCAGACACCAGCCTTGTTCTGGTGTGGAGATATATCCCCTTTGTAAGCATTTAAACATAAATTGTTGAACATCGGTGAGTTCTTGCTGGCTAGTTGAAGGTGGTGTTGCTGTATAGTAGCGGATTTTCACACCATTAATATTTTTAATATGACTGTAGAGAGATATATTTTCAGCAGCTATGGCAAGGTCTTCTTTGGTGCATTTGAATGTTTTACAAAGATCACATTCATAAAAAATACTATCATGAGTCTCGGTATCAAGATGATTAATCCATATCTTGATTTTATTTGCCAGCGCCTGAGTATATGGAAGATAAATATCTTTAGTGTCAGAGTCCCCCTCACTTTGTTGCATGGGGTTAATTCCAAGCCTTTTATGCAAAGATGATAAATATGTATTCATATATATTAATCCTTATTATTTTCAGCGTCACAAAAACAAATGGGATAAACTCTGTACTGCTGCCCTTCAATCCTTACCCGAATACTACCACTTTGATTATTTTCCTGGAGTTTCAGAACTCCAGCCTCGGTTAATGCCTTAATAGAACGCTTAAAATCATAGCCTCGTGTGGCCTCACGAAATCCTGCCGAAGTGAACAGATATACTTTCCCCCCAGTCGGGGATTCGTCCCACCAGCCAGCACGTTCATTAATAAATCTGTTTGATGGATAACCTTCTTTACTGCTAAACCGACTGTCACTATAACGCTCAATAAAATCACGGACTTGCTGGAGAATATTCTGTCCTTCCAGTGGCACATTACCTACTGATGTTAACCATGACTGAAATATTGAAATCATAGTGTTCGTTGCATAACCGGCTTCCCACCCTGTCAGTCCGAATTTAGTGGCGAGTTCTCCTGCCAGTGCTAGCAATGCAAAACGTCTCGCAACACGCCTGGCCTGTCCACTCGCGTTAACTGGGTTAAATTCCTTGAGGGATTCAAATTTATGGAAATGAGTGGATAATTTTAACTTGCCATTCACCAGGCGAGAAAGAAATGTACGCCCTGTAACGCCGTAATTGATTTTTGATTGGGCTTTAAGATGTTCTGATAGTTCAGCACCAGAGTTAAAGTGATGAAGATTATCCCATGCACCATGAATCCGTTGAGCAGAAATATCCACTAACCTTACGGCTTGTCCTGCTTTAGCATTTTCACCAGAGAGTTGAATAGTTGCAGAAGTAGTTAATTCACCACTTGAGATAACTGCTGTTTTCCAGTGAGCTATGGCGCGTGCTGTCCCTCTTTTTGATGCGCGTTGCTTACCTTGTCCATTACCAAGAGCGTAGATAATTTGTCCTACTTCACGGGGATTACATTCGCTAATTTCATCCAAAGCTAACAACGTACCATTAAACATAGATGCAGCCCCTTCAATACCATTCGCAGTAGCTCGCCAGCTACGCATATAGTTAGGGCTTCCCCAGACAGAGCAGGCAACCTGGACAAGAGTAGTTTTACCTGTAGATGAGTCACCATAAAAATGCAAGCCTCCACTTTCTGCGTGGCAGGGTTCGATCAATGGACCAGAGAAAGCACAACAAATGGCAGTGGTCAATAACGGGTTACCTACAGCAAGTGCTGCAATATTATTGCGCCATTCTTCTGTAGTTCCGCTGTTGGAGTAAATATTAATAGGATCATCTGTTGACTGAAAGACAATCTCATTCTGTTTATGGATTCCGTAGGTGATATCTGGCATGACGAAAACATCTTCAAACCAGCCTAATTGTGGTGTGCAACGTATTTTTTTATCTGGAACGGTACCGGATAAATAGATATTCAAAAGTTTATTACTGGATATTTTTACGCCGAAAGACAGTAATATTCCACGAACAGGTTCACCATTACCGCTCAGGAGTTCCATAGGCATAGCCCATTTTTGTTTTTTTCCGAGAGGGTTGGTTGTAGTGGCATAGTTAATCTGGCCACCTGAACAGAGGTGATATCATCGCCTCATAGACAAAAACAGGTGACATTAT
>NZ_JAZHEE010000072.1:0-4676 GCF_036620675.1 Rosenbergiella sp. YN46
AAAGCCCGGCGTGATAAGCGAAGGGGCCCCGAAGGGCGTTTTTTACCGCCGGGGAGCCCGGGTCGCCAGGGGAGCGGAGCCCCCTGGCCCGTTCTACCTGCTGTGAATTAACAGAGAAGCAGTAACGCAAAGTGAACGGAACAGCTCCCCGCATCGTCATAATCCGCCGCTTTTTAGCTTCCCGCTTTCAACCATTCCACGCTAAGGCACGATGAACCTTTTCTTACCTCTTTATGAGTAATGTTAATCATATGATTTTTTAAAGTCATTTTTAAACTGTGATCTGACGCATTTATCCGCTTAAAATGATTGTATATAGTCATTATGATTTTATTCAATCACCAGGCGGGACCAATGAACATTAAAAAAACCATAGAAAAGATCCCCGGCGGCATGATGGTGGTACCGCTGGTTATAGGGGCTGTCATTAACACCTTCGCGCCGCAGGCGCTGGAGATAGGCGGCTTTACCAGCGCGCTGTTTAAGAACGGCGCGGCACCGCTGATTGGCGCTTTCCTGCTGTGCATGGGGGCGGGCATTAGCGTTAAGGCGGCGCCCCGGGCGCTGCTGCAGGGTGGCACCATCACGCTGACTAAACTGTTGGTCGCCATCGCACTGGGGCTGGGGGTGGAACATCTGTTCGGCAGCGATGGGATCTTCGGGTTAAGCGGCATTGCTATTATAGCGGCGATGAGCAACTCCAACGGCGGGCTGTATGCGGCGCTGGTGGGGGAATTCGGCAACGAGCGTGATGTCGGGGCTATCTCGATCCTTTCTCTGAACGATGGGCCATTCTTTACCATGATCGCGCTGGGCGCGGCGGGTATGGCCAACATTCCCCTGATGGCGCTGGTGGCGGTTCTGGTGCCGCTGGTCGTAGGGATGATTCTGGGCAACCTCGATCACCAGATGCGCGATTTTCTGACTAAAGGTGGGCCGCTGCTGATTCCCTTCTTCGCCTTTGCGCTGGGCGCCGGAATCAATCTGGAGATGCTACTGCAGGGCGGACTGGCCGGGATTCTGCTGGGTGTGCTGACCACCTTTATCGGCGGTATTTTCAACGTTCGCGCCGACCGTCTGGTGGGCGGTACCGGTATTGCTGGCGCAGCGGCATCGAGTACCGCCGGTAACGCAGTGGCGACGCCGCTGGCGATAGCCCAGGCGGATCCTTCGCTTGCCGAAGTGGCTTCTGCGGCGGCGCCGCTGATTGCCGCCTCGGTGATTACCACCGCTATTCTGACGCCGGTGTTGACCTCGTGGGTCGCGAAACGTAACGCCGCTGCGGAGAACAAGGCATGAAGATTCTCGTGGTTGCGGATGATTTTACCGGCGCCAGCGATACCGGCGTCCAACTGGCGAAAAAGGGGGCCAGAACCGAGGTGATGCTGACGCACCAGCAGAAGCCTTCGCGCCGCGCTGATGTGCTGGTTATTAATACTGAAAGCCGTTCGATGGCGGCGGAGCAGGCGGCAGAGTCGGTTTCCCGGGCGCTGGCGCCATGGCAGGGGCAGCCGGATCTGCTGATCTATAAAAAGATAGACTCCACCTTCCGCGGCAATGTCGGCGCCGAGGTAGAAGCTGCGATGACGGCCAGTGGGAAATCCCTGGCGTTGATTGCGGCGGCGATCCCGGCTGCCGGCAGAACCACCCGTAACGGCGAGTGCCTGGTGCATCAGACGCCGCTGCTGGAAACCGAATTCGCCAGCGATCCGCGTACCCCGATTGTTTCATCGCGGATTAAAACGCTGATCGAGCTGCAAAGCCATCTGCCGGTATATGAAATCACTCTGGAGCAGGTACGTGACGGCGGGCTGGATGCGCGGCTGGCGCAGATTGCCGACGGCGGCCGCGCCATGGTGGTGCTGGATGCCGAGCTGGACAGCGATCTGATGCGGATCGCCAGCGCCGCGCTGGCTCTGAAGGCGACGCCGCTGCTGGTAGGGGCGGCAGGGCTGGCGGGGGCGCTGCCCGCTGAAAGCTTCCTGACGCCGCGTCAGAATCTGCCGGTACTGGCGGTTGTGGGCTCCATGAGCGAAGCCACCCGCCGCCAGGTGGAACAGGCGCGTCGCCAGGGGCGTGCCTCGGTGGTGGACGTGGATGTCGAAGCTCTGCTGGCGCCGGACGGAGAGCCAGCGGTGGAAGAGGCGGTTCGTCAGGCCTGCGACGTGTTGGACAGCCAGCACCACTGCGTATTGCGTACCAGCCGTAACGCCGACGATCGCGAACGGGTCGAAGCCCTGGCGATGCGCTATAGCATCAGCCGACAGACGCTGGGGGAGCGAATCAGCCGCCGGATGGGGGAAGTGACGCTGGCGATTCTCGACCGTACTCGTACCGGTGGATTGTTTCTGACCGGGGGCGATATGGCGACCGCCGTCGCCAGCGCGCTGGGGGCTGAAGGCTATCGCATTCAGAGCGAAGTGGCACCCTGCATTCCCTGTGGCACCTTTATTAACAGCGATATTGAGGATCTGCCGGTTATTACCAAGGCCGGGGGATTCGGATCGGATAACACATTATGTGACGCGCTTTATTTTATTGAGGAGATGTACCGTGGGCATTAAGACTGTTGCCGTAACTATGGGCGATCCCGCCGGGATTGGTCCGGAAATTATCATCAAAGCGCTTTGCGAGCCGGAGCTGGATGGCGCGCCGGTAGTGGTGGTGGGTTGCCTGCGCACCCTGGAACGCCTGCAAAGCCTGGGTGTGACGCCACCCGTTACGCTGTGCGCAATTCAGCAGGTATCAGACGCCCGCTTCGCGCCCGGTACGGTACACGTCATTGACGAACCGCTGGCGCAGCCTGATGCGCTAACAGCAGGAAAAGTGCAGGCTGCCGCAGGCGATCTCGCATACCGGTGCGTGAAGCGGGCGACTGAGCTGGCGATGGCGGGGGAGGTTCAGGCCATCGCTACTGCGCCGCTGAATAAAGAGGCGCTTCATCTGGCAGGGCATCTTTATCCGGGCCACACTGAGCTGCTGGCAACCCTGACCCATAGCCGTGACTACGCGATGGTGCTTTATACCGATCGCCTGAAGGTGATTCATGTCACCACCCATATTGCACTGCGCAAATTCCTGGATACTCTGAGCCAGTCGCGCATTGAAACCACCATTGGGCTGGCGGATAGCTTCCTGAAACGCGTGGGCTACAGCGCGCCGCGTATCGCCGTAGCGGGCGTTAACCCCCATGCCGGCGAGCACGGCCTGTTTGGCGATGAAGAGCAACGCTTTGTTACGCCCGCCATTGAAGCGGCACGTGAACGCGGCATGACGGTGTTTGGCCCCTGTCCGCCGGACACGGTGTTCCTGCAGGCGTATGAAGGCCAGTACGATATGGTAGTGGCGATGTATCACGACCAGGGGCATATTCCGCTGAAGCTGCTGGGTTTCTACGATGGCGTGAATATTACCGCGGGGCTGCCGTTTATTCGCACTTCGGCCGATCACGGCACGGCCTTTGATATCGCCTGGACGGGTAAAGCCAAATCTGAGAGCATGTCCACATCGATTAAACTGGCAATGCAACTGGCGTAACTTCGCGAAAATGAAAGGACAACAGCGACTGGACCAGATCGTGGCCTTTCTTAAGAACCACCCTCTGGCGACCGTTGAACAACTGGTGGAGGCGATTGATGCCTCCCCGGCCACGATTCGACGAGATCTGATTAAACTGGACGATCAGGGCGTTATCAGCCGCAGCCACGGCGGCGTGGCGCTGAAGCGTTTTGTTCCGCTACAGCCCACCACCAATGAAAAACAGCAGCGTTTCCAGGCTGAAAAGCAGGCTATCGCCCGCTATGCGGCGGCGCTGGTGCGACCTGGTGACGCCGTAGTGCTGGACGCAGGCACCACCATGCTGGAGCTGGCGCGCTGCCTGACTCATCTTCCGTTACGGGTGATTACCGTCGATTTGCACATTGCGCTGTTGCTTTCTGAGTTTCGCCAGATAGAGGTCACCATTATTGGCGGGCGCATCGACGACAGTAGCCAGTCCTGCATTGGCGAGCACGGGCGGCGGATGCTGCGCGCCATCTATCCTGATATCGCTTTTATGAGCTGTAACTCCTGGTCGCTGGAGGCGGGCGTTACCACGCCCACTGAAGAAAAAGCGGGCCTGAAACAGGATGTGATAGCCACGGCGCGCCAGAAGGTGCTGCTGGCCGACAGCAGCAAATACGGGGCCCGTTCGTTGTTTAACGTCTCTATGCTGCGCGACTTCGATGAAGTGGTCACCGACAGCCACCTGCCGACGCTTTCTCATGACGCCCTGGCGGCTCAGGGGTTGAATATCACCCGGGTAGCGCCGTTATAGCGTCAGGCATAAAAAATGGTTCATCGCGCCTTAGCGTGGAATGGTTGAAAGCGGGAAGCTAAAAAACGGCAGAATATGATGATGCGGGGGGCTGGGGGCCCCCTCTCCCTTCCAGGGAGAGGGCCGGGGTGAGGGTGACAGGCAGCTCTGGCGCCTGGTTTCAGAACAAAAATGGCAGAATATGACGATGCGGCGGGCTGTTCCGTTCACTTCAGGCAACTGCTTCTCTGTTAATTCACCGCGGGTGAACGGGCCAGGGGGCTCAGTCGCCGCTCCCCTGGCGACCCCGGCTCCCCGGCGGTAAAAAACTCCCTTCGGGGCCCCTTCGCTTATCACGCCGGGCTTTTCGGAACGGGCAAGA
>NZ_JAZHEE010000073.1:0-4055 GCF_036620675.1 Rosenbergiella sp. YN46
TTCAAAATGGCTCCCGGCAATTTTGTCCTGCGCTTTTCCCGTCCGCCGGACGGGTCGGGCGTGACGTCACCTCCCTGTGCCGCACGCCCTCAGCCCGACGTCCTGTCGGGCTGACCCTGGCGGCCGTGAACGCTGCGGCGATTTTCAGGCCGGGGAGTGTCACCGCCCTGAATCTTCTGCCTGAACTCATCCGAAAGGTGCTGCTGGTGTCATTTAGAAAAGACAGACTGAAACGAGCCGCGCGAAACAGAAAGGTTATTTACGCAACAGTCGCAAACCGTTAGCCACCACCAGCAGGCTGGCTCCCACATCGGCGAATACCGCCATCCACATGGTACCCATACCGGCAAGGGTCAGGGCCAGGAACACCGCCTTGATGCCCAGCGCCAGGCTGATGTTCTGTACCAGCAGCGCGTAAGTCTGCCTGGAGAGCCGGATAAAGGCCGGGATTTTGCCCAGGTCGTCATCCATCAGCGCCACGTCCGCTGTTTCAATGGCGGTATCAGTCCCCATCGCCCCCATAGCGAAACCGATATCGGCGGCGGCCAGCGCCGGGGCATCGTTTATGCCGTCGCCCACCATACCGGTCACTCCCTGACGGGAAAGGGCCTGAACGGCAGCGTGCTTATCGGTGGGAAGCTGGTTGCCCCGGGCCTCATCAATGCCCACCTGGGCGGCGATAGCCCGGGCGGTATGGGGGTTATCGCCGGTCAGCATCACGGTTTTCACCCCCAGGGCATGCAATTGGGCGATGGCTTCGCGGCTGCTCTCTTTTACGGTATCCGCCACGGCAAACAGCCCCAGCACCCGCTGGCCATCGTTGAGCAGAATCACGGTTTTGCCCTGGCCTTCCAGCGCCTGTACCCGTTCGGCGATCTCCGGGGAACAGCCAGAGGTTTCCCGGGCCAGCCGCAGGTTGCCAAGGTAATAGCGCTGCCCGTCGATATCGCCGCGCACGCCGCGCCCGGCCAGGGCCTCAAAGTTATCCACCTCGCGCAGCGTAAACTGCCCCGCCGCAGCCGCGGCTACCGCCAGCGATACCGGGTGATCGGAATTGCCAGCCAGGCTTGCCGCAAGCAGCCGACCTTCAGCATCGCCCACGCCGTCGAGGATGACGGCTTCGGTCTGTACCGGCTTACCGTGGGTGATGGTGCCGGTTTTATCCAGCGCCAGCGCACGAAGCTTGCGCCCCTGTTCCAGATAGACGCCGCCCTTCACCAGAATACCCTTGCGCGCCGCGGCTGTCAGGCCGCTGACGATGGTCACCGGGGTGGAGATCACCAGCGCGCACGGGCAGGCAATCACCAACATCACCAGCGCCTTGTAGATCCACTCCTGCCAGCTTCCGGCCCCAAACAGCGGCGGCAGCACCGCCACTGCCGCGGCAATGCCGATCACCACCGGCGTATAGATGCGCGAGAAGCGATCGACAAAGCGCTGGGTCGGCGCCTTTACCCCCTGAGCCTCTTCCACCGCGTGGATAATGCGCGCCAGGGTGGTATCACTGGCCGCCGCCGTGACCCGGTAGTCGAAAGCGCCGGACTCATTAATGGTGCCAGCGAATACCGAATCGCCACTGGTTTTATCCACCGGCAGGCTTTCACCGGTAATCGGCGCCTGATTGACGGTGGTTCGCCCGCGCACGATTTCACCATCCAGCCCGATACGCTCGCCGGGTTTAACCCGCACCACGCTTCCCGGCTGTACGCTTTTCGCTTCCACCTCCTGCCAGCTGCCATCTGGCTGCTGCACCATGGCGGTATCCGGCGTCAGGCTCATCAGCGAACCTATGGCGTTACGGGCCCTGTCCAGCGACTTTGCTTCGATAAGCTCTGCGATGGTAAACAGCACCATCACCATCGCCGCCTCCGGCCACTGGCCCAGAATCAGCGCGCCGGTGACGGCGATGCTCATTAGCGCGTTAATGTTGAGGTTGGCATTACGGATGGATATCCAGCCTTTCTTGTAGGTCGTGAATCCGCAGGAGAACACCGCCACCAGCGCCAGAGCGGCGGTGAGCCATTCGGGCCCCCCGGCCCAGTGGGTGACTTCTGCGGCAATCGCCGCCACGCCGGACAGCGCCAGCGGCCACCAGGGCTTTTTCTTTTCTTCAGCCTGCGCTTGCCCCTGAACCGACAGCTCCGGCTCAAAACCGAGCGTTCGGATGGCATCCAGAATCGCCTCCAGCGCATCCGGCGTGTGGGTCACCGTCAGAACCCGCTGCATCAGGTTAAATTCCAGCGCTTTCACCGCATCCATGCCGCCAAGCTTTTTACGGATCAGGTTCTCTTCCACCGGACAGTCCATCTGCATAATGCGGATATCGGTGCGCAGCCCTCCGGCCACTGCCTGAGAAGCCCCCAGTGGGTTAAAGCTGACCGGCGCCGGCGTGCAGCAAGTGTCTCCGTCATGGGTATGAGAATGTTGATGGTCGGGCTGATTACCGGACGAATGCCGGCAGCCGCAAGGGTTGCCGACTTCCCGATCCGGTTTATTTTTTATTCCACAGTCGCTCATTTTCTTCGTCCCGTCGGTTCTCTATACTGGTCATTACAAACCCTGAAGTCACTACAGGGTCAACCCCCGGGAGAGCGACAAATGAAAATTGGTGAACTGGCCCGCCAGGCAAACTGCCCGGTGGAAACCGTACGCTACTACGAAAAAGAGGGACTGCTGCACCTGCCGCTGCGTGATAGCGTCAATAATTACCGGCACTATGACAGCAGCCATCTGGAAAGACTGCTGTTTATTCGCCGCTGTCGGGCGCTGGATATGACCCACGACGAAATTCGCGGTCTGTTGCAGGCGCTAAGCCGTAACGATGAGGATTGCAGGCAGATCGATGACATCGTCAATGAACATCTGCACCACGTGCAGCAGCGTATTCAGGAGCTGCTGGCGCTGGAACATCAGCTTAAAACCCTGAGCGACCACTGCGGCTCCGGCAGACCGGTCAGCGAATGCGGCATTGTCCACACCCTGACCCGCCCCAGGGAGAGCGAAGAGACCCTGATCCCTCTGAATCAGGAACATCCCGGCGGCGTGCACCGTCATTAAGCCAGAAGAAATCCCTATGACCGCCGCCGCCGCGCTAAGGTAAATTTAACCTTAACCTCCACCAATTGATGTGGAAACGTTAACGCATGAACATTGAACAAATCACCCACCTGGCCCCCTGGCGGCAGGCGCTTTGCGCGCTACTTGATGACTGCGTCGCCAGCGGCGCGTCGGTAGGATTTCTGCCCCCTCTGACGCAGGAAGAGGCCGAAGGTTACTGGCAACAGGTTGCCGCTGACGTAGAGAACGGCGATCGCTCCCTGCTGCTGATGCTGATGCTGGATGGCGACCAGGTTACAGGCGCCGTGCAGCTTTCGCTATGCGGTAAAGCGAATGGCATTCACCGGGCCGAGGTGGAAAAGCTGATGGTTGATACCCGATACCGCCGGCGCGGTATCGGCAAGGCGCTGATGCAGGAAGTGGAAAGCCAGGCCCGGGCGCGGCAGCGCTCCCTGCTGGTGCTGGATACCCGCACCGGCGATCCGGCCTCGATGTTCTACCGCAGCCTGGGCTATCAGGAAGCGGGCCATATTCCCGATTTCGCCATCAATTCCGACGGGAGCCTGGCGGGCACCACGCTATTTTATAAGCGACTGATGCATTGCCGTTCAACCAAAGCTCAGGAGTAAAACAAATTTACGGGGTTTTAATCAGCGAGCCGGGCCTGATGTATTCAGGGAATAATAGCCACCTCAGGCCGGCCCTTGCTCTGTTATCATCATCTACTGATGATGTTATGTCATAGTTTAATTTAATTTCATCGACCGGTGTTTAAGATGAGCGCGAAGTAGACAATCCATGCCAGGGTCATTCTCCGAAATGTCCAATCTGGTATAGTCAATTTCTGTTTGTTGCTCCGAACAGGATGAAAGCAATGTGTTACGCTGCAACAATAAGTTACTGATTTTTTCAACCCGCGAAGTGGATTTGACCCTATATATCCAGACGTTTTTGCTCTCTTATGATTGCGATAACTTCCTGCGTATATATTCCCGTGG
>NZ_JAZHEE010000074.1:0-3155 GCF_036620675.1 Rosenbergiella sp. YN46
ATTTATTTTGACGGGCGGCTGAATAAGGTGATGACGCTGTAGTATTTTTAACGTGACACAGAATTCTGAACGCTCTCGAGGTACCTGGTACAATCATCTTCAATTGTTCCTGAACTCTGGCCTGAACGCGTCGTTTAGGCATCTTTTTACTCCGATCACGCTTACCATCACGTTCGAGTTCATCCTTTTTGCTTTGCGCCAGCTTCAGAACGTCTATATCATTTTGTGATAACGGAATGTCACAGTTTTGACAGCTTACGCAGTTCCTGCCAGGCAAAGATATCATCCAGCTCTTCGTTGCTTTCGGCCACGGATCGGTGCAGATCTTTGGGGTATTTTGCTAGTCGTCGAAATCGTGACGAGGTGGCTTTGAAAACTGAGTCGGTTCACATCGTTCATTGAGAAAAACTCCGTTCCGTATGCCGTCATGAGTCTCATCCGTTGAAAGCAGTGATCGCTGTGGTGAGACTGTAGCGCGGACATGTCTATTTGGTCAGAGACGGACATTACAACTTTGCTGTTACAACATTTGTCTAGCCAATGTTGAAATGTCGTGCTGAAAACAAAGCTGACCTGACGTCAGTGGAGAGTCTGGACAATGCCTTTTTAAGGTTGAGTCAGGCTTTGGAGGAAGAACGTGGTTGCCAGGTTTTCTCGGCTATCATCAGTTTACGTACGGTCTCTTTTGAAATCCGGACACCGTATTCTGTGGTCAGAATTCGCCAGATGGCTGACGGATTCATATCCCGGCCGCGTGAGCGAATAAGCTGCAGTGCCTGATCTCTGATGGTGGTGTTTAACTGATGATTGCCTGGCTTTCCACGGCGCCGGCTGACCAGACCGGCTGACCCCAGCTCGCGGTAGCGTTTAATCAGGCGGGAGCACTGACGACGGGTGAGCTCCATGGACTCAGCCACTTCTGCCAGCGTAATTTCCCCCGCCATATAGGCTTCAATCAAATCCAGGCGTAGCGCTTCGTGAAGTGTCAGGAGCACTGGTTTGTTGTCGTCCATTTTTCTCTCATCTGTCGGCCATATCAGATCCGCAGGTGAGGGAAGGGCTTATCGCTTCAGGCTGGGGATAAAATCCTGCGGACTGGCCAGCACCGGGTTGATCGCCCTGAGCTCTTCCAGTGCACGTTCCTGAGCGCGCCTGCGGGGCATTTTTGTACTGCGCATTCGCTTTCCTTCAGCCTCCAGCTCTTCCTGTTTCTGCTGTGCCAGCCTCAGAACGGCACCCAGTCGTTTGTTATCAACAACCGCCCCCTGATCAACGCAGGTCAGTTTATCGAAAATCTTATAACCCAGTGGCCGGTGCTGATGCCGGAAAGTAATGCTTCCGTCAGGGTAATCATAAACGGTAATTTTTTCACCTGCTATGCGCGTATTTTGTTCGGTGGGTTCAATGATATACATCACTTTATCATACTGAAAAGTCAGTGCTTTCGATAAGGTCCGCAGCTCCTGCCAGGCGAAGATATCATTCAGCTCCAGTGGACTCTGTGTGACCGCACGGTGCAGATCTTTAGGGTATTTTGCCGGCCGGGAGAAACGACGGTTAAAATCAGACATGAAATGTTCAATCCACTGATTGGCTTCAGCAACCGAGCTGATGTTCTGCAGTCGCATCTCTTTAATCAGGCGATCCTGGAGCGTTTTATTTACCCGTTCCACGCGACCTTTTGCCTGGCTGCTGTTGGCACAAATCAATTCGATCGCCAGTTCCCGGAGAGCCCGTCCGAACTGGGTTGTGCCGGTACGTCGGCTTTCGGGTCCGCTGACCCTGAACACCGCATGCTTGTCGCTGTAAAATGCGACAGGTTTACCATGTTTATCAATGTATTGCCGGGTAGCCATCATGTAGTCAAACGCGTTTTCTGAATCACAGAATCGCAGGTGCATCAGGCGACCTGTGGCGTCATCCATGAAGACCAGAAGACAGCATTTTGGGGCTCTTCCTTCGAACCAGTCATGGTGAGAGCCATCGATCTGAACCAGTTCGCTGAAACAGTCGCGACGATAGCGCGGCTGGTAAACCCGGGTTCGCCGGCGGGAATGAGGACGCCAGAGACCGTCGGCTGTCATCCAGTTACGGATGGTTTCAACGGAGAGATATATATGATGGCGTTCAGCCAGTTTTTCGGTTGCGAGCGTTGGGCCCAAATCTGAATAGTGGCACCGGATCAAATCCAGGGCTTTACAGCGTGTTTCTTCATCGATCCGGTTGTTTGCAGGACGTCCACGGCGGGAAGATGCAAATGCGGTTGCGCCATCTGTCCGGTACTTTAGCTCTTAGGTTGAGTTGAACATCTGATTTCATACACACCTCTTTTGTATAGCGATTGCTATACAAGAATAACACAACACGAACGTATAGCAAATGCTATGCACCTCAAAGTGCCGAAAATGAGTTTTATGTTAAATATCAACAAGTTGAAACATAACAGCAAGACTGGAAGCAACATTAAAGTGTATCCTCAACAATCCCACCATTAAGGTGAAAACACGGAATGTGGCCCCCAAGGTCTTTTCAGCAAAAGCCATCTCAAACTTCATTTCTATAGTCTGAAATCAAGATCGGCATTTTTGACCCTCTGATATGTTTCGTCATCTGGTGCGGCGGGTATTTTTGCTCGTGTAATCGCTGAAATGGCTGCTTTACACAATTTTGCATCACCCTCTTTTGCTGTCGCACTGTTCACTGAACCATCAGGCTGAAGAGAGATACGGATAGAGCAGTTTTTTCCTTTATGCGCATCGGGTTCATACATTTCGGCAACAATGGCATTCCTTATTTGTGTCGCATATCCGAGTATTTTTGAATGCTCCGGGGGAACTGTTGGAGATCGTAGGCCACCTAAAAGATCATCAACTTCCGCAGATTTATCGCTGTCGGGCATAACCCTGACGTTTGTTTTTTGAGTATGGTTTGAACAGGCAGTTATAAGTAGAAAAATGGTGAGTATGGGCGCTGACAACACTCTTAAATACATGTTAAAACTCCTGTTTTCATCTCCAGGTAACCATCCGGGCGAGATCGCCCCTCTTTTTCCTGCTTCACCAATTTCGATACGCCTGGGGCTTTGTTGAATAAATCGAACTTTTGCTGAGTTGAAGGATCAGATCACGCATCTTCCCGACAACGCAGACCGTTCC
>NZ_JAZHEE010000075.1:0-2405 GCF_036620675.1 Rosenbergiella sp. YN46
GTAAGCCTGGACGACTACGACTTCCGCAAGCCCAACGCCTGGCTGTTCCAGGCGCGGCAGAACCCGGCGTCGCCGACACCGGGCAGCATCGACGTGTACGACTGGCCGGGGCGCTACGTGGAGCACGGCCACGGTGAATTCTATGCCCGCATCCGCCAGGAGCGCTGGCAGGTGGATCACCAGCAGATTCAGGGCACCGGCACTGCCATCGGGCTGGCGCCGGGGTACACCTTCGCGCTGCTGAACGCGCCGTTCTTCAGCGATAACGGTGAATACCTGACCACGGCGGTGCACTACCAGTTTGAAGAGAACCGTTACGCCAGCGGGGACGGCGGTGAAACCATCCACCGACTGGACTTTATGGTGATCCCGTCGTCGGTGGTGTTCCGTCCGGCGCAGGTCACCGCGTGGCCGCGCACCTACGGCCCGCAGACCGCGAAGGTGGTGGGGCCGAAAGGGGAATCGATCTGGACCGACAAATATGGCCGGATAAAGGTGAAGTTCCACTGGGACCGCCTGGCGAAGGGAGACGACACCAGTTCAGGCTGGGTGCGTGTTTCCAGCGCCTGGGCAGGGCAGGGGTATGGCAGTGTACAGATCCCGCGGGTCGGTGATGAGGTGGTGATCGACTTTATCAACGGCGACCCGGATCGTCCCATCGTCACAGGCCGGGTGTATAACGAAGCCAGTATGCCGCCGTGGGCGCTACCGGCGGCGGCCACCCAGATGGGCTTCCTGAGCCGCAGTAAAGACGGCTCGGCCGATACCGCCAACGCCCTGCGCTTTGAGGATAAAGCGGGGGAAGAGCAGGTCTGGATCCAGGCCGAACGCAATATGGACACCAACGTTAAAAACGACGAAACCCATAGCGTTGAGAAAAACTACACCCACTTCGTGGGAGAAAACGAAGTGCGTAGGGTGGCGAAGAAGCAGGAAACCGGAGTGAAGGAAGATGCCACATCGCTAACCGGGGGCGATCGGACCGATAAGGTGGTGAAAAACTTTGTTCTTGGTGCCGGAGATTCACTGCGGCTGGAGTGCGGCGAATGTGCCATTGAGCTGACTAAAGGCGGTGCCATTAATATTATCGGTAAGACCTTTAATTTCACTGCAACGGAGTCGGGTGAAATCAATACCATGAGCGGCCCGCTCAATTTGAACAGCTCTGATAAGACGATCGGTGTTCTGCCACCGAGCGATGCTTATGATCAGGAAATTCAGGCCGATGTTGATAGCTTCTTTATTTTTAACTCGGCACCTAAGGGGTGATGAAAATTCCTGATTTCAATTACGAGTGAGACTGGGATTGATCTGAAGGCTCCTAAAGAATTAATTCAACCTAAATCCATTCGTTGACTATTACGGCGTTCAATGAAGTTATTACCGGAAATAATGTTGCTGTTTCGGGAGTGACGTCAGCCATTTTGACGATGTCTAATACTGCAACTTTAGCGGCAGCGGCAATTAAGCTAAAGGACTGGTCGAAAACGGTTTTTGAAGTAAAGACGGATAACGTTACTGTTAACCTGGCCAGGATAACCAATACGGTGAGGCATGTCTCGAATAATAAAATATTTATTATAATCTGGGGCTCCATATGTCTATTAAAAACTTTCTTTTAAGCTTATCGGCTCTGGAGTTGACGTTTATGTTGATTGGTATTGCTATACCAATCATTTTTATCGTTGTGATTTTTTTCTTCCCGGGGACTTCAACCAGCATTCGGTCAGCAAGAATGTTTTTGAAAAGGAACTCCTGGTCGGGTGAAATTCATCAATCCCGAATTGAATCCTGGCAACAGACCAATACCCGTTATGGAAATAATTACTTTTTTGATATCTATTTCTATCTGGATGATATGCAGAAATTATATGCTGCCAAAGCATTGATCGAACCCGGGCAAATGCATCTGCTTCGTAAGGGGTTGCCGATTTCTGTTAAAATCGGGAAAAAAGATCGTATTGCCGTTATGCGAATTGGTTCGGAAACTACGCAATATTAAATTTCAAAAACCCATGAATTATAAAAATCATAATTCATCACATTCTGATTCATTATTTCACTATAAAAGAATACCCTGGCCTACGGGGTGTTTTTTGTAATCGCATTACCGCTGTCTGACGAAGGATTAACGTCATGTTAGATCGTATTACCGTCCAGTTGCCCATTCCCGGGCTGCTTTTCTGGAAACTTTCCGGGCGCGAGGCGCTCTCGGAGCCGTTTGAACTGAGCGTCACGCTGCTGGGTAGCGATGCGCGTATCGACCGCAGCAGCCTGCTGGGCCAGCCGATAACGGTGACCCTCCCGACCCGATCCCTGATGGGTAAACGTTACCTGAACGGTAAGGTGACCCGGGTGGCGGTCAGCGCGGTGGAGCTGGGCGGTACCCGCTATGCGGAGTACCG
>NZ_JAZHEE010000076.1:0-2292 GCF_036620675.1 Rosenbergiella sp. YN46
CGCCGTACTCAGGCGCGGTCAGCCGGATTGTGTTCAGGACCAGCCGGGGTACGCCGCTGCTGATTATGGCGAAACAGACCAGTGGCGAAGTGGTGCCGTTTGGTGCCGAGGTGTATGACGGTGCCGGCACGGTGGTGGGCAGCGTGGGTCAGTCGGGACAGATATACGCCCGCGTGTCGGAGTCACGGGGTAAGTTGACCGTGAAATGGGGCTCGCGGGGTGATCAGTCCTGTCATATCAATTATATCCTGCCACCACAGCCAGTATCTGGACAGAATAATAGTATTGTACGGTTTGATTCCGTGTGCGGAGCTGGATTATGAAACGAAAATGTTTATATTTGTTATCCTGTGGCCTTTTTCTTCTTTTTTTTATGAGTAGAGCCGTATTAGCAGAGTGCCATCTCAATAATATCTCTGATATTCAGTCGCCCCTGAATTTAATAATGCCTCTGAATGTAGGTAATATTACAGTCGGTAATGAAGTTCATGATGGCACCGTTGTCTCAAGGCAGTTTTTCAAGCCAGGTTTTTCCAGCGTGGCGATCAGTTGCTCAGATGGCTGGCGTCGGGCCAGAAAAACAGTATTTTACGGTTTGATTCCATGAATGGGGGAAAATGATAATGAAAAAAATAACACTGGCGATTATTTTATTATCCGGAATGGAACTCCATTCAGTGTACGCTTCATCCTTAACTCTGTCTCTGAAATTGGTTCAGAGGGTTGAAACAAATGTTGTGCTGAATGGCGCAGATATTTCCTCAGGCGCAGACACTCCCGTAGGAACAGTACTGTATCAGGGTTATCTTAAAAATAACCAGGGGGATCATAAAAACTTTGACTTTGTCATCACTAACACGGTCGGAGAGGGCTCATATTATTTTGATACAAAAATAACCTATTCAACATCGAATTTAAAACTCATCAATGCAGCTGAGAAAATTTACGCAACAAATATACCTGGGGTAGGTATTCAATATATTTCTTATGAAGGTAACCCGGTGCTTTCAGGGGATGTGATAAATACAAATCAGTTTGGCCCGTTCTATATAGGAAGTACTTTTCCATCCGGGTTCAATACTTCATGGAATGAGTATAATGTGAAGTTTAAACTAATTAAAGTTGGGGATATTTCCCCTGGTTTTTTAGACGGCAACAGCCTTGGGAGAATAACGCTCACACAATATATTATGCCTTCATCTAAAGGTGAGGCAAGTGTGAGCATAGATAACGGGCAGGAAGATATGGCGTGGTTTACTTTCTCTGGAGGAATAAACATCACAGTTCCTACCTGCACGACGCCACGTAGTTATGATGTACAATTAGGTAAGTATGATGTCAGCAGTATTGATAGAAAAGGGTATTCAGATTGGGTTGACTCCAGTATTGTTCTTACAGGCTGTCCAACGTTTTTTGGTAATCCCGGAAATAATGAGAATATATGGAGCTCAGACTGGGCACAACAACAGGCATCAGTTAGCTATATAGCCCCAAATGTAGCGAATGTGATCGGCGTTACACTAAATGGCGTTCAGGGAAATGCAAATGTAAATAACGGTGAAATTAACATAGATAAGTCGGTTCCTGACTCAGCTACAGAAGTCCTGATACAGATAGCAAGAGGAACGCCTGCGTCTAATTCCCCATTAATACTTGGCCAGGAATTTAATGAAAACCTGCCTCAGGACGGACGTTCCGTAGTGAAAATACCTTTGGTTGCCAGAATTAAAAAAGCTAATGATAATCCATCAACTCCCGGCGTTGTTTATAGTCAGGCAACTTACATCATTAACTATAAATAATATCATGAATGAAGGACATTTAACTTCCTGGTTAGATGTCTGATTCAGGCAAAGTGTCCGGGAATGACCGCTTCATTCAGTTTAGGATTCAGCTCGATAAGGTCAGAGGAAAACGGTTATGAAAAATGCATGGCAATACTTTTTTATCTCACTGATTTTCTTTATTGCCATGATGACACTTGTTTTCCTGTATATTTTTCACTCATGGCATCACCAGTATGATGGAAGTAAACAGGACTCTATATTAGCAGAACGTATCGATTTTCTGCTACGTAATGCCCGTTTACTGGGCGGGGAAATCCTGCGTCAGTACCAGCCGGACCTCTCATGTTCGCCGGACACCGCGTGCGCACTCGAACAGGCAGCACTCCGGTATCCACATGTTCATGGTGTGTTTCTTTACCACAACGGGAAAATTTACTGCTCCTCGTTAAGGCAGCTCTTTACGCCTGATGCCACATTTCAGGACGTCACCCGTTCTGCTAGTGAC
>NZ_JAZHEE010000077.1:0-2265 GCF_036620675.1 Rosenbergiella sp. YN46
GTCACTAGCAGAACGGGTGACGTCCTGAAATGTGGCATCAGGCGTAAAGAGCTGCCTTAACGAGGAGCAGTAAATTTCCCCGTTGTTTACCGTTATCACTGTGTTTATGCCATGACGGTAAAAGAGATATTGCTGCAGGAAGTATTATGAACATAAACAGAAACACTGCTATCAAGAAATACCGCCACGCTTTCATATCAGAATTCCGACCAGCAGAAAATTAACACATTGAGGTAAACGCTATGAAACAGGCATGTATCTTGAACTAATAGCAGTACATACCCGCTCCGTTAACGTAAATACATTATTACGTAAATGTAAAGATTGCTCTGAATACCAGGGGTGCCATGAAATTATCGATATTCAATTCCCATAGTCAGAACGGTACTTAGTGTGCCGGCTTTAACCGGAAAAGACGTTGCGTGATAGTAGGCAGTAAATTCCAGGCTCGCAGTACCATTTATCAGTGTGACGGGATAATCCTGCGATCCGGCAACTGGTGAGTTCCAGGATGGAAAACTATTACTTCCCTGTTTTATTCTGAATGCAACATTTTCCGCAGTTCCTCCTGTTGTTGGTATATCCAGAGATGTATCAGCTACAGGTTTTGTCAGAACAATCTTAAGTGCCTCATTCGCAACGTCTTCACAACCGCTTAAATTAATGGTGAACGGAGCTTCACCATCACTTTGATGGGATGGAGTAAATACACTGGACGGTAAGGTGGGGAGTTCAACAGTACCGTTATTTTCCCCGTTAACGTCGATTGAACAGGTTGATGAAGTAATTAACCCTTTAACGTTGATGGTACCGGTATCGGCGGAATATACTGCTGATGAACCAGAGATACCGGACATCAGCACAACCATAATAATTTTTCTTTTCATACTAAGCCTATTCCTATTTATAGTTAATCAGATAAGTTATTTGGGTGTTTACTCGCCCCGCTTTCACTGCGGATTCTCCGTGTTTTATCATTCTGACGACTAACGGAATGGTAATCGTACTGGCACCATCCATAGGGATATTCTGGAGGGTCTCAGCGCCCAGTTGGGCCGGAGTATTGCTGCCGGTATCGCCTTTTGCTATCTGTACCGCCACGCCACTGGCAGATCCGGCAGAGTGATCAATATCCACAATACCGTTAGCATTATCGAGATTCCCCCGGACCCCGTTAAGTGTGAGTCCCAGTTTATTGGCTGCATAGACAGGTGCCTCTCCTGCCGCATAAGAAATGGAACTATTACCTCTCTGTGTGACATGCCAGCTCCCCTCCTTACCTGCATAACCGGTAAAGCGCGGGCATCCTGTCAGTCGGATAGACGCATCTTTCCACGGCGAACCACCATTATTATTAATTTCAGTGGTTGTATATTCCCCCAGCTCCACATCAACTTTATCCGGCGTTTTACAGGAAGGTGTGGTAATAGACACCTGCCCGTTAAAGTGGAACTCTGAAAGCACCCCCGGAATGAAGCTGGCGTTATTTCCGGGATTCCAGATATACTGCACGTACGGAAATCCCGTTGCTGATAATACACCTGGCTGGACATTTCCTGTTTTAACCAGAAATATCGTCATTTCTCGATCAAAAACATTAGTGCCCCAAAATATATGACCATTTGCAGGTGTAGATATATTTATTATATCGGCTGCTTTCTGCCCATCAGCTGTAATATATCCCCCGTTGATCCAGAACTGTACGCCGATACCGGGATAGCCTGAGTCAAACGTAATATTATCCCCCAGTCCTGAACCGTTCAGGACTTTTGTCTTTAGTATTGCGCTAAAGGCTTCATTTGGTTGACCGTTACAATCAATTGAAAATGCATCTGGATATTTGTCTGCCAGAACCCGGGCAGCATAAAGACGCGTACCAACCGGAATGTCCGGGGTGACCGAAAGCACCGCAGAGCCATTCAGACTTGCGGTCGTATTAAAAGAGGAGCCATTATAAAACTTACAGGTCACAGTCGCCTGAGCGGAAAGTGCCGCACCACCTGAAACCAACAGGAGGCATAGCCTCATCAATATTTTCTTCATAAATAATCCTGTCTTCTGATCCAGAAAACATGCCCGTCAGCGACACTGCGCGCTGAGGCGGACCATGTCACTTGATGGCCTATCCGTTTTTCCTGCCGGCAGCCTGTAATCCACCAGACACTGCTGTCCGGTACGCTCGCCCCATTTCACGGTCAGCTGTCCCCGTGTTTTCTCCACGCGCGCATATATCTGTCCCGACTGACCCACGCTGCCCACCACCGT
>NZ_JAZHEE010000078.1:0-1323 GCF_036620675.1 Rosenbergiella sp. YN46
TATATGGGTCTTCCCTTGTTGTGGTGGCTGAAGGCATGATGATGGTGTATTTAATCGCCAGAGGTCACCGCTATGGACGAAAAGTCCCTCTACGCTCATATTCTTAACCTGTCCGCTCCGTGGCAGGTGAAATCCCTTTCTCTCGATGAAAATGCCGGTTCTGTTACTGTCACTGTCGAGATCGCTGAAAACACCCGGCTAGCCTGTCCGACCTGCGGTAAATCCTGCCCTGTCCACGATCACCGTCGCCGCAAATGGCGCCACCTTGATACCTGCCAGTTCACCACGCTCGTTGAAGCCGATGTTCCCCGCATTATGTGTCCGGAACATGGATGCCAGACCCTGCCGGTTCCGTGGGCGGGACCCGGTAGCCGGTATACGCTACTGTTCGAATCGTTCGTTCTCTCATGGCTAAAAATCAGTACCGTTGATGCTGTCAGGAAGCAACTTAAGCTGAGCTGGAATGCGGTTGACGGCATTATGATCCGGGGAGTTAAGCGAGGACTTGCCAGGATAAAAAAGCCATTATCCGCCCGTCATATGAATGTGGATGAGGTCGCCTTTAAAAAAGGGCATCGGTATATAACGGTGATCTCCGATCGCGACGGGCGAGCGCTGGCCTTAACAGATGATCGCGGAACTGAGAGCCTTGCCAGTTATCTACGTACACTTACGGACAACCAGTTGTTGACCATAAAAACACTCTCGATGGACATGAATGCAGGCTATATAAGGGCAGCGCGTATCCACTTACCCAACGCGGTTGAGAAAATCGCCTTTGACCGCTTCCATGTGGCGAAGCAACTGGGCGAGGTTGTTGATAAAACCCGTCAGAATGAACATCCGCACCTCCCTGTTGAAAGCCGACGCCAGGCAAAAGGAACCCGCTTCCTGTGGCAGTACAGCGATAAGTGGATGACCGAATCCCGGCAGGAAAAGCTGATGTGGCTGCGTGCACAGATGAAGCTGACGAGCCAGTGCTGGACGCTGAAAGAGCTGGCAAAAGATATCTGGAACAGGCCATGGAGCGAGGAAAGACGGAGTGACTGGCAGAGATGGCTGGCGCTGGCGGCTAACAGTGACGTTCCCATGATGAAAAATGCCGCGAAAACGATAGGAAAAAGGCTGTACGGGATCCTGAATGCGATGCGACACAGTGTCTCAAACGGAAATGCGGAGGCACTTAACAGCAAGATCAGGCTGCTGAGGATAAAAGCCAGGGGATACCGAAACCGGGAGCGCTTTAAACTGGGGGTGATGTTCCACTACGGAAAGCTGAATATGGCGTTCTGAGCCTTCCCACCATGATCGGGGAAGACCCAT
>NZ_JAZHEE010000079.1:0-1301 GCF_036620675.1 Rosenbergiella sp. YN46
CGAAGACATCTTCGGGTTGTGAGGTTAAGCGAATAAGCGTACACGGTGGATGCCCTGGCAGTCAGAGGCGATGAAGGACGTGCTAATCTGCGAAAAGCGTCGGTGAGCCGATATGAGGCGTTACCAGCCGGCGATGTCCGAATGGGGAAACCCAGTGTGATTCGTCACACTATCATTAACTGAATCCATAGGTTAATGAAGCGAACCGGGAGAACTGAAACATCTAAGTACCCCGAGGAAAAGAAATCAACCGAGATTCCCTGAGTAGCGGCGAGCGAACGGGGAAGAGCCCAGAGTCTGAATCAGTTTGTGTGTTAGTGGAACGGTCTGGAAAGTCCGGCGATACAGGGTGACAGCCCCGTACATGAAAGTGCACAGACTGTGAGCTCGATGAGTAGGGCGGGACACGTGTTATCCTGTCTGAATATGGGGGGACCATCCTCCAAGGCTAAATACTCCTGACTGACCGATAGTGAACCAGTACCGTGAGGGAAAGGCGAAAAGAACCCCGGCGAGGGGAGTGAAACAGAACCTGAAACCGTGTACGTACAAGCAGTGGGAGCACCCTTCGGGGTGTGACTGCGTACCTTTTGTATAATGGGTCAGCGACTTATATTCTGTAGCAAGGTTAACCGTATAGGGGAGCCGAAGGGAAACCGAGTCTTAACCGGGCGTTAAGTTGCAGGGTATAGACCCGAAACCCGGTGATCTAGCCATGGGCAGGTTGAAGGTTGGGTAACACTAACTGGAGGACCGAACCGACTAATGTTGAAAAATTAGCGGATGACCTGTGGCTGGGGGTGAAAGGCCAATCAAACCGGGAGATAGCTGGTTCTCCCCGAAAGCTATTTAGGTAGCGCCTCGTGAATTCATCTTCGGGGGTAGAGCACTGTTTCGGCTAGGGGGCCATCCCGGCTTACCAACCCGATGCAAACTACGAATACCGAAGAATGTTATCACGGGAGACACACGGCGGGTGCTAACGTCCGTCGTGAAGAGGGAAACAACCCAGACCGCCAGCTAAGGTCCCAAAGTCATGGTTAAGTGGGAAACGATGTGGGAAGGCCCAGACAGCCAGGATGTTGGCTTAGAAGCAGCCATCATTTAAAGAAAGCGTAATAGCTCACTGGTCGAGTCGGCCTGCGCGGAAGATGTAACGGGGCTAAACCATGCACCGAAGCTGCGGCAGCGACACTTTAGTGTTGTTGGGTAGGGGAGCGTTCTGTAAGCCTGCGAAGGTGTACTGTGAGGTATGCTGGAGGTATCAGAAGTGCGAATGCTGACATGAGTAACGATAAAGC
>NZ_JAZHEE010000080.1:0-1257 GCF_036620675.1 Rosenbergiella sp. YN46
TGTAGTGGTCAACAAAAACTGGCCACAGCTTTAGAGTTTTTCCAGAACAATCGTTCTGATTCATCCGGCGTCAGACCACCGTTATATTGATGCGGTCTGAGCTGGCTGTAATATCCCGTTATGTAGTTCGTTATCGCTGTGCTGGCTTCGCTAAAATTAGCGTATCCATTATCCGGTACCCACTCCGTTTTCAGGCTTCTAAAAAAACGTTCCATCGGGCTGTTATCCCAGCAATTCCCCCGACGACTCAGGCTTTGCTTTATCTGATATCTCCACAGTAACTGTCTGAAATTCCTGCTGGTATAGTGGCTACCCTGATCCGAGTGATACAGTAAATTAGCGGGCTTTCCTCGCGCTTCCCAGGCCATGGACAGCGCTTTTGCTGTCAGTGCAGAGTCCGGGAAAAATGACATCGCCCAGCCAACCGGTTTACGGGAAAACAGATCAAGCACAACGGCTAAATAAGCCCAGCGTTTACCTGCCCATATATAAGTCACATCGCCGCACCAGACCTGATTAGGCTCTGTTACTGCAAACTGGCGTTCCAGATGATTGGGGATCTCTACGTGCTCCTTGGATACTTTATTATATCGATGACCGGGCTGCTGACAGCTGATGAGATTAAGCTCTTTCATTAGCTTTGTTGCCCGCCAGCGGCTCAGTTTTACGCCTTTGTTTGTGACCATCGCGGCAATATTACGTGCACCTGCAGAGCCATGACTCTCGCGATAGCTTTCACGAACAAGACTGAGTAACACCGCCCGTGTGGCATCAGGCTTCTTTGGCTGTCGCCAGTATTTATAGCTGCTGCGATGAACCCCAAACACATTGCACATAACGGCAACAGGAAACCGCGCCCTGAGTTTCTCAATTAATGAGAACTGTTCAGGGAGTCTGACATCAAGAGCGCGGTAGCCTTTTTTAATATATCCCTTTCCATTTCAACACGTTGAAGTCTTTTCTTCAGCTCGCGTATTTCAATCTGCTCGGGTGTCATTGGTGAAGCCACGGGTGATTTTCCCGCCCGCTCTTCTTTCAGCTGGCGGACCCACTTATCCATCGTGGATTTACCGACATTCATTGCCGTGGCAGCAGCGGCAACGGTGTAGTGTTGATCGAGTACTAGCTGGGCCGCTTCGAGGCGAAACTCGGGGCTAAAATTACGTCTGCTACGTCCGGTCATAATGTCACCTGTTTTTGTCTATGAGGCGATGATATCACCTCTGTTCAGGTGGCCAGATTAACTATGCCACTACA
>NZ_JAZHEE010000081.1:0-1210 GCF_036620675.1 Rosenbergiella sp. YN46
CTGTAAGTATCCCGCATAATCGAACCATTCACATTTAGAGATCTTCCGGCATACTCAATTCTGCCAACGAAGGAGATCGTTATGCGTAAAGCCCGTTTTACTGAGCATCAGATCATCGCTGTGATTAAGTCGGTTGAAGCCGGACGAACTGTTAAAGATGTCTGCCGCGAGGCCGGTATCTCTGAAGCGACCTACTACAATTGGAAATCTAAATACGGTGGCATGGAAGCCTCTGATATTAAAAAGATAAAGGATCTTGAGGACGAGAACAGGCGTCTCAAACAGATGTTTGCTGATATCAGCCTTGAGAACCGGGCATTGAAAGACGTTATCGAAAAAAAGCTTTGAAACCAGCCTTTAAGCGTGAGCTGGTCACTCATCTGATAACGACGTTCGGGCTGAGTATCCGTCAGGCCTGTCGGAGCCTGAACCTGAGTAGAACGGTTTATCATTATCGTCCGAATACGACGCGTGACGAGCCTGTTATTTCTGCACTGCAGGCTGCCGCTGAACGGTATCCACGATATGGTTTTCCAAAGTTGTTTCAGATTCTGCGACGGCAGGGATACCCATGGAATCACAAAAGGGTCCACCGTATTTACTGTCTGCTGAAGCTGAATTTTCGTCGTAAAGGCAAGCAGCGCCTGCCAGTACGTAATCCATCGCCGCTTGCTACGCCTGAAGCGTTAAACCAGAGCTGGTCTGTTGACTTCATGCATGACGCCCTGATTTGCGGTCGTCGTTTTCGTACGTTCAACGTCGTTGATGACTTTAATCGCGAGGCGTTGTCGATAGAAATAGACCTTAATTTGCCAGCTCAGCGAGTGGTTCGTGTCCTCGACAGGATCGCAGCGAACCGGGGATATCCCGTAATGCTTCGCATGGATAATGGTCCGGAATTTATCTCGCTGGCCCTGGCTGAATGGGCAGAGGAACATACAGTAAAACTGGAATTTATCCAGCCGGGTAAACCGACACAGAACGCATTCATTGAACGCTTTAACAGAACATATCGCACAGAAATACTCGATTTTTATCTGTTCAGAACGCTGAGTGAAGTGCGTGAAATCACGGAACAATGGCTGTCAGAATATAACTGTGAACGCCCGCATGAATCACTGAATAACCTGACGCCGGAGGAATATCGTCAACAACATTACCAGCCCGGGAGCTCAAAAAGTGTATGGAACTAAAGCGGGTCTATTTACAT
>NZ_JAZHEE010000082.1:0-1163 GCF_036620675.1 Rosenbergiella sp. YN46
CCTTCATCGCCTCTGACTGCCAGGGCATCCACCGTGTACGCTTATTCGCTTAACCTCACAACCCGAAGATGTCTTCGTGTTGTAAGCTTGAGAGACCCATTAAACGGTCATTACCGTTTATGGATTATCAATTTTCAGCTTGTTCCGGATTGTTAAAGAGCAGATACTTCACAATGCACGATTAAGTACATTCTGAAGTAGTGTTATGGTGGAGCTATGCGGGATCGAACCGCAGACCTCCTGCGTGCAAAGCAGGCGCTCTCCCAGCTGAGCTATAGCCCCAAAGTAGTTAGTTAACCTCGATACCAAATGCAATTCTTTTCCGGACAAGGCGTGAGTCCACGAAGTTTATTGAAATAAACGAGTGGGCGAACAACGCAGTACGGAGAAGAATTTGGTAGGCCTGAGTGGACTTGAACCACCGACCTCACCCTTATCAGGGGTGCGCTCTAACCACCTGAGCTACAAGCCTGTAGAGGTTTTCACTGCTTCTTTATTTTCATCAGACAATCTGTGTGGACACTACGAAATCTGTATCCAAAGGTAAGGAGGTGATCCAACCGCAGGTTCCCCTACGGTTACCTTGTTACGACTTCACCCCAGTCATGAATCACAAAGTGGTAAGCGCCCTCCCGGAGGTTAAGCTACCTACTTCTTTTGCAACCCACTCCCATGGTGTGACGGGCGGTGTGTACAAGGCCCGGGAACGTATTCACCGTGACATTCTGATTCACGATTACTAGCGATTCCGACTTCATGGAGTCGAGTTGCAGACTCCAATCCGGACTACGACGCACTTTATGAGGTCCGCTTGCTCTCGCGAGGTCGCTTCTCTTTGTATGCGCCATTGTAGCACGTGTGTAGCCCTGGTCGTAAGGGCCATGATGACTTGACGTCATCCCCACCTTCCTCCGGTTTATCACCGGCAGTCTCCTTTGAGTTCCCGACCGAATCGCTGGCAACAAAGGATAAGGGTTGCGCTCGTTGCGGGACTTAACCCAACATTTCACAACACGAGCTGACGACAGCCATGCAGCACCTGTCTCATAGCTCCCGAAGGCACCAAGGCATCTCTGCCAAGTTCTATGGATGTCAAGACCAGGTAAGGTTCTTCGCGTTGCATCGAATTAAACCACATGCTCCACCGCTTGTGCGGGCCCCCG
>NZ_JAZHEE010000083.1:0-1138 GCF_036620675.1 Rosenbergiella sp. YN46
ATTGCATCTTCATCAGAACCTAATCTGTGAAATAAAACTCCCTTGTTAAAATGAGCGGCGGAATATTTTGGGTCTGCCTCAATTGCCTTATCGTAATTTTCTACTGCATCTTGGGTATTTCCAAGCTCAGCTTGGGCAATTGCCATATTGCTAAGGGCTGGGGCATCTTTTGGGTTAATTTTTAGAATGGCATCAAAACAGGTAATTGCATCACTATACTTTCTTATTTTATTCAAGGCAAGTCCCTTGTTGTGTAAGGCCTCTAGATTTTTTGGTTCTTGCTTGTGAGCTTGGCTGAACAATGGAATAGCTGCTTTGGGCTGATTTTTTTTCATCCTTGACATTGCTTGGTAGATTAAATCCTCTGGTTTTTCTTTTGAACCGAAAAATATCATTTTAACATCATCAATCTAACTAAGAGACTTGAATTTCTTGATAGCCTCTTTAGCAAGATTTTCCAAATCAATGTTATCAGCTTTGGTCGGGTCAGCGGTGGCAAGAGCATCATTATGTTCCTCCTCAGAGTTTGAGAATTTCATTTTTATATCTGCCATCTGTGATTCCTCTAAACTATTCCAGTCCTAAATATTTTCAGAAAATCTAGCCGAGGCAGATATCATTTTTTTGACATCTACTCCAGAATGGGCATTTGAGATAGCTCCGAGCTTTCCTGGCAAAAAGAAGATTCCATCATTTGCAATCATGTCAAAGTGATATTTCTGATGTAGCTTAGAATCACATTTTGCAGCTTGGGCCGAATTTGTAATTTCAGAAATACCGCCTTTTACAAAATGGGTCATAAAGAGGGACCCAATTCCAGTTGTTATGACTCTGCCATCAAATATTTTGGTAAGGTTTTTTCGAGCCATATCTCCAAGCTTGTTAATTTTGGGGTACAGCGAACCTCGATTCTTTTTCAAATGATTCAAAGTAGAAAATCCAGCCGTCATTGTTCCGGGATTTGCAGAAAAGGTACCCCCTCCAACATAGGACCTTTAGGATTTTTTCTGTTTGCTGGTATTTGCTATTTCCATGATTTCCTTTTTCCCAACCATCACTCCAATTGGCATTCCGCCCCCAACAATTTTTCCAAGTGTCACAATATCTGGATCAAGCTTCATTGTTGGATAGAGACAAC
>NZ_JAZHEE010000085.1:0-995 GCF_036620675.1 Rosenbergiella sp. YN46
ATCGAAGGGTTGGGACATGTGTCATTCCTTTTTGATTGTATATTGACTCGAATGACACAGAATTTCTAACACTCCCGGTACCTCCACACCACACCTATGTGGTCCCTCTCATACACGAACGACAGACAGCAACAGCTATATATCTCACAGTTACTTGCGTTGCCCCCTGCTTCGACAGCGTCTGAGGGGGATACTTCCGGTCTGCCCCAGTCCCATGTTCCGGTGTAATGCACTGACTGCTCTGTAGATATCCTGGTAGGTATCATCCGGCTTCCTTGTCTGCATCTGGCTCAGACAGTGCTGTCTCCTGCGGGATACCCATGACCGTTCAGAATCACTCAGACATTCAAAAAACACCTCTAACCAGCGGGTGGCTGCTCTGCGGTATAAACCCGCGCTCTCCAGACTTTCGGCAAGCTTATCAGCTACCGGCGTCAGCGTTTCTTTTTCCATCAGGACCGTCCGTTATCCACCCCAGGGACCGACTCTCTTTCCGGCTCTTCAATTTTCTTCTGCGCAAGGGCGCTTAAAAATAATTTTTCTTCCGGATCATCAAGCATTAGCAGGGTTTTCCGGACAAAAAACTCCACCGAACTGATTTTTCTGAACCGTTTAATGACCGCTGACCAGTGCTTTTTTTGTATTTCATACCGGGTTCCTTTCTTCACTGAACATCCCGGGTACCGTTCTGTGCCAGATAAGAAAACGGGCAAAATCCATCACCGGCAGCGGTTTTGACCAGTAATATCCCTGCTGCAGTGCCACGCCTCTGGCGGCCAGAAAGTCCGACTGAAAGGCTGTTTCCACACCTTCTGCCACGACAGACAGGCGGTTACTTCTGGCCAGCTCAATAATGCTTTCAACCAGACGCTGTGACTCCATGGAATCGGCTAATTTCCGTATGAATGACTGGTCTATTTTGATACTGGTCACCGGCAGTTTGTTGATTTTGGAAATATTGGAATAAGCCGTACCGAAATCATCCAGGGCAATAC
>NZ_JAZHEE010000086.1:0-977 GCF_036620675.1 Rosenbergiella sp. YN46
TTTGATACTGGTCACCGGCAGTTTGTTGATTTTGGAAATATTGGAATAAGCCGTACCGAAATCATCCAGGGCAATACCAATCCCTTCGGCACGCAGCTCCTGTAGTAACGCAATGACCGGGGAGTCAGACCGGACAGCCGTTCGCTCCGTCAGTTCCACAACCAATTTGAGATGGTTGTGAAAAGCGTGTCTGAACCCTGTCAGCGTGGCGGAAAGCGCCTCAACTATTTCCGGCGTGGCGCTGATATTTACTGAAATATAAAATTTATCCGGCAGACGGAATTTGAGAACGTCCATGTCCCGCCTGACCTGGTCCAGAAGGGCCTGAGTCATGGGAACAAGCAGTCCGCTGCGTTCCGCCAGGGGAATAAACAGGTCGGGTGGCAGTACTCCTTTCCGGGGATGATGCCACCGTGCCAGGACCTCCACTCCTCTCACCTGTCCGGTGGTGGCATCCATAATGGGCTGGTACCAGGGAACCATTTCTCCGGCGTGAATCGCCTGTTCAAGCTGTGGGAGTGTCGGAAAGACGTTTCTGCGAAACCGCCCCAGCGCCAGAATTGTCAGTAAGCCGGCGGCCAGTATCAGTACCGCCACCGCCGGCCAGAAAAACAGATGCGGTGTGTCATGACGGAAGGAGACCACACTGGCTCCGGACAACGCTGAGCTCAGGGTATTTGTTATTTGTGAACGTACAGACCCGAATTCAGTGATGGTCTGCGCTCTGGTCAATACTTTGTCGCCAATAAGGATGCCGTTCTGTCCATCGGCAGCAAACCAGCGTCGTAGCCAGTAGGCATCAATGGTCACCACAATACCACTTTTCTGATTTCCACGGATGTACGCCAGAAATACTTTTCCGGGGAATGCTTTCATCCCGCTCAGCAACAGGGTTTTCCCGTCACTAGCAGAACGGGTGACGTCCTGAAATGTGGCATCAGGCGTAAAGAGCTGCCTTAACGAGGAGCAGTAAATTT
>NZ_JAZHEE010000087.1:0-935 GCF_036620675.1 Rosenbergiella sp. YN46
GATGTCTGTCATCGCCATGGTTTTATCAGATTTACAGAATCTTGATACAACAAAAGTATTAAAAATGAGTTTGATGCATGATCTTGCAGAATCTTTTACTGGTGATTTAACCACTGACAAAATTTCAAAAAAAGAAAAAGAAAAACTTGAAAATGAAACAATGAAAAAAATCTTTAATAATCTACCAAATATTTTAGCTGAAAAATATCTAAGCATTTGGAATGAATACCAAAAAAGGCAAACGGATGAAGCTGTATTTCTTCATGAAGTTGATAAATTAGAAATGGCATTTCAAGCAAATGTTTATGCTAAAGAAAGAATTCAAAAACAAAAACTTCAATCATTTTTTGATACCGCAAGAAATGAAATTAAAAATAAACGTCTTATAAAAATTCTATCCAAACTTTCGTAATAATCTGAGCTAAATGTGGTGAAACAAAATTTCTGAAAAAAACAATGGTGAGTTGATCCAGGCTCAAAATCAAGTTATAGGAATTTTATTTGAAATAATAAAAAGACTTCAATCAAATAATGATCTAGATGAGGAATATTTTCAGATTATCGAATCAAAAAAATCAGCTACAAAGAAAAAAAGATTAGAGAAGATTTTTAACAAACGTAAAGAAAATACTAAAATTGTAAATCGATTACTTAAGCAATTAGAGATCGGAGATTAATGCCTATGATACGATTTTTATAATTATTAAATTCTTGAATATTTGTGCAATATTTTCAAGCACTAAAAGTTGGGCAAAAAAGAGTAGCAGAAGCCAGAGAATATCTTAACAAATTAACAGATGGTAAAGCTATGCTTGCATTAGCATTGAAAAATAGTAAAACAACCGTCTGGGAGCCAGTTGGAGAAGAAAATCCCTACGCAATAGTTGATGAATCTTCTGGATTTGTATTAACCGATACTAGTGGCTATATCATTG
>NZ_JAZHEE010000088.1:0-924 GCF_036620675.1 Rosenbergiella sp. YN46
AGTATAGAATCTACAAGAAAGATTTCGCCTTTACAAAAGAGGGTTTAGTTGTGTTGGATTATAATCTGATTAGGCGTTTCTTACAATTACTTGAAAGAACGTTCCAGAAAGAAAGACGCTATGCGTTCAAACATGGTGCAAAGACCAAAGACGGTCTAAAGTCTTGTCAAGAAATAACAATAGCTAAGATTGCAGTTCAGAATTTAGTTGAGTTTTGTATTGGAAAACAAAAAGAGTTTAGAATCTAAGAATTATTAATCTCGTTTACTGTTTTTTACAGATACATTTAGGGCGTTTTAGATGACACTTGTTACAATAATGTCTTTGTGTTCGAGCTACCATAGTCAAACATTTCGAGTAAGTGGATAAAGGTTTACTGTTTGACTTTGATCCGAGAGTACGCACAGGTACGTATTCTTGAGTTGATTTTATCTAAGTAAATGGGAAAATACCCCATTTATTTATCTCAAATCTTCAATAAACTTTGCCAATTCTGTTGACAGTTCGTATCAAATGAAAATTTGGCAGTTTTATTAAATAGCTAATTGAAAAGTTATAATTTAGAAGTTGTTTTTCTATTAATTTTTTGATCAGCTTGCAAATAGTACTATTAGCTTAGAATTTCAGGCATTTTTTGGTTTAATTTTAGACCCATTAACTGTAAACCCAAAATATTAACGGAAGCCAACAAGAAATGGAGGTACATTGAACAAGCAAATGAATAAGCGAATCGCACTATCCAAGGCACATGTTAGCTTCCGTGTTTCAAATAGCTATTTCAAAGATAAAAAGACTCGGCAACAGTTCGTATCAAATGTTTATTTTAATTTTTCAAAGGCATGGTTAAAACTATCTGGGTTTGCTTTGAGTTGGGATTCTATAGTTGTTTTTGAAAAATTGTGTACTGTCATCAAATGTGTTAGA
>NZ_JAZHEE010000089.1:0-901 GCF_036620675.1 Rosenbergiella sp. YN46
ATACAATCTAATTGTTTTAAGCCTTATCCACACTTGAAAATAGCTTCTTTGATTTCATACATTCTCGTTCCAAAAAAGTTGAAAAGCTCAGCTTTTTCTTCTTTGTTTAATCCTCTTTTATTTCTCAGCTTAAACCCTTCAACAAACATCATGTTTATTTCTGTCACAGCAACACCCAAAGAAAAATCTAAACCATCTCTATCTTTAAACATACTTCTAAGCTCTGGCTTCCTGGCAAACTCAACAATCGACTTAATATCATTTACAACATGATCTATCAAATCATTCAATAATTTTTTGTCAAAATCACTTAATGTCATAATATTAGAGAGTGAAGCTTGAATATAACCGATAATTCTAAAACACTAAATCATTTTCTAAATTTAGCCTTCACAATTCCAAGAACGTTTATTTCCAATTCTGCTAAGGATAAGGAACGCTTCTTCTTGAGTTTCATCCTGAAAATTCTTAATTCTTTGTGTTTACTTGAAAGGTAATAAAACAGAGGTTGCAATGAACACTACAACAGCAGCAATTGCCATTCCAATACAGTAACCAGCACCCTTCATGCGCAAGTAATATGGTATTACTTTTAGTTAAATCAGATCTTAATCCTGAAAATTCTGTAGCTTTACCTTAATTCTTCGTTGGTTCCATGATCCACTTAATCATTGAATACCTTGTCACTGTTCACCGACTTACAAGCAGGACATGGCGTTGATGGAAACATAACCCCGTCACCTTTTACAGAAAAAACATTACTGCAATCTCGACACGCTCTTAGGTCTGTCACTTTAATCACCATAATACCACCACACCAATCAATTAATTAAGTCCTAACCACAGTTTGCGAGTTCGATTAACAGTTCGTATCAAATGTTAAATCCTGAAAATTCTTAAT
>NZ_JAZHEE010000090.1:0-877 GCF_036620675.1 Rosenbergiella sp. YN46
GTCTCATACCACAGCATGGACAAAACAATCCATTCCATTCTACGTATACATCGCAACTATTACATCGTTTTTGACCTGTTGCGTATCTACTTTTTCCATTTGATGGGTTGAGAGCCTTATACCTATGACAGATTCCTTTGCAAGTCAAATCAGATCATCATCATTCCAATAAAATCTGTACTCGTCTTCAATTTCATCAATAAAGATTTTACCACCTTGCTGGAAAGTCATTTTGTGAATTTTATCGTCAATATCGATAATTTCAATCATGGAATTATCCTTCAAACATTCTAAGATTACAGGAAGTCCTTCAGTCATTTCCCATTCATCCCCTTTGAAATCAGCAAATGTCATAGTAAACAACTCTCCCATGAAATTTGTTTATTTTTGAATTAGAAAAAGATTTTCAAACTAAATCTAAGAATTAAGAATTTAAATTCTAAGTGAGGCTCTAAATTCGTGACAAGTGGATATTATGCCCTAAAGCCCTCACTTAGTTATCTAGAATGAACCACATTTCTTACGGATGGAAATTTCAAACTGTGTGATTCACACAGACATTTTGTAACGGTAGCAGTTTGATTTAAGAATTTACAAATCCAAGTTTCATTAAAGAGGCTTGAAATATGATAATTGTGTAATTATGCTATGTCAACAGCATATGTGCTAATTAATTGTGATTTAGGTTCCGAGGAGCAAACCATTGAAGAGCTGAAACATATTTCAGATGTAAAGGAGGTCAACGGAGTTTTTGGTGCACATGACATTCTTGCCAAGGTTGAATCGGATCAAATCAGCACTCTAAGAGATACAATAACTCGGAAAATTCGAAAAATAGACCATGTGCGGTCAACGCTAACGCTAATGGTAATAGAGG
>NZ_JAZHEE010000091.1:0-876 GCF_036620675.1 Rosenbergiella sp. YN46
CTTTTTCCGGGCCTGTGGGCTGGTTTTCAGGCTCACCAGATGGTCGCCTTTCCCCAGTTTTCTGAGTGCCTTATACTGCGCGCCTTTCTTCAGCGGTATCATCCAGTGGCGATGCTCTCCCGCCTGACTCCAGGCATTCAGCAGACCCAGTGAGTAATAACCTTTATCCATCAGGGTCAGCGTGTTATCGCCGGTCTGCTCTATCAGTTGTGCGGCGAGTGCATTTTCACTTTCTTTCATTGTGCCGAAGGCTGCTGCCGTTAAGAGGTGGCTGGTCAGCTCCATCTGACAGACCATTTTTACCTGCGGGTAGAGCCCCGGCTTTCCGGCGTACGTCTGGCGTGGGAAGGCTGCATCGTTCTCTGACGTATCCGGTGTGCGCCAGACCACACCATCCACAGCCAGCAGGGTCAGACCGCACCAGTGCGGATGCGTGGTGGAGCCATGCCAGCGTTGTGCCGTTTGTGTGAACACGCGGCGAACAGCCTCACTTCCCAGGCGCTGACGTGCCTGAATAACGGCACTGGGGGCCACGAAGGGGCGATTGCCCGGCAGCATGATATCCAGACGATTAACAATCTGATGAAGAGGCTCTTTACGCTCCAGGGCCATGCCGACAATGCACCAGACCATCATTTCGAGAGGGAGACGACGTTTACGCAGAGTAACCGTGCCTGATTCTTCAAGGCAGCGGGAAATCAGTTCTGGCTCCAGAAAGTCGCCCAGAGAAGTCAGAGGGTTACGCAAAGAATCATAACGGGAAACTAGATCAAGCGCCTGTCCAATGTGCATAAAAAAATCCGGAAACGAGTGAGCGTTTCCGGATTCTTACACAACTATTGGATCGATCAACCGATCCTTAACTGATCGGCATTA
>NZ_JAZHEE010000092.1:0-828 GCF_036620675.1 Rosenbergiella sp. YN46
ACACCGAAAACAATGTTGTTGAAATCACCATTTTGTTTTCGTGCAAAAACATAAATCCCTTCTTTCATTCCTGTTTTTCTGTCAAACATGAAGAATCTCATCTGATATTCTATTTAATTGATCAGAATGGATGGTTCGAATAATTTGACGAATTATTCCTTGTAAAAGAAAAAATGATCTAAAACACTATCCTTAATTTCGTCCAGATGGGATTCTAAGATTTTTCTTATTTCGATCAGTTCATCCGGTGATGGAAATCTTTCGTATGTCACCATATAATCTCCAATGATTAGACCAATTAGGAAACCTGCCTTGTGACCATACTTGAAATCATCATCATACTGATATCCCCAAACCTTCTGTTTTAATTCGGGACTAGAGATCTCGTTTGATTTCAGAGTTTTATGAATAAGGGAAGTGATCTTGTCATGAAATTTTTCTTCCAGAACCACAATTCTACTTTGATCCCCCTCCTAATAAAAAGAGAAACCTGAGTCCTTTTTATCTCTGAAATAGCTATTTGAAACACGGAAGCTGACAACGTGCTTTGAATAACGCGATTCGCTTATTCTCACACCTCCGTGGAACTCCCTTCCATGCCTTGTTGGCTTCCGCCTACATTTGATACGAACTGAGCTACCACTTGACTTTTAGCTAACAATCAGTGCAATGATCTCATTTTATCTTTTGAATGTTTCTTGTAAATCTGGAACAAGTCTTAATATTTATCAAAATTAGCTGATCATACAATGAACAAAGTATCTCATTTTGAGATCCCGTTTGATGACCAAGCTCGCGCCCAGAAGTTTTATTCCGAGGTGTTTGGAT
>NZ_JAZHEE010000093.1:0-795 GCF_036620675.1 Rosenbergiella sp. YN46
TAATGTCAGATGTACACGATAATGATTTATCTTCTATTTCATCAGGATGTACCTATTTTGATAGAACCACATTCCAGGATGCTAAAAAAATTATTATGAAATACAATTTATCTCATAAAATTCCTAAAAACATCTTAAAACGTTTCAATGCTGGCGCACTTGGTAAAATTAAAGGGACGCCTAAAAGATCAAAAATTACTAATCAGGTCATTTCTACAAATAATGATTGCCTCAAAGAAATGGCAAAAAAGGCAAAACAATTAGGTTTTACTACAAAAATTTTTTCAATTTCTGGAAATATAGAATTAGCCTCTAAAAAACTCGTTAAATTAATTCCAAAGAAAAAAAATTCTTTTGTTATTTTTGGTGGAGAAACAACTGTCAGAGTAATTGGTATTGGGAAAGGTGGAAGAAATCAGGAACTGGTCCTACGAATTTTGCAAAAACTTCAAAACTCACGTGATGATGTGGTATTTGCTTCATTAGGAACAGATGGTATAGATGGAAATACAAAACATGCTGGTGCAATAATTGAAAATTTTCCCATATCATCACAAAAAATTTCAAAATACTTGAAAAATAATGATTCAAACTCATTTTTTAAAAAATATGGCGGTTTGATTAAAACCGGATATACCCATACCAATCTTATGGATATTGGTATTATCCTTCGATAATTAGTGATCCAAATCTAAAATCACAAAATCATCGAACCGTAATTTTTTCCCTTTTTAAAATGGAGCTAAACTTTGTCAAGGTTTTTGAACAACTATTTTTTTTACTTTATGGTCTTGA
>NZ_JAZHEE010000094.1:0-786 GCF_036620675.1 Rosenbergiella sp. YN46
GCATTTCGTTTTCTTGTACGAGCAGCTTTTCGGGCAGTAGCACGTCGTTGTGCTTTTGTTTGTACCATGTTTAGGATGAATTGTACTTGACAATATGTGGTACAAGTCAGCTATTATTAGCTACTTTTTCTAGTTTACAGTTCGTATCAAATGTCAACAGAATTACCAAACTGTCGATGATATTTCGTATCCTAGTATAGTGTACTAAAATAATAGAACTTAAAATATGAAATGTGGCAGATTTACAAATAAATTGCAAACAAGAAAGTGAGGTAGGAATAACGCATGTTGGAGTACAAAATAATGGCATACAATCAATTAGCAAAGTTATCGCGTGGATAGATCGTGGACATACATTCTACACCCTAAAAGATAACAAAAGGGCAATAGTTCACAAGAAGCAACATCCTGAAAGTAAGCGATGGTTTCTTACAACTAATCCTGACGACATGAATGAGAATAATCTAGATTTCCTTCCTACTTGTTAGTAGATAATTAATTATTTCGTAATACTAGTACAGATTACGAAACCTGCATCTTAAATTCTCGTTTTAATTAACATTTGACTGGAATTGTTAACTATGATGATTGGTTAGTATTAGTTATTGCAACCTGAAACACAAAAAAGGCTTGATTCTATAATTTTTGAAACAACAGCCAAAATGAACGCAATTGTACAAGAAATGAATGCAATTAAATTCTCGGATCTTGATGATGTTTCGAAGTGTGAAAAAACTGACCATCTTAGAAAAGAATTTGAAGTGATACTGAATGAGCAAAAAATTC
>NZ_JAZHEE010000095.1:0-771 GCF_036620675.1 Rosenbergiella sp. YN46
GGGTGTACGGTCCGGGGACATAGTGAACACTTGTTCGGGGACATGGTAGACACTTACAACCAAGGCATAAGAGCCCGTTTATGGAGTCGCTTATGCCCTGGGATGCGAGAGATATCATGTCATTACGTACCGAGTTTGTTTTGTTCGCCTCGCAGGACGGGGCGAACATCCGTTCCCTCTGCCGTCGCTTCGGTATTTCACCTGCCACCGGCTACAAGTGGCTTCGCCGCCAGGAGGAGGAAGGTGCCTCCGGCCTTCAGGACCGTCCGCGCATACCGCACCATTCCCCGAACCGCTCATCTGACGACATCGCCGCCCTGCTGCGTATGGCCCATGACCGCCATGAACGCTGGGGCGCACGCAAGATAAAGCGCTGGCTGGAAGATCAGGGGCACCGTATGCCCGCCTTCAGCACCGTTCATAACCTGATGGCCTGTCACGGCCTGCTGCCGGGCACTTCACCGGGCATTCCCGCCACGGGACGGTTCGAACATGACGCGCCGAACCGGCTCTGGCAGATGGATTTTAAGGGGCACTTTCCCTTTGGCGGTGGCCGCTGCCATCCGCTCACCCTACTGGACGACCACTCCCGTTTTTCCCTGTGCCTGGCGCACTGTACCGATGAACGCCGTGAGACCGTGCAGCAGCGGCTGGTCAGCGTGTTTGAACGCTACGGCCTGCCGGACCGGATGACAATGGACAACGGCTCCCCGTGGGGAGACACCACCGGCACCTGGACGGCGCTGGAGCTGTGGCTGATGCGCCATGGTA
>NZ_JAZHEE010000096.1:0-769 GCF_036620675.1 Rosenbergiella sp. YN46
CCGGCTGTCGTCCGACGGCGGCGTGCTGGTGCTGCGCGGGATCGAGCAACGGCTCGGTCTTGCCGGCCGCCTTGCCTCCTGCCTGGCTGATGCGCGCGATCCGGCGAGCACGATCCACTCCTACGCCGACATGATCGGGGCGCGCCTGTTCGCCATCGCCTGCGGCTACGAGGATTGCGACGACCTCGACGTGCTGCGCTTCGATCCGGCGTTCAAGCTGGCCTGCGGGCGCTTGTCCGAGACCGGGGACGATCTGATGTCGCAACCGACGCTGTCGCGCCTCGAGAACGCGCCGTCATGGCGGGTCTTGGGGCGCATGGGGCTGTCGCTGATCGATCTGTTTTGCGCCAGCTTCAGGCGCGTTCCGGCGCGCATCGTCCTCGATATCGACGACACCGACGATACCGTCCATGGCGGCCAGCAACTGGCGCTGTTCAACGCCCATTATGACGAATATTGCTTCCAGCCCATCCACATCTTCGAGGCGGCCACGGGCAAGCCGGTGCTGTCGCTGCTGCGCCCCGGCAAGCGGCCTTCCGGGAAAGAGGCGGCCCGTGTCCTCAAGCACGTCATCCGCCGCATCCGGCGCAACTGGCCGCGGGTGGAAATCACCGTGCGCGGCGATGGCCATTACGGCACGCCGGAGGTCATGGAACTCCTGGAAGGCCAAGGCTGCGGCTACATCTTCGGCCTATCCGGCAACGCCCGGCTGAACAAGATCGGCCATCCGTGGTGCGAGGACTCGGCGGAAGTCGGATCGTAGCCATGT
>NZ_JAZHEE010000097.1:0-767 GCF_036620675.1 Rosenbergiella sp. YN46
GCCTTGCAGCAACGGCATTATACCTATCTTGTATTCAAAATGGAGTATCTATCACTCAAAGCGCCCTTGAATAAGCTGCAGGGGTTACAGAAATTACCATAAGAAAGCGTTACAAGACATTTAATCAGGCAAACATAAAAGTTGGATAGCAACTAGCCAAACCCAAACTATGATTCTGAAATCATTGTCCACTGACAGCCAAATGCGCTTACAGATTTACCAGTATTAGCGCAACAATCTGTGATCTGGTTTAAGACATCGGTGTTTTCTTCAGTTTATTGCTACCCAACTAAAAATCACGAATAATACAATAAAAAGATGATCGAGTTTTCTAAGAAATTTAATGGAGCGATCAATTTCTATCTGAATGCCAAAATTGTTCCATAAACGATCTGGATCTTAATAGTTTCATTAACAGTTTGCAAATATTCATTCAATTCCAGCCCCACCTGTAGTATTTTTCTTAAACTCTTCCATCTTATGAGAGCATGTAAGTAATTCTTCGGAAGAATGTTTACTTTTTGGTCTTCCACACATGGGACAGACTTCATCCCCTTCTTTTGGTTTAGATGGTTTTGTCATAACATAATGTTACGAAGAAATCGTTTAAGAGATTTTCATTATGGTTTGTTATTCCAGTGTAGAGAAATGACTGATTTTCAATCAATGTCAGCATTACAACGTGGCATCTTGCCATGTTTTTTCTTATAGTCTTCTAAAAGCTGTCTTTTTCGTTCTTTTGGATTTTCAACAAATGCTCTTTGATA
>NZ_JAZHEE010000098.1:0-754 GCF_036620675.1 Rosenbergiella sp. YN46
ATACCGTTCAGTTACTGTAAGCAAATCAGCTACTATCTGGGTGCTATTTCTGTAAGTAACCATACGAAAACAGATCCTTGTCCAACATCTTATAAATCCTGGTTTGCTACATACAAGAGAGCAAATAACTGATTCAATCATATTTTTTCTATCAAGTTTGAATCCAATAAGATCCTGACCGTTTTTTGGGATTATTTTAGACCGTTATGAAATGTTAAATTTGATTAAGTGATCTTGATCTTGTTGGGAACTGGAAAATTTTGTCCAAAATGTGAAATTGATAGGATAAAGGCTGAGTTGAAATTGTTGCCAACGAAGTTTTTAACTTGTGAGAAATGTCAAACTGTTTACAGGTTAATTGGTAATCAATTGTATCAAGTGGCTGTATAGAGATTCAAACTATTCTAAGCCAATGAATAAGCAAACCGCACTATTCAAAGCCCGTTGTCAGCTTCCGTATTATCACTACGTGTATCAAATACTAAAGTTTGATTGAAAGAATATGAACTGTCGCTTATTCTTGTTTCTCTGGTACTATTAGCGTAAGCGTTGACCTTACTCTGTTTAATTTTCTAATTTTCCAAGTAATTATGTCCTTTAGGTTTTCTACATTAGCTGATTCAAGCATTACAAGAATATCATAGGCACCAAAAATTCCGTGGACTTCCTTTACATCCTCAAGCTGTTTTATCTCATCAATTATTTCTACGTCAAATCCCTAAACACAACTAATTAAAACATAAGCTATTGCCAT
>NZ_JAZHEE010000099.1:0-750 GCF_036620675.1 Rosenbergiella sp. YN46
CTCCCTCGCGCGCCAGGGACATGGCGCAGGCCCTGCCCAGACCCTTGCTGGCGGCGCACACCAGCGCCGTCTTTCCGGTGATCCCCAAATCCATGAGCGGTCTCCTTAGTGGCCTGCATCAGCTAAATTGTACCCATACGACGGCGTTGCGAGGTTTCCGGACATCATCGCGCAGTGTAGTCGGCGACCGGCGTTCCATCCCGTCGGGCGGCGCCAGGGGTGGGCAGGAAGTTCGCCAAGTCGAAGGCGGCGCCTGCCGGTGACGGACGAGCAGAGAGTCAAGCGGTCGTGTCACCTTCTCCCCTGAACCCGTCGACACCTTATACCAAGGGGCGCTGATCATGACTCATAGAGATCGCGTAGGCGGCTCGTCGGGCAGGAGGAAAGGTGCAGGCGATGCGGTGCATCGTCAAAACTTTTCGACGCCCTCCGACGGGCCGCATACGCGACCGCAACGGCGGCTTACCAAGGCTTTCGGACGGCGTCGCGCACGCTTCGCGATGCCCCGCATCGCCACAGCGCACGCTTAAGGCCGAAAACCTTGGTAAGCCGGCTCGTCGGGTCATGATCAGCGTCCCTTGGTATTACTCTCGCCGGCCCGGGAGGAAGTAGAGAATGGACACGCGGAAGCAACGCACCGAAGCTGTGGCGGGCACGATCGACAGGATCCGCGCCGTTGAGCGCGACCGGGGCGTGACGCCGGACGCCCTGGACGCGATCAAGGGCCTGTTGGTGGAACTGGCCGGGCGG
>NZ_JAZHEE010000100.1:0-733 GCF_036620675.1 Rosenbergiella sp. YN46
TAACTGGCATGATGAGTTCAGCATTATATGCTGCATGCCGTGAGATCGGAACCCCAAGAACCCTCAAGGAGATTGCCGTGACAGCGAATATCAGAAAAAAAGATCTAGCAGCATATTACAGACTGTTACTAAAGGAATTAGACTTGAAGATGCCCGTCGTAGATTCAGTACAAAATGTGGCCAGAATTGCTAACAAAATAGGATTATCAGAAAAAACAAAACGTTATGCAGTTAAAATTCCTAGATAAGCTGAAGAAGATAAAAGCTCAGCTGGAAAAAATCCAATGGGATTGGCTGGAGCTGCACTTTACGCGGCATGTATTACAAATGGAGAAAATAAGACTCAAAGAGATATTGCAGAAGCTTCTAACATAACCGAAGTAACCATTAGGAATAGGTACAAAGGACTTTCAGAATTGTTAATATCGTCTTAATTGATCCTCACTATAATGATTCACAAAATACAATATTTTGAAGCTGAACAATTACCACAGGGAGTATTTCTTCAAGATGTAGTAAACGAATTTCTAGCTGAGAAGGGCGAAAATATAATAGCTGTTCATCCTGTTATGGGAAAGTCACTATTAGTTCATTATAAAGAATAATTCACTTATTTTTTTTTAATTCTTAACAAGCAATTTTCATTATAGTTTGTTATTCCAGTGTCGAGAAATGACTGATTTTCAATCAATGTCAGCATAACAACGTGGCATCTTGCCATGTTTTTTCTTAT
>NZ_JAZHEE010000101.1:0-732 GCF_036620675.1 Rosenbergiella sp. YN46
AAAACAGGACTAGTCAATTTGGCATTAAAAGAAAATTGTACTATTTGTAAAGGCCGTATAGAAAAAAAATACATGCCTATGAAGGAATGGAAAATTAATGGGCCTTTATGTAATAAGTGTTATTCGAAGAAAATTTACGAACATTATCCTGGTGAACATGTAAGAGTGAATTTAGGTGATGGTGACTAACTCACTTTTCTTGTGATTTGTATTTGTGTACATAAAGACAATTCCAAGTTAGTGAATCCTCTTTTACGTCACTTTCTTGAAAAAATTTGATATCAGTAACAATTTTTTTCTTTTTACGTGGATAGAGATTAAGTTGGAAACTTTCAAATTTTTTGCAGTCACAGTCTTCATACAGACATTCATCGTTATCTTCGGAATCATCATGATCTTCTTTCATATGACTGCAATCACAGATGGCATCATCTTTAACATCGTTTTTGTATTTTTTAGTATACGTTCCTAATCGCAAGTATGCTTCGCCCCCATGTCCTTTTTTAAATCGTTCATAATTTTTTGATTTGGGTAAGATTTTAAAAAATGACATATTTGTATCTGGGTGCATTGAATCTGACCCCATAATGAACCAGTTACTATCTTCGGTTTCAACAAATCTAATTTTAATTGAGGAACCACTCCACCAATTGACCACTTCATTCCAAATTTTTATAGTCTCTTTTCTATCCCTAAAAAGTGGAATTACGTTCATTCTAAGATCATAATACC
>NZ_JAZHEE010000102.1:0-729 GCF_036620675.1 Rosenbergiella sp. YN46
ATTTCAGGTGAAGTTCTAGGACAAAGACCAATGAGTCAACACGGTCCTGCACTGAGAACAATTGAAAAGGAATCTGGTTTGAAAGAAAAAATTGTAAGACCGATATCAGCAGCTTTACTTCCAAAGACAGATCCAGAAAAAAATGGTCTGATTCAAAGAAAAGATCTTGGAATGATCAAAGGTCGTTCAAGAAAGATTCAACTACAGATGGCAAAAGAATTTGGCATACAAGACCCACCAAATGCAGGTGGTGGATGTCTACTAACTGATAAGGCATTTGGAAAAAGAGCTTTTGATCTGTTCGATCATACTGAAACACCAACATTCAATGATATTGATTTGTTAAAGGTTGGACGACACTTCAGACTAGATGAACACACAAAGCTAGTTGTTGGAAGAGGTAAAGAAGAAAACGCAAACATTTCTCTACTCGCTCTACCTGATGACATAAAATTAGAAGCTAAAGATGTAATGGGGCCAACTCCTTCCTTACGTGGAAAAACGGCAGATCAACACAAAGAACTTGCAGCTTCTATCACACTACGTTACTCCGACGCGCCAAAGGATTCTACACACACCGTTATTCTAAAGAAGGATGCACGTAAGGAAGAGGTTGAGGTTAATCATGCTCAACAAGAATCGTACCTAAAGTTCAGAATCTAGCCTCAAAAGTTGTCTGTATTTTTTGATACAAAGAAGCCTTTTTGAATAAGAAGATCGCTTCATCAC
>NZ_JAZHEE010000103.1:0-720 GCF_036620675.1 Rosenbergiella sp. YN46
CTAAACTTTTAAAACTATGCCAATGATCAACCTGACATGGTAGATCAAGCATGTGGCTGCGAAGCAGATACCGGTGATCCTGCTTACAAATGTGATTGTGAAATGCAGAGTGCTTGCATTTGTAGTGCCGATTGTACCTGTAAATGTGAAGTCTGCAAAGAAGCAGTATCACAATTATAAGGAACTGTTCTAATCTTTTATTTTTATGATTTCAGTTATTCTTCTTCCTGCTCGAAACCCCAAGTTTTCACAAGGTCTTGCTGAAACTTTTCTGCTTGCTTTTCGTTGAGTCCTACACCACAATTCTTGTGAGTAGGAACTACAATCATTCCAGCCATCTTGAATTCGACTTCATACAAGTGAACATTGGAACATTCGCACATTTTTACAAAAGGAAATTACTATTACCTCTATATCTGCTTATTTGAATAACCTTTAAACAAGGAAAACGACTATTGATATAACTTGAATACTTTATTTGTCATTTTAACTCTTTTTGTAATTTTAATTTCAGGATCTATCCCATTGCAAAATTCATTTGCTGATGCTCCAACTGAGGTCTTAACTGCTGGCATAAAAGATAATCCAGGAATTTGGTGGGTTGGTGAAGGATTAAAGAAAGGAGATTTTTTTTCGTATGATCTTTGCTTTGTTTATTACAAAGACTGTTCTTTTTTTCAAATGGATATTTGGATAGAAGGTGATATCCAAGTTGAAACT
>NZ_JAZHEE010000104.1:0-710 GCF_036620675.1 Rosenbergiella sp. YN46
AGCAAATAGAAGACACTTTCCAGCAATCAACTGGCTGACCAGCTATTCTTTGTATGTTGATGATCTGGCTGATTGGTACAAATCTAAGGTTTCTAAGGACTGGATCGATCTTAGAAAAGAGGCGTTAGAACTTTTACAGAAAGAATCAGAATTACAAGAAATTGTTCAGTTAGTCGGATCCGACGCACTTCCTGAACCAGAAAAAGGTGTTTTAGATATTGCTCGTTCTATTCGAGAAGACTACCTACAACAAAATGCATTCGATGAAGTTGATACTTACACATCAATTCAGAAACAATACAAGATGTTGCAAATCATTTTAGAATTTGGTAGATTGGAAGCTGATGCAATAAAGAAAGGAATTACTGCTGCAAATGCATCTTCACTTACATCAAGAGGAATGATACCAAAAATGAAATGGACAAAAGAGGATCAACTGGAACAGCTAGTTAATGACATTAAATCCAAGATGAAACAAGAATTTGATAATCTTTCAAAGGAGATTTCTAACTAATGTCTAATGTTTCATTCAAAACACTTGACAAGATTGCAGGACCGCTAATATTTGTCAAAGGAGTAGATAACGCAGCATACGGTGAAATGGTAGAAATAAAATTGCCAGATGGAGAAAGACTACCGGGCCAAGTTTTAGATACCAGTCAAGGGCTAGCTGTAATCCAAGTATTTGGACCAACAATTGGTTTGAGTAC
>NZ_JAZHEE010000105.1:0-699 GCF_036620675.1 Rosenbergiella sp. YN46
CTGCAGATGTCTTTGGTGGTGGATTAATGGGTATTGAAACCCATCCAGACTTTTCTAGTAATCATTATCTCTATGTTTACTACACTTACGAAGAGGAAGGAAATTTGTGGAATAAAATTTTGAAAATTAGAGAATCAAAAAATAAACTGAAAGATGCTGAAATAATCTTTGACAAAATTCCAGGCTCAAAATTTACTAATGGTGGAATAATAAAATTTGGTCCAGATGGAAAACTCTATGTGGCTACAGGAACTATTTCTGACTCTTCAAACCTTCCACAAGATCTTGAGTCATTAGCAGGAAAAATATTAAGACTTAATGATGATGGTTCGATACCAGATGATAATCCATTTGAAGATTCACCAGTCTTTTCCTTAGGACATAGAAATCCTCAGGGAATGACATGGGACAAATCTGGCAATCTATACTCCATCGATTTGGGGCCAACAAAAAATGATGAAATCAACATAATTCTTTCTGGTCAAAATTATGGATGGCCAAACCAAGAATGTTCAGGAGGAATTTTTGTTGATGCAATAATGTGTTATGATCCAAGTATTGAACCGGGTGGAATTGTTATCTATTCTGGAGATAAATTAGATTTTAAAGGATATATGATTATGGCCACCCTTCGAGCTTCTCATCTTTACCAACTTGATATAAATGAAGAAGGCCTTATTTCACAAAAAAGTATACTGG
>NZ_JAZHEE010000106.1:0-685 GCF_036620675.1 Rosenbergiella sp. YN46
ACCAGTCAGAATAATAAGATGGTTGAAGTGTTATCAGGGCCTGAGCGGCGTCGGCGTCGTACACCGCAGGAAAAAATTGCCATTATTCAGCAGACTATGGAACCCGGTATGACCGTGTCTCATGTCGCACGCCTGCATGGCATCAATGCAAACCAGATATTCAAATGGCGCAGGCAATATGAAGACGGTTCGCTGACGGCTGTTGCATCAGGCGAAGAAGTGGTGCCGGCCTCCGAGCTCGCTGCCGCCAATAAGCAAATCCGTGAGCTCCAGCGCCTTCTGGGCAAAAAGACGATGGAAGCCGAGATCCTTAAAGAGGCCGTGGAGTTCGGTCGGGCAAAAAAATGGATTGCGCACGCGCCCTTGTTGCCCGGGGACGACGACTAACCGACGTCTGCCGGAGTATTGGTGTGTCGCGTGCGCAACTGAGCATCAGGGTTCAGCGGCCATCTGACTGGCAGGATCACAGACGGCAGCCCCGCTCTAACGATACCATCGTATTATCCCGGATAAACATGGCGGTGGCTGACCTGCCGACGTATGGTTATCGCCGTGTGTGGGCGCTGCTGCGACGGGAGTCAGAGCGGGAAGGCCTGCCTGTGGTTAATGCGAAGCGGGTGTATCGCATTATGAGGACACATAATCTGCTTCTTGAACGTAAACCCGCTGATCCCTGCCGTAAGCG
>NZ_JAZHEE010000107.1:0-671 GCF_036620675.1 Rosenbergiella sp. YN46
GATAGTTCGGGAGGAACAGTTGTGACAACTAGTGCGTTTTTAGGATATTCTGTTTCTCCTAACGCGTTTTCTCCAAACTTGATTACGGGTGGGATTCTTATCGTGTGCATGAAAAAACCAAACTCTTTGATTATTATTATATCTTACAAATCTTGCATAGAAATTGAAAAATGATTATTCAAAATTTTCGAGAATTGGCAACAAATTTTAGAAAAAAGACAGCTCTTAAAATTTTGATAACTGGTTTAGATGCTGCCTTTCCAGAAAAATCCATTAAAAAAATTATAAAATCAAACAAAATAATTACCCAAAAAAAATCATTTGTGTTATCTGCTTTTGAAAATGTCTTTTTGATTTCATATGGGAAAGCTGCAGATTCTATGACAAAGACAATAAATTCGATACTCAAAATCAAAGCCGGCATTATTGTAATTCCAGAAGCATCGGATTCTTTAATTAAAAGCAAAAAATTCAAAGTTATTCATTCTGGTCATCCAATTCCAAATCAAAAAAGCGTCATGGCAGCAAAATCCATAATGCATTTATTAGAAAGTGTAAAGAAAAAAGATTTTGTAATATTTCTAGTATCTGGTGGCGGTTCATCCTTAATTTCTTTACCTAGAGGAATTACGCTGACTGAGAAAAAAAACATCACAAACGAATTGCTAAAG
>NZ_JAZHEE010000108.1:0-663 GCF_036620675.1 Rosenbergiella sp. YN46
GTTACAAAGAACATTGATGCTATTGTAATTAAGAAATAGAACAGAAGTGCATGTTTTCCTAATTTTTTGTAACCATCTATTATACTTGTTCCAGTTACATTTGCATATCTAGATCCATATTCAAAAAAAGGATATTTAAATAAACTAGCTAAGATCAGAAAAACAATTAGCGTTAAACCAAAGTCAGCCCCAGCTCTTGTTGATTGAACCAAATGAGAAACACCAATTGCTGTACTGGCAAATAATATTCCCGGTCCTAATGTTTTTGAAAGACGGTTAATGCGTTCATTCAACTTCTTTCACCATGATTTGATGTTTGTAAATGTAATGCAGTAAAAAGTTCTAACACTTGGGATCAAAACTAACTAGTAATGATACTAATAGAAAGTGATTTTGATAATGCATCTTGATTTGTCAAACTTTCCCAAACAAAAATTTCTGCTAAATATGATCCTGAATTATCAGGGGTCCATGAGAGTGCTGGACTGAGTGTCTGCTTAGAATTTAATGAACCAGTTATCCATCCAAGTGAAATAATTACATTTTCATCATTTTTTATCTGAACAATAAATATAAAATCTTGGGCGGTTTCTTGATTATTTGTAACATCTGCAGTGATCTGAACTTGTTGATTTACATTCAGGTGTTCACTAACTTGGTTCC
>NZ_JAZHEE010000109.1:0-660 GCF_036620675.1 Rosenbergiella sp. YN46
GTAGATGTCCGAGCGGTTGGTGAGATCCTTCTCCGCTGTCGCCTGCTCGGGACTCATGTAGTGCGGCGTGCCGAGCGACATGCCGGTTTCGGTCATCCGCCCACCCGCCGCCGCGCTCACCGCCAACGCGATGCCGAAGTCCGCCACCATCGGCCGGCCGTCATGGAGCAGGATGTTCTCGGGCTTGATGTCGCGATGGATGACGTTGTTGCGATGGGCGTAGTCGAGGGCGTCCGCGATGGCGGTGGTGATGCCCACCGCCTCGTCGATGCCGAGTTGCGTCTCGCGGTTGAGCTTGTCCCGCAGCGTCTCGCCGTCGATGAACGGCATCACATAGTAAAGGAATCCGTCGGCCTCGCCCGAATCGAACAGCGGCAGGATGTGCGGGTGTTGGAGATTGGCGGTGGTCTCGATCTCCTGCACGAACCGCTCCGCGCCGAGCACGGCCGCCAACTCGGGACGTAATACTTTCACCGCCACCTTGCGGTGGTGCTTGAGGTCTTCGGCCAGGTAGACGGTGGCCATGCCGCCGGCGCCGATCATGCCGACCACGGTTGCATCGGCGCGCGCCATGTAGCCGGCGCCGATGCCGGAATCGGCGCCGACCCGCATGTGCTGCAGATAGCCGTCGTTGATGATGGCCAGCGGCAGTTTCATTAT
>NZ_JAZHEE010000110.1:0-653 GCF_036620675.1 Rosenbergiella sp. YN46
GCATCACCCTTGTTGATAGCTACATCCCATCCTCTCAGTGAAAATGGTCCAAATGCTCTGTCACAGCACGGCTAATCATCTGTCGGTTCTCAATCAGGTTGGAGTAGAATCCATTGATTCTTTTGCGTTTGTCATCACGCCCAGCAATCGCGAGTTTGAAGCTCGTCACAGTCATTCAATTCCTGAATCCTACTCGGAATACCACAGACAAGGTTTAGACTTTCCGGATTCTTATGACTGCCGCCATCAATTCTAGCTTATACCACGAAGATTCTGATTAAGGAATCCAAGAGATATTCACTCAATCTAAAGTAGAACGGAGGTGGTTGTCAGGCACACGTTCATAGGCGAGAATGATGATGAGTGTCATGGATCATCACATTCATCAGGTTGAAGAACAAGTGATATCTTAGAATAGAAGCAAGCGTGATTGAATGAAAAACAGTAGAATTGTATTAATCCATCAAGACACAGCAGAGCTCCCCACCCCCAACCATGGGGTTTAGAGACTCATGCCATCAGAGAATACAAAGTTTAGATCTAAAATGTCATGAGATTCAAAATAAGTCTCTAAACCCCATTGTTGGGGGTGAGGAGCTCTGCAGCGTCTCGATGATTTAATACAATTCCTTTGTTTTCCATTCAAACACGCT
>NZ_JAZHEE010000111.1:0-650 GCF_036620675.1 Rosenbergiella sp. YN46
CCGTTAACTTTTTATTTATATGATTTTGTCCAACCAAATGGAGCACGATGTATTTCTAAATCAGTCCCCAACGATTCCATTTGTTTTAAAACACTCAATGCTGTACTTGGTGAAGCAAGGTTTGAGCTAAGATGTGCATATGGATATAAGAGTAATTTCTTACATCCGACTTTCTTCATAGAATCTTGGATTTCATTAATTGCTTTTTGTGCAACAATAGAATCATCACCATCTTCTACAGCGATAAATGCCACTACAATTTCCTCAAATCGCTTTGTTTCTGGTTGGATTTCTTCAGCTGCAGAAATTTCCTTTTTTGTAGGTGTGTATTCTATAGCATCACAGTGTAGTTGTAAAATTCGCACAGCTTGACACTGAAGTAATAATTGAATTAAATCTTGTGCTAGAATATGTAAAGATCAGAATTTTTTGGTTCATAAATTTGATTGTAAGGTGATTATTGAACGGGTTATCAAACCAGAAGGGCCCAAGTTTTTTGTTACAAAGTCTGCAGCCTTTTCAAGTGCATTTTCGCCCCTGAATCCCTCATCATAAATCATTTCCACAGAACCTTTGTCGGTCTCCACATTGGACGTGATTAATGAATACTGGCCAAGCCTTTCATCCTTTTTTTCAAGACATAGCTTTAA
>NZ_JAZHEE010000112.1:0-647 GCF_036620675.1 Rosenbergiella sp. YN46
GTTTGTAACAGTTCTTCAGTTGAAGTAAAATGTTTACGTTCTGTTACTGGAATTGCAGGAAGAGTTGTCAATAATGCCTTGACTCGTAGAAGTTGATCTGAAATTTGGCTTGTTAATTTACCATCACGTTCATTTCTAAGAAGCGAGGAAACATCTTTTGATAACGGTTCTAGTTGTAAAACTTGAAGATCGTGTAGTATGGATACTACTGGTTGTCTAAATTTTCTTAAACCTAGAATAGCTACACGAGCCATCGGTACAGGTTTAAAACCCATTATTCCATCCCTTTCAGCAAAATGTCGATGATTTCTTGAGTTTTTTGTGTAGTTACGTGTGAAGAAACATTTTCAGCTTTAGACTTGGCATCTTGAATTACTTTCTCTGTTTCTGCCTTGGCCTTTTTTCTTGCTTCTTCTATACTAGAGTCAACAAGTTTTTCGCCTTCTGCTTTAGCATCAGTTATTGCTTTTTTTAGGTTAGCATCTAACTGACTAATTTTGTTATCGGTCTCTTTTCTATGGTTTTCAATTTCTTTTTCAACTCCTTCCTCAACTTCCTTTATCTTGTTCAGGGAGCTGATGTATTGTTCTTGTGAAGTTGACATAATTACACACCAAGAAATTCTTTAGTTAGATACAGAATGACAA
>NZ_JAZHEE010000113.1:0-646 GCF_036620675.1 Rosenbergiella sp. YN46
GTAGTAACATTACCAAAGATCATGGAAAAATAATAAAGAGGGATGGGAATCGTTACTTTCTCACAATTCATCCGGCTGCGACAATTTACAATCAATTACTTCTTCAAACCTTGAAGAAGGATATGAAGACTCTAGTAAAAGTCCTGAATGGGATCAAAGGATGAGAATAGTGGAGACAGTCCCAAGAACATTCTATGAAAGAGATACAGTCAAGGTTGCAAGAGATTTGCTTGGGAAAAATTTGATTCGAACTATTGGGAAACAGACAATCTCTGGAATAATAACAGAAACTGAGGCTTATCGATACAGTGATGATCCCCCAAGTCATGCATATCGTGGCTTAACAGAAAGAAACAAAGCTATGTTTGGACAAGTTGGTAGAGCATATGTTTACTTCACTTATGGTATGTATTTCTGTTTCAATGTTGTTGCAAGAAATCATAACTTTGCAGCAGGTGCAGTTTTAATTCGTGGTTTGAATCCAGAAAAAGGAATAGGCATAATGAAAAAAAATAGAAAAACTAATAAAATTTCAAACTTAGCAAATGGACCAGCTAAACTAACACTAGCATTAGACATAAACAAGAAACAATATGGTGTTGATTTACCTAAAAAGACTGAACTATACATAACAAGTGGATTAGAT
>NZ_JAZHEE010000114.1:0-639 GCF_036620675.1 Rosenbergiella sp. YN46
TGGGGATGGGGTGGGGAAAGAAAGGGTGGGGAATGAAAAGTGGGAGGGGAAGGGGTGTTAGGAAGAGAATGATGAGTGTGAAGTGGTTGGGTGAGAGAAGGAGATGGGTAGGATGGGAGTTGAAAATGAAAGGAAGGGGGGATTATGGAAAGTTAATAGGGGGATGGAAGGAGGGAAAGGAGGGGTAGTGATAGGTGGGTTGGGGGAGGAGGTGGGGGGGGGGGGGGAAAAAGTAGGAGATGGGGGGGGTGAGGAGTGGGATGGGGAGGAGGAGGGGGAGGAAGATAGGGGAGATGGGGTGTGGGATGTGAGAAATTTGGGGTTTAGTAGTGTGAGGGTGGGGAAGGATGCGAATGATGGGGGGGAGAGTGGTATGGGGGGGTGTAGGGTGATTGAAGATTTTTGAGGGATGGGAGGGTGTTGTTGGGAGAGAAGAAAGTGAGAGGTGGAATGGTGAAGGTGAAAGATGATAGAAAGGTGGGAAGGAGAGAGGGAAAAAGGTAGAGGGATGGGGCGGAGGGTTGGAGGGAAGGGGGAAAAATCTTAATAGGTGGATTGGTGTGATTTTTGAGGGTGAATAGGGTGGTAGATGTGTTGAGGGTGTAGAGAAAGTTGTTTGGGGGGGTTGAGAGGAATGGG
>NZ_JAZHEE010000115.1:0-632 GCF_036620675.1 Rosenbergiella sp. YN46
AATTGACTTGAGATATCGCCAGGGACTGTAACTTCACCACCAATAATTTTTCCCGAAATCGTAACTGGAGGATGGCCTTCTATTGATGAACATTTCGCTCCAAGTGATTCTAACGCATTCAATAATGGTTGCATAGGTCTCTGATTGAGACTATGATCGCCAGAAAGTGTCGTTTTTCCATCAGCAAGACTTGCTAAAGCTGATGCAATCCTTATCGTTGTACCAGAATTAGCAGCGTCAATGGTAGACGGCTGAATGATTTGATTTGAATTTCTAATAACTAATTCATTTTCTAATTTTTTAATTTCTACACCAAATTTTTTACAAGCTCCAATCGTTGCATTAGTATCATCTGAAAAAAGAGCATTTTTGATAATACTCTCTCCTTTTGCAAGTGATGCTAAAAAAACTGCTATATGAGTATAACTTTTGTTTGGTGGACAAACCAATTCTCCAGAAATTTTTGATTTTTCAACTTCACAATTCATGGACCTCAGCCTTTTTGTTATTTATTTGAAAGACATTTATCCTCCCTTCTAAATGTGAGAATACTTTCTTAATGTTTGATATGTTGGATGGTTTTGCTACAGCGGCTATTGCTGGCCCATTACCTGAAATTGAAGCACCAATAG
>NZ_JAZHEE010000116.1:0-632 GCF_036620675.1 Rosenbergiella sp. YN46
ATTGGCTGCCTGGACTTCCTTCTGCTTTTTGTGCATGTGCATCAGCAACAAGTTCTGGTGCTAATGCTACCATTGCTAGAGGCAAGATTGCAAGCAATCCAATGTATTTTGTTATTTGTTTCATAGATTTTAATTCAATTTAGTTGTATATAGTAAAATTTCCAATTTGTAACCAAGTTAGAACCAAATCTTACAAAAATAATTCAACAAGAACAGGCATCATGTAGTTTTTCCAGAGTATTGAATGAAACCATTCGTAAATGTTTGAAGTAATTTTACAATTAACATTTGATTCGAACTGTAAACTAGAATTAATTCTCATTTCTTATAATCACTAGTGAAAATCTGTATGTCCAGTTAAATGCAGTTTTGTAAAAAATTCAGTATGGTTAACCAAGGAATATTGATAGGAACTATAATTGGAGTATTTTTTGTTGGAATTGGTGTCAGTTATGCAATTTTTGGTACTAATGAACCTGTACAAATGACTGGTGAAGAGCATATCAAGACTATGATATACGATCCCGAAATTCATGATGCATTGATGAAAATCATGATGGAAGATGAGGAACATTTTAGCCAGATGTTTAAAGATATGACAGCAACTCCTATGAAGACGCATGAATTTACGG
>NZ_JAZHEE010000117.1:0-631 GCF_036620675.1 Rosenbergiella sp. YN46
GATATTTTCTAATCCAACTTTAACACCACCGACATCTGTTTTATGTAAAATTTGTGGTGAAACTACTTTCATTACAAGTGGAAATCCAAGTTTTTTTGCAGCTTTAACTGCTTCATTTGTTGAAGTAACTAATGCATAATCAGGTACCGAGATTCCATAAGATTTGAGAATTGATTTTGCAGATTCTTCTGTGATAACTTTATGGTCAGTCTTTATGGTTTCATCAAAGATTTGTTTAACAGAAGCCATAATTAGATCGTTGAAATCTTAATTCAATATATTAAACTTTGGTCACAATTGGAATGTTTATTTGAAATTTTTGTAAAAAGTGTTTAATATGTCAAATTAAAATGTAAATTGTGCGAGTTACTGAACAAGAAGTTCAGGATGTAAGAAATTTTATTTTGTTGCTAAACTCTCAAGTTGATAGTGTGGTAATAGTTGAAGGCAAACGAGACTCTACAGCCTTGAAAAAGCTTGGATATTCAGGAAAAGTTTTGGAGTTGCACAAATTTGGTGGCATGATAAAGTTTGTTGATTCCGTAGCAAAATATCAAAGATTGATTATCTTACTTGATGGGGACAGAAAAGGGAGATACCTTACAGGAAAGATCATCGAGCAACTACAACA
>NZ_JAZHEE010000118.1:0-630 GCF_036620675.1 Rosenbergiella sp. YN46
ATGAGCGTATTAGGCTCACACCCTTCCTCCTGACTGAAAGTACTTTACAACCCGAAGGCCTTCTTCATACACGCGGCATGGCTGCATCAGGCTTGCGCCCATTGTGCAATATTCCCCACTGCTGCCTCCCGTAGGAGTCTGGACCGTGTCTCAGTTCCAGTGTGGCTGGTCATCCTCTCAGACCAGCTAGGGATCGTCGCCTAGGTGAGCCGTTACCCCACCTACTAGCTAATCCCATCTGGGTTCATCTGATGGCATGAGGCCCGAAGGTCCCCCACTTTGCTCTTTCGAGGTTATGCGGTATTAGCCACCGTTTCCAGTGGTTATCCCCCTCCATCAGGCAGATCCCCAGACATTACTCACCCGTCCGCCGCTCGTCAGCAGAGAAGCAAGCTTCTCTCTGTTACCGCTCGACTTGCATGTGTTAGGCCTGCCGCCAGCGTTCAATCTGAGCCATGATCAAACTCTTCAATTAAAGTTTGATGCTCAAAGAATTAAACTGTTAGTTCGTAATGAATTAACTGTTGTTCACTCTTGAGACTTGATATTCATTTAGCGTCTTGCGACGTTCAGGATATCAGTGCTTTCGAGTGCCCACACAGATTGTCTGATAAATTGTTAAAGAGCAGT
>NZ_JAZHEE010000119.1:0-630 GCF_036620675.1 Rosenbergiella sp. YN46
GGATTAAATGTAGAGGTACTTGACTCCAAGTATACCTGTCTTGGAAATTTGATTTGTGCAAATGATAAAGGGGCCATTGTATCACCAATAATATCAAAACAAACTGTAAAAAAGATTGAACAGGTATTAGATGTTGAGGTAATTCAGAAAAAAGTTGCAGGATATCACCAGGTTGGCGCAATGGTTGTTGCAACAGCACATGGCGGCATAATCCATCCAGAAACTGATGATTCTGATATCAAAACTTTTTCAAATGTAATGGGGGTAGAATTTGAACCGGCCACAATTAATGGTGGAACTCCATTTTTATCTTCAGGTGTTTTAGCAAATAACCACTCCATTGTTGTGGGCCCTCTAACTAATGGACCAGAAATAATGATGCTCACCAGAGCATTTGCTAACTAAGAATTGATTTCAAAGAAGCTAGCAAGTTATCGATTGGAATTTTGTTTTCTTTGCCGTCTTTCATGTTTCGTAGAATAATACAATCCTCTGCGTACTCTTTCGGTCCAACTATAATGGTGTATGTCGAGTCAGATGCATATTCCATTTGTTTTGACAGAGATTTCCCAACAACATCAATATCTGTTGGAATTTCTTTTTGTCTAAGCTTTGATGCAAGATTCATTG
>NZ_JAZHEE010000120.1:0-627 GCF_036620675.1 Rosenbergiella sp. YN46
CAAAGATCTGAGAGATCACCCCACAACATTTTGAAAAATCTAATCCAAATTGGAAGATCAATTGATAAAATATAGTGATCTTTAAAATTAATTAGAATCTGTTTTAACTCAATTATATTCCAATGAATCTATTTGAAATTGCAGAAGAAAATTTCCTTATCTCATTTGCTGCTGTGCTGAGTGTTGGGATTTTACAAGGCTCAATTTTGGGAAGAAGGATTCGAAAAAGATTTCCTGGACTAAAACGCCATGCAAGAATAGTTTCTTTTGCTCTTCTGCTACTTTTTTCTTTCAATGCTTTGGCAAGCGTGTTGAAATTTGCAGTGCCTGAAAAAATCACAATTACCAATTTCACAGTCCCCACAACCACTGAGGAAGGCTATACACTTTTGATTAATGTCTTAGGGCTTAATGCTGGGTTTGTAACGATTGTTGTAATGTTTATCTCGATTACGATTATACTGTTTTTGCGATTTGCTGAATTATCAAAACCAGCTCGTTATTTCGTATTCACTGTTAGTGTGATTACAGTACTAGTAGCTGGAATTGGCCGATTTACAGATTTTGTACCTACAGTTTTTCAAATTCTAATGTATGCATTTTATCAGGTCGGATTTACAATTGGAA
>NZ_JAZHEE010000121.1:0-624 GCF_036620675.1 Rosenbergiella sp. YN46
GTTTGATAAAAATGCAATTTTGTTCTTATCTCTGTCTCCACATGGCATGGAAGACCTTCCAAATTATATCAGAAAAGAAATTGAACAATTTTCCAAAAATCGTTCATTTGAAAGAGTAATGATAGTTGATGCTCATAACGCTATGGGGAAAGAAATTTCTAAAGTTGATTCGGATGATTTACTTAAAGCTGCAAAGTCATGTTTGGATTCTTTGATAACAAAAAAACCTTACCCTCTTGAATTTGGTTATGCCAATTCTAATAAACTCAATTTGAATACCCCTGACCTTGCATTAGGTGGAATAGGTATTTTGTGTTTAAACATTAATGGTGAAAAATATTTTCTTGGTTGGGCAGACTCCAACAATATGGAAAATGGAGTAAGAGAGGTTGTTGTAAACCACTTTACAAAAAATGGGTATAACTTGTTAGAAATATGTACATCTGATACGCATTACACTCAAACAAAAGTAAGAACAAAAATAGGCTATTACCCATTTGGAATAATTGCCAAGTCAAAAGATGTAGCAGACTGGTATCTGAATATTGCAAAAAAAGCAGATGCTACCATTAAACCAGCAAAATTTGAAATTTTGGAAAAAGAAACTGAATTAAAAATCATGGG
>NZ_JAZHEE010000122.1:0-624 GCF_036620675.1 Rosenbergiella sp. YN46
GTCATTCTTTATAGAATTTCTGGAACCTTGCTTTGCTACTAAAGGATATTCTTAAGTAATTTGTAATGAAAATACATTCATGTTTTTCATAGCACTGATAAAATTCAAAAAAAAGGCCAGCGATGTAGTTGAGATTGGCAAAAAGGTGATGCAGAACCTTCCTGAAGGAGTAAAGATCATCAGTACTTATTGGACACTTGGTGAATATGATGCGGTCTGAATATATGAGGCTCCAAATGGAAAGGCAGCTATAAAGCTTGGAATCGAAGCTGGTGAGGCAATGCAAACACAAACACTCGTTGCAATTACTAGGGATGAAGCAATGAAGCTGTTAGGGTAAACAGAATCAAATACAATTCTTAATGAATTTCATACTTGTTTTAGAACCAAAATATCTCCGTCTTTTACGTTATAATTTACCAATGCTCGATCTGGTTCGAAACCACTCTCAGGTGATGTTTGTTTGTATAAAGTAAATTTACTATCTTTTGGCAATCGAAAATGTACCTTTAACGCAAGTATGACGTCTTTTACACGAGCTGGTTTCTGGAAGGTTGTTGCCCAATCTCCCTTTGTTGTTTTTAATTTCACAGTGACTTGGTTTACCATAAAAAAAATATGCAC
>NZ_JAZHEE010000123.1:0-620 GCF_036620675.1 Rosenbergiella sp. YN46
TTACACCAAACCAGATTTCAGTTATGAGTTTTATGATTGGACTTGCAGGTGCATCTCTGTTCTTTTTTGGCGAATATTTCTATCTCGTTTTGGGAGGCATCTTAGTTCATATCCATTCTATAGTGGATGGATGTGATGGGGAAGTAGCACGTCTTAAGCTAAGACAGACAAAGTATGGAGGTTGGCTTGATTCAGTTTTAGACAGATATGTAGATGCTGCCATTATTTTTGGACTAGCCTATGGTTACTGGAGTATGACGGGAGATATGACAATATGGATAATTGGATTTTTTGCTCTGATTGGAAGCTTCCTCAATAGCTATACCAGTGACAAGTATGATTCAATTTTTAGAGATGGAGATATGACAAAAAGATCAAAGTTTAGAATGGGCAGGGATGTGAGGTTACTGCTCATAACGATTGGTGCTTTAACTAACCAAATTCCCATAATGCTGATCATTCTAGCAGTTATAGCAAACTATGAGGCTTTACGAAGATTGATAGTATTTAGGAACAAACTTGATGACGGCATGCAAATCACGGATAGAGAATTTACCAATTAATGACTTTAATTATATGATTACTTTGGAGTGTTAAAATGGAAATACTTGATGACAAGC
>NZ_JAZHEE010000124.1:0-611 GCF_036620675.1 Rosenbergiella sp. YN46
ATGCTTTTCTTCGGTCATTCGTTCGAAACCGATGACCTCGTGCCCGTCCTTTAGTCTGGATAATAAGTATCCGCCAGCAACACCCACTCCACAAATAGCTATTTTCAACTTGAGCTAAACTCGATTTTGACCTAATAAATACACTATTTCAATTCTGAAATGCACTAAATTGTTCTTTATTTGTAGTTTTAATTATCCCAATCAACATCTATTGGTAGTCCACGATGGCCATTTGGACAACTTCGATGAAACATTGGGTTCCAAACTACTCCACATTTATTGCAAGACTTAAGCTGACTCTTTTTTACAGGCATTCTATTCAATTTTTAAGCATTTAACTAATTTATTTTTTTACTAATCATTCCAGTTTTTTACTCAGAAATCTCAAAGCCATGTTCACAAAGCAAAAGCTTCGCAGAATTGAAGTATATTTGTCTAGAATTGCCCAATAAATAGAATTTCGAGGATCCGATTTATCTAAAAGTAACACCATAACACTAGTTGGGCATTGCTGGAAGACGTTTTAGAACCAGATGAAGTAATTATTGCTAGATTACCGTTTTCTAAAAAAATTAATGGTGAAAAATATGATGAATTAGCTGTTACCAATA
>NZ_JAZHEE010000125.1:0-609 GCF_036620675.1 Rosenbergiella sp. YN46
GTGAAAGGTAGTGAGGATGTTTTGTTGAGTAATGGGAGGAATATGATGGTGATTGAGAGTTTTGTAGGAGTGGTGGGGGGGTTGAGGATGGATGAGGGGAATGATGGGGGTGAGTGGGTGGGGGATGAGATGTTGTATGAAATATTGGGGGATGGGTTGGGGGGTGGTGTGTTTTAGGGTATGGGGGAGGGGAAAGAGGGGGAGGAGGGGGTGGGGGGGGAGGTGACGGATGAAATTCTGAGCGGGGGGTTGGAGGGTGGGAGGGGGAGGTTTGTGAATGGGGGGAAAGAGGAGAGGGGGGAAGATGAGGTGTGGGTGGATGTGGGTTGGAGGGAGGGGGATGTGAATTGGTGTGGGGGGGGGGAGGGGGTGAGTGGGGGAGTGTGGGGTGAGGAGTTGAGGGTGAGTGAGGAAGGGGATGGGGATGAGGGTGAGGAAGAGGAGGAGGAGGGGGAGTGGGATAATGTGTGGGGGGTGGTTGATGAAGTGGGTGGTGGGGGTGTTGGAGGGGTGGGGAAAGAGGAGGGGGGGGATGAAGAGAACGAGGAAGAGGTGAGGGTTAAAGTGGAGGTGGAGGGGGAATTTGGGGGAGGGGAGGAATGGAGGAAT
>NZ_JAZHEE010000126.1:0-607 GCF_036620675.1 Rosenbergiella sp. YN46
AAAGAATCTCCATCAGTGATTCGACGAATAATCTCCTTTTTCCAGTATTTGTCCTTTCCCAAGGTAGACCTAGAAACTACTTTATCATAGGATTCTGCAGTTTCATTAAAAAATTTAGGGACGAGATTTTTTGGTGATTCCGCTGACAATATCAAACATTAGTAGTATAGTAATTTAAAGAAATTTTAAGTAAACACGAACATTTTCAAAATTGATTTTCAAAATTAACTTAGGCATTGTAGAGAATTACCAAGGCTGCAATAAGTCCAATTACCAGAGGAAGAAAGTAGGGAGGAACTTTTTTCGGTTTACTTGTAGAAAAAATAGAATCCTTTCCATCATCTGGATACATATTCTAATATGCGTTTCATTCCATTTAATTCTGATGTAAAAATTAGGTTTATTTTCGTAATTTTTCTTTTGCTATGTTTGCAATTGCTTCTGACATTTCTTTTGTACCAGCATTCCCACCAAGATCATAGGTAACAGTTTTTCCTTCATTGATCACTTGCGTTGTAGCATCAAAGATTGCCTGTTTAATATCTGGCTCACCTAGGTATTCTATCATCCACGCCCCAGATAATACGGTTGCAGTGGGATTCACCTT
>NZ_JAZHEE010000127.1:0-606 GCF_036620675.1 Rosenbergiella sp. YN46
ATACGAACTGTTAATTACAAAGTATGCCTGCATTGCCATGTAACAACAGATAATTTTAAGATGATTTTCAGCTTTGGTAATTTGGATCTTTACTTAAATAATGTTACATGATCATTTTGACATAATGAATGATTATACTTGTACCTGTTCATGTGGTTGTGAAACTCCAACTGATGATTTTGTTTGTCATAACTGCAAGATAGGTATGTGCAAAGTTGGTATCATTCGTAATTAAAAATGGGGATGGAATGATTGACTTCGGAAATGTTAGTGAAGACAGATGAGAATGTGACTAAAAATAGTCATACAAAAAAATCAGTAGCAAAACCAACTGAACAGGACAAAATTTCTGTGTGTGATGTCATGAAAAGTAAGACATCATCTGTAATCAGAAAAATGGAATCACAAATTCCATCATATGCACAAGAATACTCTGATCTTTATGCTGAATATCTTCATACCATAGATGACTTGTTTGGAACGTGTTACATCTCAGAAAAGGAATTTTTTGACAAATTGAATATTGATCAAAAGACTCTCAAAGCGTTTGATGATTTGTGGGGTTTTTGGGAAAAAACTACCACTTCACAAATTGAAACATCTACT
>NZ_JAZHEE010000128.1:0-606 GCF_036620675.1 Rosenbergiella sp. YN46
ACCTCAAACTCAGGTATGATTTCATTGAGAGGGAAATAGTTCGTCTTAACGCCATCAATGCAGCAAACAAGATGAAATCCCTCGTGGCCGACAAAACCTCAAAGGAACGAACTCTGAACGCTTTGGAACCAGAATCTAAAAAGTTTGGTGAGGAACTTGAGGTCGTCAAAAAACAAATTGACGAGATAGAATCTGAAAAGGCCAAAATTATGGAAGATGCCAATGCATACAACCAAGCAAAGGCAAAGCTTGACACAGAACTAAGTGAAACAATGGAAAAGTTCGAACGAGCAAAGAGCGTCATTGCTACACAAAATCGAAGATTAAAACAAATCGATGTCAGAATACCAGAAACAAAAGAAGAAATTAAAAAAATTCTACAAGAAAAAAGCCCGGAATCCCAACCATTAGAACTGGAAGAATTACTAGAACGAATTAATCATGAAAAGGGCAAGGTAAATGAACAACTCGATTCACTAGACACCGAACTTAAACAAGTACTGACACAACAATCCGAGTTTGTGTCACATAAAATTGAAATCAATACAAAAATAAAAAATCTTGTTGGTCAACTACACCAAGCAAAACTTACACTGGCAAAGTTCG
>NZ_JAZHEE010000129.1:0-604 GCF_036620675.1 Rosenbergiella sp. YN46
TTGGAGTATCAGGTATAGATTCCATAATTGATTTTCAAGGCAAAAAAGACACATTTGGAAAAATTCTCCGAATAACAGCAATAGCTATTGCTGATGAGCTTTGCTCTGCATCTGAATTAGTAAAAGGAAAAACCCTACAAAACCCTGCAGCAATAATTCGAAATTACAAGTTTACAGCCAATGAAGGTACAATGAAATCACTTCTTCGTCCTGATGATGAAGATTTGTTTAGATAGAGATTCTTCAAAAAATTTTAAAACAACTCTACTGTACTTTGAACGGTACAAATTGGATCTTTTAAACTCCGAATTACACTGTCATAACAAATTTTCTAATTTCAATATAGGATATCACGATACTCCATACGATTGCAATATTACTATTCCAGAATAACTTGAACAATCACACAATCTTGGTTTAGATGTTTTGTTTGTTACAAATCATAACACCTTAGATGGCTATTCACAAATTTTAGAATATCAAAAAAATCATCCAAAATATAGAAATCTCCAAATTTACCCTGCTGAGGAAGTAACAACCGATCAAGATGCACACGTTTTGGTTTATGGATTATCCAAAAAAATCAAAGCCGGTTTAACATTTG
>NZ_JAZHEE010000130.1:0-602 GCF_036620675.1 Rosenbergiella sp. YN46
GGTGGGAGACTCTATCAAAATAACATCGGATCTAACTTATTCAGGAATTTTGATGCCAAGATATGAATCCAGTGATGATGAGCACATCGTTCTAAAATTAAAAAATGGTTATAATATTGGATTAGAATTAAACAAAATAAAAAAAGTGGAAATAATTTCAAAAAATCAGCCAAAAATAGAAACTGAATCTAAAAGTAAGAAAGATTCTTCATTACCAAAAATTCTTCTTTTATCGACCGGTGGAACTATTGCCAGCAAAATAGATTATCGAACTGGTGGAGTCATTCCGGCGCTAAGTGCTGAGGATCTAAATGCATCTGTTCCTGAATTAAATGAGATTGTTAATGTTGATACTGAAGTATTGTTTTCCGAGTACTCTGAAAATTTGATGCCGGAACATTGGAAAAAAATTGCAGAAAGATTGGATGGACTTGTAAATTCTGATTATCACGGAATAATTATTGCTCATGGAACCGATACAATGCAATACACTGCTGCTTTTCTTTCTTTTGCATTAGCTGGATATCCAATACCTATCGCTTTGGTGGGTTCACAGCGATCATCTGATAGACCATCATCCGATGCTGCACTAAATTTGATCC
>NZ_JAZHEE010000131.1:0-600 GCF_036620675.1 Rosenbergiella sp. YN46
TCAGATTGAACGCTGGCGGCAGGCCTAACACATCCAACTCCACCCCTAACACACACAACCTTCCTTCTCTCCTCACCACCCCCCAACCCCTTAATAATCTCTCCCCATCTCCCTCATCCACCCCCATAACCACTCCAAACCCTCCCTAATACCCCATAACCTCCAAACACCAAACTCCCCCACCTTCCCCCCTCATCCCATCACATCAACCCACATCCAATTACCTACTACCTCCCCTAACCCCTCACCTACCCCACCATCCCTACCTCCTCTCACACCATCACCACCCACACTCCAACTCACACACCCTCCACACTCCTACCCCACCCACCACTCCCCAATATTCCACAATCCCCCCAACCCTCATTCACCCATCCCCCCTCTATCAACAACACCTTCCCCTTCTAAACTACTTTCACTCACCACCAACCCTCTCACCCTAATACCCTCATCCATTCACCTTACTCACACAACAACCACCCCCTAACTCCCTCCCACCACCCCCCCTAATACCCACACTGCAACCCTTAATCCCAATTACTCCCCCTAAACCCCACCCACCCCCTTCCTTAACTCACATCTCAAATCCCCCGCCTCAAC
>NZ_JAZHEE010000132.1:0-597 GCF_036620675.1 Rosenbergiella sp. YN46
GTACACTGATTAGAAAATTAGATCTAAGACTTGATCAGTATGACCCAGGATCATTTATTGTAAAACTCGCTAACAATCTAAATTTAAAGGAAAAAACAAAGCGAGATGCTATAGATTTTTTGAAAAGAGCCGAAGAAAAGGAAATTACTTCTGGAAAGCATCCAGTAGCACTAGCTGCATCATCACTTTATCTTTCTGCTGTAATCAATGGAGAACGATTAAGTCAAAAGAAATTGTCAGAGGAGGCGGGAGTAAGTGACGTAACAATTAGAAATAGAGTAGCTATGATCAAGATTACGCTTGATCTAGACTTTAACTAGGGATGGAATGATTCCGTCAAAGATAGTTTCTTTGAGCATAGTTACAAGATTCATAATTACTTTAATTTGTTCGCGAACAACTTCATTCAAGTCTTCTAGTTTTTTTATCAAGTCAACTACTTTGGTTTGAAGAAAGTTTTTTTGAATTTCTAAACTAGTAACTTGAGATTCTAGTTTAGAGTTTTTTGATTACAGTTGTTCATTTTCTTTGGTTAGTTTTTCTAGTCTTTCTTCCTCAGTAAGACCTGGGAATGGTTCTCTAATTGGCTCTGGTTCC
>NZ_JAZHEE010000133.1:0-593 GCF_036620675.1 Rosenbergiella sp. YN46
CATTTCTCTTATAGGTTAATGTTACCGTGTTTTCGTGGATATTGTTTTTCGCGTTTATTGGTTAGCATTTCAAGAGCTTTGATTAACATTGGTCGCGTTTCAGCAGGATCAATTACAGTATCTATACTTCCATGAGATGCGGCAACATATGGATTCTCGAACTTTTCTGTAAAATCATCAATCAATTCTTTCTTCAGTGCTTCTGCGTCTTTTGCCTTGGCAAGTTCCTTTCTATTCATTATTTTGACTGCAGCTTCTGCTCCTAGGACAGCAATTTTTGCTGTAGGCCAAGCGTAATTAATATCAGTTCTAAGATATTTGCTTGCCATTGCAATGTATGCTCCACCATATGCTTTGCCGATAACAAGAGTAATTTTTGGCACGGTTGCCTCACAATATGAAAACAGTAACTTGCTTCCATGACGAATGATTCCATTGTGTTCTTGGTTAGTTCCCGGCATGTATCCAGGGGTATCCACCAAAGTAATTATTGGAATGTTATAACAATCACAAAATCTAATGAATCTTGCAGCCTTGTTTGATGAATCAATGTCTAGTGCACCAGCAAGCTGAAGTGGTTGATTTGCAACGAT
>NZ_JAZHEE010000134.1:0-586 GCF_036620675.1 Rosenbergiella sp. YN46
CTTGTGAATGAGGTATGGATTATGATTCTCAAAGTGGATGTATCTACTTGAAAGCTGAAACTGCGGCTTGCCAAAGTTTAGCTGCTCACCATCCACAAAAACTACAATTGCAGCATGCGCATGATCACTTCCATATTTACCTACACCATACTGGCTTACCAATTTTTTTTCAGGATCCACATTGATGGCGTTTTGAATTATCTGTGAATCAATCTCATTTTGGTTCATAAAATAGTATGAAAAGAATCCAGATGTAACAATCACAAAAACTACTGCAATTACCAAAATTTCCCTGTTTTTTGGTTTAGACTTTACTGATTCTGCATCAAAATACTCTGAATTACCTTCCTCAAAGCGACCAGGCAGACTGTAATCTGAATCAAAGTCTTTGGGAAGAATTTTGTCGTCGTCTTCAGGCAATGATTAATCCAAAGGATTTGATTCTATAAATTTGCTTGAGTCAAAGTATATCTCTGAAAATTGTTAATTCTTAGATTAGTGTCATCGGCTTAATATCACATATAAGTTCAAATTTCATAGATTAGTTTTGAAAAAAAGAAAGAAGCAAAATATTACGTTAGCCGTA
>NZ_JAZHEE010000135.1:0-585 GCF_036620675.1 Rosenbergiella sp. YN46
ATATCAATAAAAGATGTTGTGGGAGTTTCAGGAAGAATTGTCAAATCAGGTACATCTGTTATTGTTGCTGGAGATTTAGAATATGGAGGTTCAACACACGTTGCATCAGCAATTATTGCAATGAATAAAAAATTTAAAACAATTAGATCTGCTCTAAACATAAAATATAATAAAAAAATTCTTAAGCAATTTAAAAAGAAAGGATTTAACATTACAAGTTACGATCGCAGTAAAGAGCCATCCATCATTAAAAATAAAGAAAATTCATCAATCTCTTGGGGCATAAAAAAAGCTATTAAGGAAATATCTGAACCGCCAGACATTGTTTATCATAAAGGTGATTATGGAAAGGAGCCCATGATTTTGATTTTTGGAAAAAATCCTGACGAAGTTATTCAAAAGATTTCTAAACTAAGTTGAGTTGATTTTGGAAGAGAACAACTCTATACTGTAACATAAATAGTCATAATTTCAAATACAGTTTCGTGAAAGCGGTAATTCTTGCTGGTGGTTTAGGTACCAGATTGCAACCATATACAACTTTTATGCCTAAACCTATGCTTCTGTTAGGAGAAAAACCACTAT
>NZ_JAZHEE010000136.1:0-579 GCF_036620675.1 Rosenbergiella sp. YN46
TGGGGTGAAGTCGTAACAAGGTAACCGTAGGGGAACCTGCGGTTGGATCACCTCCTTACCTTTGGATACAGATTTCGCAGTGTCCACACAGATTGTCTGATGAAAATAAAGAAGCAAGACGGCTACGAAGTCGTGACACTTTTCGTGTCCCCTTCGTCTAGCGGTTAGGACTCCGCCCTTTCACGGCGGCAACAGGGGTTCGAATCCCCTAGGGGACGCCACTTGCTCGGTGACAGGTGAAAGATGTCTCCACGATGTATCTCAAAACTGGCTTTCGAGTCATGTTTGAGATATTTGCTCTTTAACAATCCGGAACAAGCTGAAAATTGATAATCCATAAACGGAAGTGCTAAATAATTCAGTCTGCATCAGGGGGGCAACTGAGCGAATCGCCGGGAGCATAGCATACTATGTGACCGGGGTGAGCGAAGGCAGCCAACGCAGAGGCAGGCTGAAGTATGACGCATAATGACCGTTTAATGGGTCTCTCAAGCTCACAACGCGAAGACATCTTCGGGTTGTGAGGTTAAGCGAATAAGCGTACACGGTGGATGCCCTGGCAGTCAGAGGCGATGAAGG
>NZ_JAZHEE010000137.1:0-573 GCF_036620675.1 Rosenbergiella sp. YN46
CGGCCCCTTCGCTCCGGCCGATCCAGTTGGTCTGGAGCAGCTTCACGGGCTCCGGCCAGTCGAGGCCCGAAAAGTCCAATAACTCGTCGGCGTATTTGGTGATGCGAAAGAACCACTGCTCGAGATCTTTCTTCACTACCGGCGTTCCACAACGTTCGCACACCCGCTCTTCTCCGATGACTTGCTCGCGGGCCAGCACCGTCTGGTCTTTGGGGCACCAGTCTACGGGCGCCATCTTCTTGTAGGCCAGGTCGTTCTTGAACAGCTGAAGAAAGAACCACTGCGTCCAACGATAATACTCGGGGTCAGCAGAGATCGCCTCGCGCGACCAATCCCACATGGCGCCCATGCTGCGCAGCTGCTTGCGCATGTGTTCGACATTTTTATAGGTCCATTCTTTGGGGTGAGTATTGCGGTCAATGGCCGCATTTTCCGCCGGCAGACCAAAGGCATCGAACCCAATGGGGAACATCACGTTGTAGCCCTTGCGGCTCTTATAACGGGCTTGGGCGTCGGAAGGCGTCATGGCAAACCAGTGACCGATATGTAAATTGCCGGAGGTATACGGCAACA
>NZ_JAZHEE010000138.1:0-571 GCF_036620675.1 Rosenbergiella sp. YN46
ATAGCACAAGCTGTAGTTAAAAGAGAGCAGGAAAGAAAGTTATGCAAAAATGCCAAATGTAGACATTCCTTAGATGATCATATTAGAAACTCAGATACTTGTTTAATCCTAAATTGTAATTGTTCAAAATTTTTAAAAATTTAAATTAATTAGAAAAAATCATCTAATGAATCTTCACGCAAAGGTTGTGCGTCAATTCCAATTTTTGTCAAATGCGAAGCAAATTCTTGGACGAAACCATGTATTGTGTAAACTTTTTCAGCACCAGACTGAATTACCATTTCTGTGAGTTCATTGAAATCACAATGATCACTTAATGGAATAGAGTAATCACAGCCCTTACTAAATTTGAATCTGGATGATTTTGCCCATCCACTAAATCCTATTGTTACAGCATCATATTTTGATTTCATATGCTTAATGAAGAAATTCTTACTTGACATCATTGGTGCTACCATCACCCATGGTTTTTTGTCGAGTAGTCTTTTTGATTCAGCCTCTGAATGTCCCATTCCTTCTTTTAGTGGAACATCAAATTTTCTGTGCAAGTCATTCATTTTTTTGACAGAAT
>NZ_JAZHEE010000139.1:0-570 GCF_036620675.1 Rosenbergiella sp. YN46
TGCAGCCAGCTGGTATCTTCGACTGACTTCAGCTCCACCCGCAGGGGCTTCACCTACATGTCAGCGTGCCTTCTCCCAAAGTTACGGCACCATTTTGCCTAGTTCCTTCACCCGGGTTCTCTCAAGCGCCTTGGTATTCTCTACCTGACCACCTGTGTCGGTTTCGGGTACGATTCAGCGTTACCTGAAGCTTAGAGGCTTTTCCTGGAAGCAGGGCATTTGTCACTTCAGCACCTTAGTGCCTCGTCATCACGCCTCAGCCTTAACTTTCCGGATTTGCCTGGAAAGTCAGCCTACACGCTTAAACCGGGACGACCGTCGCCCGGATGACATAGCCTTCTCCGTTCCCCCATCGCAGTAACGCCAAGTACGGGAATATTAACCCGTTTCCCATCGACTACGCCTTTCGGCCTCGCCTTAGGGGTCGACTCACCCTGCCCCGATTAACGTTGGACAGGAACCCTTGGTCTTCCGGCGAGCGGGCTTTTCACCTGCTTTATCGTTACTCATGTCAGCATTCGCACTTCTGATACCTCCAGCATACCTCACAGTACACCTTCGCAGGCTTAC
>NZ_JAZHEE010000140.1:0-569 GCF_036620675.1 Rosenbergiella sp. YN46
ATGTATTCTCGTAGTCCGTACTCCAGGGAAATGAGATAAACAATGACTAGAATGGCTAAAGGAATAACAGCTAGAATTCTTTTTTTGGTAATACCGAGCTTTAGTCCAACTAGTTCAGCTATGATGAAAGCTAGAGCGAACAGGAATCCTCCTCGTCCTTGATTCCAGCTTAAACTGAATGAATCTGGGAATACTACTAAAGCAAACAGAATTGGGCTTGCGATTACTCCAATAGCTATAATGAGATTTTTGTTCTTCACTGGTTTTTCCGTGGGATACGGTTCAAAAAAAGGTTAGTAATTCCCATTTCCTAGTAATCGATTGTCTTTATTCTTACCTCACTCCCCTTTGATTCAAGGTAATGACCCAAAAAATTCTTGAATTGTTCCGCTATTCTATAACCCAGTGCACCTTTCATCATGCCTGATTTTTCTATTATGGAGAACATTTCTGAGCTTAGTTTAACATTAAAAAAAGTCCATCCTGCCTTTGTAAATTCCTCACCGATATGATAACCATTTTTCACTTTGCATGTATCTTCTAATCCCTCCAAGGCCTTTTTCACCAGA
>NZ_JAZHEE010000141.1:0-563 GCF_036620675.1 Rosenbergiella sp. YN46
CTTCCCTTAATCCTAAGGCATCTCTTTCAGCCTCTGGAATCGAAATTCTTCCGTTGGTTCCAACGGATGTTTTGTAAGTTCCCCAATTCATGAAATTGGGCATGATTTGACCCATGTCGAAAAGAGTGTCCATTCCCTTTGCTTGGAAGTTTGCAAAATTTTTCATTACATTTGTTTGAGTTTCAGTAGCCTTATCGGTGATCTCCTTTAGTGCCTCAACTGGATTGAACTCCTGGACTCTATTTCCCATAAAGACTCCAAAGTTTTTCATAAATTCTGTTTGAGCTTTACCACTTTTTTTGATCCATTCCTTGAACATTTCTGTGGGGTCGTATTGGTAATTATTACCATTCATAGGTAATGATAGGGAATGAGTGGTATATATAGACTTCGGTTGGCTATTCCCCCAAGAATTCTATTACTACTCTAGCGAACGATTCTGGATCATCAACATATGGTGTATGGCCACATCCATCCATTCTAAAAAATCGACAATCCTGAATTGTTGAAACAAAACTATCGGCATAGTGAATTGGAATGACAGGATCGTTGGCACCCAAATT
>NZ_JAZHEE010000142.1:0-561 GCF_036620675.1 Rosenbergiella sp. YN46
TAATGTATCATTAAGATTTCAATTGAACTGCCACTTACTAGTCGTTTATACAAAAATGCTTCATCATGATTTCCAACAACAGATTCTAATGAATGAGTTTTTGAAATAATCAGCAGTTTTTCAAGAACTTCTTTTGGATGTGTTCCTCTTTCAAGAATATCCCCCAGATTAATAATTCTTGAAAACTCACCATATTCTTCCTTGAATGTAGTATGAGTTACTACATCAAGAATTGTTTCTAGTGCTCGGATATCTGCGTGGATGTCAGAAAGAATTAGATCCATAAATTATCTTTCTTCTAGTTCAATTTCAAATTTTCAAATAATAATAATATCGATAACTCAATCAAGCTTGACTGCTTCTTCTTTTATGTGGATAAAAAGAAGTCAATCTAGTCCATGAGTTTGATATTTTTTGGCTTGCTAGACATGATCAGGTCTTATTTCAATGAAAATTTTCCCCAGTTCGAATATGGATTTGATTCAAATTTTCTTGTAGAAGGTCGGATAAATCTTCAAGATTCAATAGAAAGTTTGTCAGGAACCGATGCCTCCATCGCAT
>NZ_JAZHEE010000143.1:0-560 GCF_036620675.1 Rosenbergiella sp. YN46
GAATCCGAGTCGCTGTCAGAGTCGGAATCGCTATCTGAATCAGCATCGCTGTCCGAATCCGAGTCGCTGTCAGAGTCGGAATCACTGTCTGAATCCGAGTCGCTGTCCGAATCCGAGTCGCTGTCAGAGTCGGAATCGCTGTCTGAGTCAGAATCACTATCTGAATCAGCATCGCTGTCTGAATCGGAGTCGCTGTCCGAATCCGAGTCGCTGTCAGAGTCGGAATCACTGTCTGAATCGGAGTCGCTGTCGGAGTCAGAATCACTATCTGAATCGGAGTCGCTGTCAGAGTCCGAGTCGCTATCGGAGTCAGAATCGCTGTCCGAATCGGAGTCGCTGTCGGAGTCAGAATCACTATCTGAATCAGCATCGCTGTCTGAGTCGGAGTCGCTATCTGAATCAGCATCGCTGTCAGAGTCGGAATCACTATCTGAGTCTGCATCGCTGTCCGAATCCGAATCGCTGTCTGAGTCGGAATCACTGTCGGAGTCAGAATCGCTGTCCGAATCGGAGTCGCTGTCGGAGTCAGAATCACTATCTGAATCAGCATCGCTGTCTGA
>NZ_JAZHEE010000144.1:0-556 GCF_036620675.1 Rosenbergiella sp. YN46
TTTGTACTGTGTGAGTATTGCACTTTGGACAGAATCGTCTGATCTCCTTTGGATAGATCATAACAGGCTATCCAATTTATCGATAATTTAAGTATTGAATCTATAATAGGCCGATTTACGTAATTGAAATTTGTGACTTCTACTCTCTCTTCTTCTATTTCATCATTGAATGCAGTTGCAATGGGAGAAAAAAAAGCTGATATGATTTTTAAAAATTGTAAATTAGTTAATGTATACACAAGAGAAATTATTCCACAAACTCAGATTGCTATACTAAATGATAGAATTGCTTTTGTTGGTCCTGATGCAACACATTCGACTGGTCCAAAAACTACAGTAATTGATTTAGAAGAAAAATTTGTTTCTCCAGGTTTCGCTGATGCACATATACACATAGATCAATTCGTTTTACCATCAGAAATGATAAAAAAATCTCTTTTATGTGGTGTTACCTCATTTTTTTCTGATCCAATCGATATTGTTAGTGTCTGTGGTTATAGGGGATTTCTAGAATTTCTAAGGCAAACAACAGATTTGCCATTAAGAATTTTTCATG
>NZ_JAZHEE010000145.1:0-555 GCF_036620675.1 Rosenbergiella sp. YN46
ATGATGACGCCTTTAAGAAAAGACACAAAGCTACTCAAAATGTATGAGATACTACCTGAAGGAGTAGAACATGTAAAAACCACTGGTAGATATAATTTGTTGACTACCAAACCAGGTGACAAATTAGTCATTGAGTTGGAGAACGGTGAAGGCATACTTTATGAAATAATCGACGATCTGATAAATCCTCTGAGAATGATCATGACATTATCTAAAGAGCAGGTAAACGAATACAAGTAATCTTTGCCTTCGTAAAAGGGTAGGTGGAAATAGGATCTAATGATCCCATTTCATGACAGCAAAAATGTGTATCAAGACAAAAGCTGACACTGACGGAGTTGAATACTGGTATATTGATTATGAAAAAGGTACAGTTTCTAGGTCAAACCAAAAGCCAAAGTATGTGAATGTTAAGAAATGGAATGGTTCTATAGAGGATTTTTTGAAAAATAAGGAAGTAAAAATTTTAGAAATTAATGAAAACGAAATAAAATTTGAGACTGACTAGGCCCAAACCGTTTCTAGGTATGAAAGGCTCGTTAATAATTCGTGTCA
>NZ_JAZHEE010000146.1:0-554 GCF_036620675.1 Rosenbergiella sp. YN46
GTCGGCGACGCCGGGTTCTGCCGCGCCTGGAACAGCCAGGCGTTGGGCTTGCGGAAGTCGTAGTCGTCCAGGCTTACGATGCCCGGCGTCACGCTGTCTTCCAGCGCCCACTGGCTGATGCCCTCTTCATCGGTGCTGCCGCCGGAAGGGGTCACATGATAGGGAATGCTTTCGTAACCGCTGAACGGCTGGTGCTGCTGGGGGGCATCGGTCAGCACCAGGGTGTGTTTGTCCGCCTCGTGGACGAAGTGGTAGGCAATACCCTCCAGCTCCATCAGGCGGCTGATAAACGCCAGGCTGCTCTCCTGGTACTGCACGCAGTACTCCCAGGGGCGGTAGCTGCCCGTCAGCCGGTCTTCCACGTTCACCTGGTTTTCACCCAGCAGCGTCTTCACTATCTGCGGCACCGTCTGGCCCTGGAAGATGCGCAGGTTACGGTCGCGCTTCATCGGCCACAGGTCCGGCTCCATCGTCAGCCGGTACTCCGCATAGCGGGTACCGCCCAGCTCCACCGCGCTGACCGCCACCCGGGTCACCTTACCGTTCAGGTAACG
>NZ_JAZHEE010000147.1:0-551 GCF_036620675.1 Rosenbergiella sp. YN46
GGCCGGAACTGGGAGAGGAAATGACAGCCCGACTTCTGACGGTGACCCGGAAGGGGAAAGTCTGTCATCTGTTGACGTCAATGACGGATGGTATGCGATTCCCGGGAGGCGAGATGGCAGACCTGTACAGTCACCGGTGGGAAATCGAACTGGGTTACCGGGAGATAAAACAGACGATGCAGCTGAGCAGGCTGACGCTACGGAGTAAAAAACCGGAGCTGGTAGAGCAGGAGCTGTGGGGCGTACTACTGGCTTATAACCTGGTGCGTTATCAGATGATAAAAATGGCGGCAGGGCTGAAGGGCTACTGGCCGAATCAGTTGAGCTTCTCAGAATCATGCGGGATGGTGATGCGGATGCTGATGACACTACAGGGAGCGTCACCGGGCCGTATCCCGGAGTTAATGCGTGATCTTGAAAGTATGGGGCAGTTGGTGAAGTTGCCAACAAGAAGGGAAAGGGCCTTCCCGAGGGTGGTAAAAGAGAGGCCCCAGAAATACAGCAGGGCCCGGAGAAAAACAGCCAGTCAGTTGCTTAACTGACTGGCATTA
>NZ_JAZHEE010000148.1:0-550 GCF_036620675.1 Rosenbergiella sp. YN46
ATTATATTATTCGGTTGTATCAGCCATTCTTCTTTGTGCAATAGCACTGGTTCGAGTGAATATAGTTGCTCGCTCCTCAATTTTCTGGTATGGCGTTAACACTGCAATTTCATTTCTTAGTAGAGGTAGTATAGATTCAATTGCAAAGAACATACCAAACTTTAGAGATTTCAAACTAAGTTCTCCACAATTTGTAATCTGGCAAATTACAAAAATTCTTCTCTTCGGTGCATTTTTTTCAAACATTATGTTTGGTTTTGCTGCAATAGCATTCTTTGATGGAAATGATTTTGGTATACAGAATATTCCAACATTGTTTACATTACCATTTGTAACTCCTCCAACTGATCCTTCTTATGCAATAGAAAAGGTAGTACCAATGATTCCAGCTCTACTAACTCTAATACCTCCAATTCTTGCAGCTATTGGACTACGTCTTGGTTTGTATGTTGGATTGCATTCTATAATCAAGGTTGCAACATCCTATATCCATGATTCATCTGAAGGAAAGCCAAGATATCTAAATTATGTTTCTACTATGGAAGCGGTA
>NZ_JAZHEE010000149.1:0-546 GCF_036620675.1 Rosenbergiella sp. YN46
GGATAAACCCAAATACATCAAAGGAGTGCCTCCGAGTTTACTCGAGCCAAATTCTGAATGTAGATTTATAGCCAGATGTCCTATGGCGATGGAAAAATGCAAAAAAGATCCTCCTAATTTTAAAACTAATTCAGGCTATGTTAAATGCTGGCTATATGAAGATGAAAAATAACTCTACAAAAATTAGGTTGAAAATTCTAAATTATTGTTAGAATTTAATCCAAGTGTAAATCACTTTGATTTGTTCCATGATTATTGCATTTAGATCACTAATTTTATTTTTCATTGCGTCTAGCAAATTTTCAAGATCAAAGATTTTGTTTGATAATTCTTCATTTTCATTCTTCAATTCCAAATTTTCTACTTTTAGCTGTTCCATCTGATTTACCAATTCTTCATTTTCATCTAGTTCTTGTTCTGATTGTTGGGAATTAATTCCGTCATTATCAAAAAGTGATTTAGTATTTTGTTCAATGATTTGCCCATTAATGCTAGTACCAAATATCTCAACCTCATCTACTCCATCGTGGAGTTCAAATTGTTTAG
>NZ_JAZHEE010000150.1:0-545 GCF_036620675.1 Rosenbergiella sp. YN46
GGATGATCAAGAAAACATTCACACATTTAAGATATCTCTAAACTCTGAAATGCCACTAACAGGTGACTTTATCTTGGATACAGTTGAGTTTGAAATCAAGATGTCACAAAGTAAGATTGCCAAGCAATGGGGTTTGAGTGCCTCTGGACAATTGTCCTTGTTAGAAGCATGAGTTACTTTTCACCCCTGTCCTCTTTCGCATCATAGAAATCACGAATTTTTTTAGAACACTCCAGAATTTCTTCAGGCTTGTGTTGGCTTTTTGGTTTATTGCAAATGGGACATATCTCATCCCCACCACCTGACTTTGGAGGTTCTGTCATCATGATATTTATTGTTAAAATACTAATTATAAAAAAAGTATTCGTTACAATACTCTATTTTAGGGAATTTTCTATACGGAACAATGAAAATTGTTCACGCGAGTCCAGGATTTGGCTCTCAATTAACGGAACAACAGGTTACAGATTTTCTTTCAAACAGCAAACTCAATCTACAACTGGGGACGATCGACAAAAATGGGGAACCAAACATCCACCCCGTAT
>NZ_JAZHEE010000151.1:0-544 GCF_036620675.1 Rosenbergiella sp. YN46
AAGGAATGTTTGACGTTTTTGCTTTTCTATGGAATCCATGAATTTGACAATAAAGATTCTCTCCTCTTCCAGGGAGTTCTTTCGGGCTGACATGGAACGATAACCCTCAGCAATTTCTGGATAGATTACAGGTGCCTTTGCGTTGAGTTCGGTAAGATGGCGTTGTTCATTGTAAAGACCCTTCAACAGTTCATTTACATCAAATGTTTCAAGTGGTCCAACAGAACTGAATGTATCTATGATTTTTTGTGTTTCAGCCTGTTGTTGGTAGAGTTCCTTCAAGTCTCCAGTGATTACATCAGACTGACGGTCTATTCCGTTTGTTTCCTTTGTTAGAGAGCGATCCTTTTCATTGAGCTCCTTTAGTTGTGTATCAAACTCTTTTATCTTTGACACAGAAGTTCCAGAGGTTGAGATTAGCTCCTGTTCCTTTTCTCTCATTGCAACAAGTTCCTTGTCTGCAAGTTCCTTTTCTTTTTCTAGTTCTTTGACTCCATCAATAATTTCCTGTTGTTCATCAAGTAGACTTCCATTTTCCTCGTGC
>NZ_JAZHEE010000152.1:0-543 GCF_036620675.1 Rosenbergiella sp. YN46
ACTGCACCACGTGTTTCTTCCATCCTCACAATTTCAATCAAACCAGTTTTTTTGAGAATTTCAAGATGATGACGAATTGTGGTTAACGCTTTTTTGTATCCAGCTTTACGAAGTTTGTTTCTAATTTGTTCAGCAGAAAGTGCTTTTTTGTATAGAATTTTTATAATTGCCGCCCTCGCAGTATCTTCAATTGCACGAGCTTGATTTGAATTCAATGTAAGAATACGATTAACTTGAATTTGTTTTTCTACTAATATTGACATGTATTTTGTTTTGCAGATGTAAGCTAAAAGATCCTTATATCATATTTTTTTATCCTGTCGCATCAATTTTTTTCCGTTATGAAAAAATCATAACCGCTATAATTATAATAGTAACAATACTAACTATTTGGATACGCTATTAAGAAAATAATAGTAATTTTAAATTTTTTATAAATAAGAGGTCGGGGAAAGATATTAGCATTTTCAGGGTCATGACAGGTCTAAAGACGCAAAAAGGGAAAAATTGATTATCAGCAAAAAATAAAATTCGGGCTAAAGA
>NZ_JAZHEE010000153.1:0-543 GCF_036620675.1 Rosenbergiella sp. YN46
GTTAGGGGAGGGATGAGGGGGTTTATGTTGAAGAAGGAGATTATGTGTGGTGATAATGGGATAGAGGGGGTTGGGATTAAGGAGAGGGAGGGGTTGGGGGTGTGAGTGGGGTGGGAGGAGGGGGGAGAGAGGGGGATAAGGATAGGTGGGAAGGTGAGGGAGGGGGATGTTTATCCGGGATAATAGGATGGTATGGTTAGAGGGGGGATGGGGTTTGTGATGGTGGGAGGGGAGGGTTTTCGAGTGAGGGTTGTTTTGGTGGGGGAGAGGATGGAGGAGATGGGGGGGGGGGTAGGGGGGGTTATGAGGGTGGGTGATGATGGGGAGGGGATGGAGGGGGTGAGGGTTAATGAGGAGAGTGTAGATGGGTAAGGTAAAGAGGGTGGTGGGAGTGTTGAGAAAAGGGTTAAAAGTGGTGATGATGGGGGGGAAGAGTAGGGGGTGGAAGAAGGGGAGGAGGGGGGTGGGGATGAGGGGATTGAGGAGGGGGGGGTAAGGGATATGGGGGTTGGGGAGGGAGTGGAAAAGGTGGAAAGGGATGAG
>NZ_JAZHEE010000154.1:0-541 GCF_036620675.1 Rosenbergiella sp. YN46
ACCGACAGCCAGAAGTTCGCCCCTTCGCTTTCCGACAGATACAGCCCCAGGACTTCTTTTTTGCCTTCCAGGTTCAGTGCCAGCACGGTATAAACCGCCTTGCTCTGGTAGCGACCATCCTCACGGATTTTATAGTGAATGGCGTCCAGCCAGACGAAGGGGTAAACCTTCTCCAGCGGGCGCTGCTGCCACTGTTTTAGCTCAGGGATGACTTTATCGGTGACCGCACTGATGGTGGCGGCGGAAACGCTGAAGGCATATAAATCTTCAATTTCCCGGCTGATGTCCTGGTAGCTCATGCCCAGTGCGAACAGGCGAATGATCTTACGTTCTATCTCGTCGGACAGCGTGGTCTGATTCTTCTTCACCAGTTGTGGTTCAAAAGTGCCGTTACGATCGCGCGGAGTCGCCAGTTCGAAGCTGCCGGTCGGAGCTTTAATGGTCTTTTTGCCGGAGCCGTTTTTACGGTTGGCTTCCACATCCTGGGCCAGATGGGAATCAAGTTCAGCAGATAGCGCCGCTTCGGTTAACTGTTTGATTA
>NZ_JAZHEE010000155.1:0-541 GCF_036620675.1 Rosenbergiella sp. YN46
GGAATAAGATATGAAGTACTTGTGTAGAACCTGTAAAAGAAAATGTGATGATATTCCAAAACATTTGATGACAGTACACAATTTTTCAAAAACAATTGTGGAATCCCACCTCAAAGTCAACCCAAATAGTTTTAACAATTCCTTTGAAAAATTAGAATAATCAAATCTAAGAATTTTCAGAATTTAATAAATGTCAATAATGACAATCTTAAATCTAAGTAAATGCCTAATTACGACATTTATTTCAGCTAAGAATTAGGAATTTTCAGGATTAACAGTTCGTATCAAATGTTAACAGTTTTAATGAAATGTAAGTCACTCGTAAAAAATATTCCCTAGTCATAAATCATGAGGTTCTTTTCCTCAAGTAGATTATGAAGTTGGTTTACAGAACGATACACATCCTTTTCGGTTTTACCACCTGTACATACTAATTTGCCAGAAGAAAAAATCAGAATTACGGTTTTCGGATCTAACATCCTATGTATCAAACCTGGAAATTGTTCTGGCTCGTACATACTTCTTGGCAACGTTCTTGCAG
>NZ_JAZHEE010000156.1:0-539 GCF_036620675.1 Rosenbergiella sp. YN46
CGCTAGTATTCTGTTTACTAAATTCCATTTGCCCATTACTGCTTCTGCTCTTCTTACTTTACTTAAGGATGATTAAATGATAATTAGTTCATATAATCATATTACAGGAGTTTCCAAATTTGGAAAATTCATTATACTAAAACTGTAAACATCGAATCCTTAGAGACTTGATCACTTGCATGAGAATTATTTTGGGCGCAATTACACCTAACAGTTCGTATCAAATGTAATTAGGAATTTTTTCCATTAAACTATCTCCAGGTCTGTACCAAGTGCATCAACGAACCGATTGATAAAGTTAAAGAAGCTTGCTACTGAAATTACTTCTAAAATTTGCTGATCAGTCATCCCGTGTTTCCTAAGATTCTCATGATCTTTTTCAGTAATTTTGTAGGATTCGTTTGTTATCTTCAATGAAAAATCAAGTACTGCCTTTTCTTTTTCAGAAAGACTTGATGATTGGTAGTCTTTGTATAATTCTTCGATTTTTTTTGAATCGTATCCAATAGCCTTTAGCATCATGTTATGAGCCCCAACAC
>NZ_JAZHEE010000157.1:0-537 GCF_036620675.1 Rosenbergiella sp. YN46
ATACCACATTTTCTCATGCCTGATAGTTTGATCATTAAATCCTAACTCTTTTTTACAAAGTTCACATTTTTGAATTAAACTAGTATTTTTCAATAACTAACGCATCCTGTTAGTGGAGTTTAAAAAATTCAAGATAATAATTTGTTAGAAGTAATGAAGCTAATTAACGGATACAATCATTTTTAGTTATTAACCCATTTTTCTCAAATTCACTTCAAGTTTTTCACCAACTTGAGGTCGACCCATCCTTTCATACCTGTTTTTTGGCATATTGATGGTAATCGAAGTCTGTTGGTAGCTCTTGATTTTGATTGTTGGCTGTGCCTGCAGGATTGCGTCAAGTAGAGGAAATACCTGCTTTTTTGTCTCATCATCTAGTTTTTTTGATACTGATTCCATGATCAACTGTTTTTGTGAAATGGGCTCGGTTTGAACATTTTCCACAAGTGATATTTGTACTACTTGTCCATTGTCAACAATTTGTGCAATTCTATATTCAGTAACTTCTGCCACATGAGAAATCCAAACGAATTCCAT
>NZ_JAZHEE010000158.1:0-537 GCF_036620675.1 Rosenbergiella sp. YN46
CCTCTCGTTTCCGATTTGGCACCTTCCCTGTTCCGTTGCATGTTGGACATTTTGTTCCGTCTTTTTGTGAGTCTCCTATTTCCTTTACTTTGGCATAAGAATCTTCAAATGTCATTCCTTACTCTCCTTTGTATCTAGTTCCTCTTTTAGTTTTCTGTTTTCTTTTACCAAATCATCCAAGTCATCAATCATCGACAGTTGATTAATGTTGACTTGATCATACATGTCTGCTTTTTCTTTCAGTCTTTTGTTTTCCTGCTCTAGTTTGTACTGCTCGCTTACCGTACACATACCTTGTCTTAATCTCTTTAACCATAAATAGATAAAACACGTCTTCATTTTTCAAATGTTTTTTTTTACATTCTAGGATACTATATAATTCTGCGATCAGTCAATGTCAAAAACTTCTTTGTTGTATTCTTTCCTTAACTTTTGAGTCTCAACCATCAACTCATCAAGATTATCAGCCCTCTCTTTTAGTGCTTTGATGAGTTTCTCTTCCGATATTCCTAACTCACAGGTTAGTTTTTCTTCCAG
>NZ_JAZHEE010000159.1:0-536 GCF_036620675.1 Rosenbergiella sp. YN46
TGGGATTTGGCTTCTTAGTGTAAGTTGTGAATCACTGACTTCTGCTCCTCCAGAGAGTTTGTAACCAATTTCATCGAGATTTGCGTGTAGATTCAAAGTCATTGGAATTCCATCTACAACAAGATTCATCTTAGATGTAGTACTTTCAAGATATTTGACCTGGTGATATTTTTGATCTAAAATAAATTCTATTCCACGAGTATCCATGTTTAAAATTTTCAAATTTTGTTCTCTGTCGTTTATTTTAATTACATATTCTGAATTACCTGAGTTTTCTATAATTTCTCCATTGAATGTTCCCTCAATGTCTTCTATTTTGTATTCCATTGCTTCAATCGAGTTGGCTCTTCCAACGTGTGCTATTTTCGGTTGTGGACTTTACTCTGCTTTTAAAGTATTCCGAATGAATAACGGCTGCAGCCAAAGCAGCATCTTTGTTTGTTTCCTTGTCTGCTTTGATATCGGCTGTCAATCTATCTAAAATTCCATATCGTTTCAAAAAGTCTGTTGACAAATCTCCTTTTTTGTATTCTTCA
>NZ_JAZHEE010000160.1:0-536 GCF_036620675.1 Rosenbergiella sp. YN46
TGATATCACCACGCTATTTTCATCTCGAATTTGGATAATGTAAGCAAATTTTTGATCTCGGTCTTGACCATTTGAGAGGTCAGCCATTATCATTACTTGTTGAGCTACAGTTACCTTGCCTTCATCTTGGGAAACAAGCTGTGCATTTTGTATGGTGGTATCATCATAGACTACAGCAAATACTGCATTATTTAGTAGGAGAAATATCGGAAGGAGAGCAAGAGGATAACTATTCAATGTAATCATTTAGTGTTGGTGAGATAAGTATTTTGAATTTACAGTTCGTATCTAATGTAAATAAAATTAATTTTTCTCTAGTTTTTTTGGCTTTGCCACCACTCCTCAAACCTTGTGCACTTGTTTTGTGAATTTAGCTTTACCAAAAAAATTCCATCAAGCTTGATCTGTATATTTTGGTTACGCAAAAATGATGCTGCAAAGTGTGCAATTCCAGTGTTTTGATTTACAGCAAGGATTTTGTATTGAAAGGAAATGTCTTTTTGTGTCTGGGTCACTCCTTGCCAGTATTGTATGAT
>NZ_JAZHEE010000161.1:0-535 GCF_036620675.1 Rosenbergiella sp. YN46
ATATATCAATATGCCTAAAACTACAATGTTTGCAATCGAAACAGCAGATAGAATTGCTGACGTTGGCTCCATTTAGTTGACTCCACTTTTCCTCTGTTTATTTACTTTTTTCCAATTTGTTAGCAATTTCATCAAATGTCTTCATATTGACTTCTAAAAATGTTGAAATGAAAAAAGTGATTCCATATTTTTCTCCTTCCTTTGAAATAAGATTATTTTTTTCAAGGACATTGATATAATGTTGAATAGCTTTGAAATCCAAACTCAACTCAATCGCAAGCTGGTTTGTATTTTGTGGTTTTTCTTTTAGAGCAGTAATAATTCTAAGTCGATTTAATCCTCCTCGTGAACCAGCAAAAACAAACCACAAAAGTCTTCTTGCGTGAGGATCATTTGTCATATCTAAACAAGCCTTGTAGTTTTAGTGTATACTTTAGGCATTATACAAAATTTACTCGCAAATTGTTTTTTTCAATTCAGAAAGGTAAAAAAGTAAAAAACTACTGATAAAGTGTGAATCAACATGATGGCTCTG
>NZ_JAZHEE010000162.1:0-532 GCF_036620675.1 Rosenbergiella sp. YN46
TCAAATTATTATTGTCAGGGTTATTAATACACAAGAATTTACACATCATTAAAGCTAATAAGGGCCTCAATTACGAACGACTATACGGTGAATAATGAGCAAATTACTTGAAAAAGCACTAAAAGATGCAATTAAGGGAAACAAATGTACTGTAGGCTCTAGGCAAGTTTTAACTTCACTAAAAAATTCAAAATTAGTTGTTCTTTCAAAGTCAGTTCGACAAAACATTTCTGAAAAAATTCAGTCAGATGCAAAAAAAGCAAAAATTCCTATCATACAGTTCAGTGATACTTCAATGTCTTTAGGAAAACTTTGTGGTTTGCAATTTAGAGTATCTACAATTTCATTCAATTCACTCAATGATTCAAACATCAAATCTATTATGAATGAAGCAGAAAAGAAATAATGATGTTGAAAACTTTACCGATTAAACATTATAATGAAAGTTTAAATGAGACTGTCAGAGATTCGAGTTAAAAAGGATAAACATGACGCAAGAAATTAAAGTCACAACTAGACAATTGCTATTGAT
>NZ_JAZHEE010000163.1:0-530 GCF_036620675.1 Rosenbergiella sp. YN46
GGCTGACCGACATGGCCGGGGACGTGCTCACCGACACCCGCCGTGGGAAGAATGCTCGCCACGGTCTTGCCGGGCAGTTTCGCCAGTCCGTTTTCGGACGCCTTGGCGGCTACGACGACGTGAACGACGCCGACCGTTTGGGCCGTGATCCCGCCATGCGTTGGATTGTTGGCGGTCATGCCATCAAGGGGCGGGCGGCATCTGCCAGCCAGATGGGGCGCTTCGAGACGGAGGTTCTGGCCACCGACGCGAACGTTGAAGCCTTGGCCGACATGAACGGGGTGTGGATCGAGCGGGTTCATGACCGCCACCCGCCGACAGAGATCATTCTCGACATGGACTCAAGCGTCAGCCCGACCCACGGCGACCAGGAAGGAACGGCCTACAACGGACACTTCGGATGCACTTGCTACCATCCCCTGTTCCTGTTCAACCAGTTCGGCGACCTGGAACGGAGCTCCCTGCGTCCCGGCAACGTCCACTCTGCCGATGACTGGGAAAGTGTGCTGAAACCGGTTGTCGTTCGCTAC
>NZ_JAZHEE010000164.1:0-529 GCF_036620675.1 Rosenbergiella sp. YN46
CTTTTACTCAAGCTAACTGATTCATTAATTGTTAAAGAATCTTTCAATGAACCTGTGTCAGTATTTGTGTTATGCTTTTGGTTTTCATCAATTCCATTTTTGTGTAATTCAAGTAACGAATGCCCAGATTTATGTCCCCAAACCTCTTTTCCACAAAGAACAATTGTTTTAATTTTTGGGTTAGCATTGACATATTGAATCAACGAGTCTATTCCTTTGTTTTCTGATAGTAGTCTACCAACTATTGCTACACTTTGTAAAAATTTAGGCTGGGATAGCCTTCTGAGCAAATCAATGCTTGACAAGGTGCAGATTGCGATTGATGAGTTTGGGTTCCCATAAAACACCTCCTCTTTGATAGGAAGGATAGCTTTGCATATTCCTCCTAGCAGTTTTTCTAGGGTTTTCATAAGGCCTGCCTTAGATTTTTTGCTATGAATTGTAAATTTTTTGAGGTGACTTTGGGGTGAATTGGTATTGATAATACGCTAGATGCAGCCCACTCAGTGGTTGCCAGTTTGATTTTTGT
>NZ_JAZHEE010000165.1:0-529 GCF_036620675.1 Rosenbergiella sp. YN46
AAACAATACGATGAATTTGTGACCGAGTTAGGAGAGAATCTGGGCAAGGTGGATGTATCACTAGGTCTTCAAATAATGAACCTTCAAAGAAAATTTACTGATACTACCCTAAAAGTAGAGTTACGAATATGTTATCGTCCAGGAACAGATCTTGAAAAAAAGCAACTAGAACTTGACAATTACTTTGCTTGTATTTCAACCACATATGTCAGAAAACAACATGGTATCCCTGATTGCGAAGACGTTCTTAAGGTAGAGTGCCTGACTGATCTGGATACAGTTTACAAAATATCAAAAGATCCTGATGTAATTTCTATTCATGGGACAGCATCATTAGGTTCCTACTAGAGATTGATATCAAATTCTTTTTCTTACTCCTAGCTTTTGACCTTAGTCTTGTTTTGCAACACGGACACATTATCTCTGATGTGGAGAAGAATAATGCACATAAAGAACACCACCTTTGTCCCATTTTGTATCTTAAGTTACTAGGAAATGACATACGCTTAAACCTAATACATAATCCACT
>NZ_JAZHEE010000167.1:0-524 GCF_036620675.1 Rosenbergiella sp. YN46
AATGGACAACGGCTCCCCGTGGGGAGACACCACCGGCACCTGGACGGCGCTGGAGCTGTGGCTGATGCGCCATGGTATCCGGGTGGGACACTCCCGGCCGTATCATCCGCAGACGCAGGGCAAGCTGGAACGTTTTCACCGCAGCCTGAAGACGGAAGTGCTGCAGGGGAAGTGGTTCGCGAACGAGGGCGAACTGCAGCGTGCCTTCGACCACTGGCGGACGGTCTATAACCTCGAACGCCCGCATGAGGCGCTGGAAATGGCGGTACCGGGCTCGCGGTATAAGCCGTCTGCGCGGCAGTACAGCGGCAACACAACGCCGCCGGAATACGACGAGGGCGTGATGGTCAGGAAAGTGGATATCAGCGGAAAGCTGAGCGTGAAAGGGGTAAGCCTGAGCGCAGGCAAGGCGTTCAGGGGAGAACGGGTCGGGCTGAAGGAGATGCAGGAAGACGGCAGCTACGAGGTGTGGTGGTACAGCACGAAAGTGGGGGTGATCGACCTGAAGAAAAAGTCGATCACCA
>NZ_JAZHEE010000168.1:0-524 GCF_036620675.1 Rosenbergiella sp. YN46
CTAAGATCAGTATCCGTTTTATTGATGGTGAGGGATTTTCATGGATGTTTTCGGCGTGTTTTTCATAGGTAGACATTTTTGAAAATTCAATATCACAAATATGACATCTATAGTTTGCACCAATTTTTCTTGTCAAAAGAGATGATAAAACACCAACAGTTATTCCCCAGATAAGATGCATAAACAAGGAATCAATCAAACCGAGCACAAAGTTTTGGTTTACTACTTCGGATGCTTCTATGAATGTCATTCCAGGATCTAATTCTGCAAGAATCTTAGCCATGTTTGGGCCAAGAAATACTTGTGATACTGGAATCGAAAATACTGCAAAGACAACAACTCCAGCGAGGATGCCATAAACCAAGCCGTTTTTGATCTTTGAGATGTTGAATTTGATTATTCTATGTAGGAAAACGCCAGTAACAATTCCTATGATGGTGGCAACTGCGATATGAAGTGCAAACCCTACTTCTGGAGAGTCTGAACCAACCACTCTTGCCATAACAAGCAAAGTGATCAAGTAT
>NZ_JAZHEE010000169.1:0-519 GCF_036620675.1 Rosenbergiella sp. YN46
TTTTGGTAATACAAAATTTTCTCGTGATGACATTACAATAGAATCATCATTACTATCTGCAACAAAATCACTTTTTGATCAAACACCAAATTTGTCTCAAAAAGATATTGATGTTGTATTAGTATCTACAAATGAGAATACAAAATATCTATCAGCTATTCTTTCTGAACTCTCAGGCATAGCCCCCAAAATTTCACATACCGTAGAAAATCTATGTAGTTCTGGAACAAATGCGATAGTATCTGCGTATTCCTACATAGCTTCTGGATTGGGAAATGTAGCATTAGTAGTTGGTGGTGACAGATATGATTCTCCTGGGCAAATTTTAGAATGGGATAAATCAAGAGGGGAATACAAACATCCAATTTTTTGGGCTACCCTTTTTACTAAATCATACAAAAGAAAATACAATGTTTCTGCAGAAAATTTGGCCATGGTTTCTGTTAAAAATCATAGAAATGCGAAAGATAACCCAAACGCATACTCAAACAAAACATATACTATTGATGATGTTTTAAA
>NZ_JAZHEE010000170.1:0-518 GCF_036620675.1 Rosenbergiella sp. YN46
TTCGGCGCATACTGATACAGGTTCAGCCCACCCTGCAACCCTATCGGATCCTGAGTGGTAAAGCGCCCCACGCCCGGGTCGTAGTAGCGGAACAGGTTGTAGTGCAGACCGGTTTCGCTGTCGGCGTACTGTCCGGCGTAGCGCAGCGGCTGGTTGATGGTCGGTTTTCCCTGGCGCAGCGCCCAGCTTTCCGCGGTCTGGTGGCTGACTTCGCCAAAGCTGCCGTACTGCCCGCTCCAGCGCACCGCGCCATCGCCGTCGGTGACCTCCAGCGGCGCGCCGTTCAGATCGGTGGTGAACCAGTAGCATTCCCCGTCCTGCGCCTGGACATGGTGATCGACTCGCGCCAGCGGGCTCCAGCTTTCGTTCGGATCGTACAGATAAGTGGCGCAGCGCTCCCCTTCCCGGCTTTGCAACAGGCGCCAGCCCTGCCACAGGAAGCGGGTTTCCACCGTACCGCGCCGGGTGGTGACCGTTTTCGCAATGCGCCTGCCCAGGGCGTCGTAGCGATAGCTGGC
>NZ_JAZHEE010000171.1:0-518 GCF_036620675.1 Rosenbergiella sp. YN46
CTGGAAAATATACTGGTAGATCTCCTGATGACCGCTTTATCGTATATGATGACAAAACTCATGATACAATTGATTGGGGAAAGATTAATCATCAATTTCCAAGTGATAAATTTGAGAAACTTCTCGAAAAAATGAAAAGCTTTGTTGAAAATAAGGAACTTTTTATTTTTGATGGTTTTGTAGGTTCTGATCCAGAAAATCGTTTGCCAATTAGAGTGATAAATGATCGTGTTTGGCAAAATTTGTTTGGAAGAAACTTGTTTATTCGACCTACAAATGAAGAGTTAGAAAATCATGAACCTGATTTTACTATATTGTGTATTAATGACTTTGAAGCAGTTCCAAAAATCGATGGAACCCGAACTAATGTCTTTATCCTAGTTGATTTAACAAGAAAAATTGTTTTGATTGGAGGTACGCAATATGCTGGAGAGATGAAAAAATCAATGTTTAGTATAATGAACTACATTTTGCCAGAACGTGGTATTTTTCCAATGCATTGTTCTGCAAATATTGGA
>NZ_JAZHEE010000172.1:0-518 GCF_036620675.1 Rosenbergiella sp. YN46
ATAAGTTCTTCTGCTCTGGAAGGAATCACCAGAGATTCTATTTTCAAATTAGCGCAAGATTTAGGCTATAAGATCGCAATTAGAAAAATTCCTAAAAGTGAACTATATGAAGCAGATGAAATGTTCCTTTCCGGAACTGCAGCTGAAATTACTCCTATCATACAAATTGACAAGAAAAAAATTGGCACCGGAAAATTAGGAAAGGTGACCAAGAATTTAATGTCAGCATATTCTGAAGTGGTAATGAATAAAAACAAAAAATATTCTCATTGGTTAACAGAGGCGTATTAGAATGAAAGTTGCACAAATTGGAACTGGAGGTTGGGGTAAAAATCATGCTCGAGTATTATCGGAATTAAAAGTTTTATCAGCTGTTTGTGATGTAGATAAAGAAAGGAGTAAAGAATTTGGAAAAAAATACTCCGTAAACCACTACGAGTCTTTAGATTCTTTATTAGAATCAGAAGAATTTGACGTAGCGTTTGTTTGCACTCCAACATCAACACATTCTAGTATTG
>NZ_JAZHEE010000173.1:0-518 GCF_036620675.1 Rosenbergiella sp. YN46
AGCGTGGTCAACGACCAGTGCTCGACCTCCTTGGGCAAAGCCAGCGTCCGCATGAAGTTGGCCAGATTGCAGGCCAGGGCGTGAAGCTGGAGCCGAATGGCATTTTCGCGGAAATTGCGGCACGATAGCCGCGTCCATTTGATCGCGTTCTTGCCTTCCTTGATGTATTGCTCCGCTTTGCCCCGCTGATTGTAGAACAATGTCACCCGCTCGGCGGAACGGGACAGGTTGGTGACGATGAACCCGACACGGGCAAACAGCTCGCCGGGGTGCCACTCCACCTTGGCGACGACGCGGCGGGCCTTGTCCCAGCTTTTGGCCCGATAGCTGAAGCTGGCGTAACAGCGCCGCACATGGTTCGGCGGACGGCCAACGGGTCGCGTGAGCAGATGGCAGATGCTTTCCTGAAGAACTTGGTTCTTCGGCAAACGGATCGCGTACAGGAAGCCCTCGTCTTCCAGAAACTCGTACACCTCCGGCGAGGCGAAGGCGGCATCGGCGCGGAAGTAGCGCCGCAG
>NZ_JAZHEE010000174.1:0-517 GCF_036620675.1 Rosenbergiella sp. YN46
GTGAGTATCAGAGAAATATAATTTATAATTCAATGGAAGATTTAGAAAAACTAATTCCTTATTTGAAAAACAAAATCAAACATTATGAAAGTTTAGAAAATATAGTTGATTAAACAAATGTCATTTAATTCCTAAATTTTGAGATTTAACCACAACTTAGAAATTAAAATAACAATTAGATGCCTACGTCAATGGCGATATAATGTATCTCGGGTACACCATCTCTGACAATTATTGTTCCAAAATTCAGAACATTATCATCTTCCCACAAGAATATTCTGTCACTTCGTGGCTTTACAAAGTCATCAATGAATTCAAAGATTAGTTTCTCGGTATCTTCCTGTTCCCTTTCAGTGAAGAAGAAGATCTCTCCCTCTTTGAATGATAATGGAATCTGAATACTAGTTGGCTCTAAGATTTCTATCTCATGTTCAACAAAAATGGATTTTATAATTTCAATTCGATCTGCTTTGCTTAGCTCAACAGATTCTCCATTAGTTGTAGTTGGAGTAATAGC
>NZ_JAZHEE010000175.1:0-517 GCF_036620675.1 Rosenbergiella sp. YN46
GCAATACGAGGCGAGCCCCAGGTCGGATTGGCCTTCCACATCTGTCGAATGAGGCGCCGCAGCTCCGGTGGGATCGATGGGCGACCACGGCAACCCCCACCACTCAGCCCACGCCAGTGGTCACGGAAGCGTTTGTGTTGCCACGCTAGGACTGTCCGAGGCTGAACAAAGAACAAGGCCTTGCGCCAGCCGCTCCACACGCTTGCAATCATAGACCAGAGCAACCGATCACTCGATGAAAAAGGCGGACGCCGCAGCGTCCTCTGGTACACGGAGAGCTGATGGCGAAGCGCGGCGACCTCGAGCTGTAGGGAAAGGCGAGAACGCAACGCACCCATCAGGAAGCAAATCACGAAAGAAGTAACCTGGCTCATGGCGATAGATGATGACCTTGCGGAAGGATTCCTTCAACATAATCAGCTGACTCGAAAATTCGGGACCCACAGTGCCCGGACGGCGAGAAAAACGACCGAATGGGCATCCAAATTTTCCGACTACAGGGAAAGAAATAGACAAG
>NZ_JAZHEE010000176.1:0-515 GCF_036620675.1 Rosenbergiella sp. YN46
CACTAAATGGTTTAATGAAAAAATACCAACCAGAGGGAAGATATGATCCATTAAAACCAGAAATGGAAGTTGTTGATGAAGTTGCCATAATAAAAGTAAAGCCAGATTCTTTTCGTGGTAAATACAAGATTGGTCAAAATTTACAAAAACAGGAAAGAATTGAACTTGCAAACAAAATTTTAGAAAGAAATACTTCTTCTGCAAAAAAAACACTCGAAGTAATGGGTTTTGAAGTTACAGAAGATGGATTAAAAATGGTTGATGAACCATTATGGTAGTAATTTAGAATGGAATCCTTATCAAATTATCTGAAGAATGAATTAAAATAAAAAGGAAAAAGGGTTGTTAGTTTACTTGAACATTTCCTTGCATCCATGGATGAACCATGCAGAAGTAATCATAGCTGCCGGAATCATCAAAGGTGACCTCAAAGGTTGCACCAGCGATAAATAGACTACTATCAAATATTCCATCTGGTCCATCGATTGGGCTACCACTTGTTACTGTATGAGGTG
>NZ_JAZHEE010000177.1:0-515 GCF_036620675.1 Rosenbergiella sp. YN46
ATAGGAGATTGTGCAAATTTCCTAGACCCAGAAACAAAACGACCATACGCGCCAACTGCTCAGTTAGCAGTAGTGCAAGCTAAAACGGCCGCACATAACCTATCCGCGTTAATGAAAAACAGAGAAAAAAGGAAATTTGTATACAAATCAAAAGGACAGATGGCAATCATTGGAAAACGAACTGGCATAGCCAACATTCTTGGAAGAAATATTGCAGGTTTTTGGGCCTGGTTGATCTGGAGAAATGTATACCTATCCAAGATCCCAAACTGGGACAAACGGTTACGTGTTCTAATAGATTGGACTTTGGATTTGTTCTTTGCAAGGGATGTTGCAAGACTAAAGTTCTTCAAGAAACCACCCGAACTAGAATACAAAGTTTTTGATGAGGTTGATGATGTTTGGTAAAATCAAAAAAAATCTCTACATTTGATGGTGCAAAATTTTGGAAGAACGCATACGCACATGAGAGAGGAAATCTACTAAAACAAATGCAGGTACCAGAAGATCAAATC
>NZ_JAZHEE010000178.1:0-515 GCF_036620675.1 Rosenbergiella sp. YN46
GATGGGATGATTATGGGGATTTGTGATGTGTTGTTGGCTTTTGGGGGGATGGTGGTGGGGATTGGGGTGGTGGGTATGATGGGGAGGGGGATGGGGGTAATTGGGGGGAGGTTGAGGGAGGGGTTGGTGGAGGTGGGAGAAAAGGAGTTTGGGAGAGGGGGGGTGGGGTATTGGTTGGTGGGGGTGGGATGCATGGGGGGTGAGGAAGAGGTGATGGTGAGGGATCAGGATAAGGGGGTGGTACTGGAGAAGGGTTTGGATGGGGGGGGTGAGGATGAGTGGTTTGTTGAGGTGGGGAGGTTTGTGAGGGAGGGTGTGGGGGCGTGGGGTTATGGGTAGTGTGGTGGGGGGATTATGGGGAGGAAGGGGGGATGGGGGGAGGGTGTTGGGGGTGAAAAGGGGGGGACGTAGGGAATGGATAGTGATGTGGATGGGGGGGGTGGTGGGGTGGCAGTATGACTACGAGGGGGAAGGGGGGAGGGGGGAGGGTGAAGTGAGGGAATTTGTGAAAGTGC
>NZ_JAZHEE010000179.1:0-514 GCF_036620675.1 Rosenbergiella sp. YN46
GATCAGAAAGCTTATCTGGTTTAGTAATTCCGTCCTCTGTAACAGTATATCTAAGATCACCATCATTTTTTATAAGTAATATTTCACTTTTCTGAGCAACCAGTTTTTCTGTTACGCCAAAGGAAATTTTTTTGAGTTGATGTTTTGTGTATTCTAATTCAATAACATCATCAGGGTTACTAGCAGAAAATGGAATTTCTGATTTTGTAATTAATGGTACAGCAATTAATAGTGCAAGAATTGCTGGAATTGCGCCTACGGCAATGATAATTGGTTTAACCATGATTAACCTTAATTAATTTCAAATCTCTTTAATTGCAAATAAATCTTGATAAAAATAACTTAAAATTCAACGATTTTTTCTCTTTGTTTGTGGGGTCGTAGCCTAGCCTGGTAGGGCGACAGTGCATAAGATCACCGCTAAGGGCTCCAGAGGTTAAACTAAGCTACTGATGAAAAGATGATGTGAGTTTGGAGCTGTAGTGACCCGTAGGTCGCCGGTTCGATTCCGGTC
>NZ_JAZHEE010000180.1:0-513 GCF_036620675.1 Rosenbergiella sp. YN46
GTGTAGGACGTCGAAGAAGATGGGGAATCGAAGAATTTGGCAGGGTGAACGTGAGGTCATGCAAAATCGGTCGAACCGGGGGTCGGGAAAACCCGTTTGGGTCAGGGCGCTTCACAAGCGCGCGCTATTGATGGGGACCCGATCCCGCGCATCGCATTAGGGCCAGCGGTCATGAGTACCGCATCAACAGGCCGGACACATGACTGCACCCGACCAGCTTGCACAAACCTCAAAACAAACCTTGCCAACAGGGAGCCGTCCACACATGACCCAAAGCGGACATTAAGGCGGGTTGTCCTCGACGTCCGCAAATGACCCGGAGCGGACATTCACTGATTCGTCTAGTCTGGCAAGCTGGCGCTGAATTGGAGAAGTTTTGGGCCAGCTTGGCGCCCAGACTATCCCGACAATGGATAATCTAGGCCGCGTCGGCTACGGGCCTCCTAGGGCGTCTAATGCACCTCCGCGTCGTCAGGCCGCTCCTCTGACAGCAACGCCTCAACCGCCTTTATC
>NZ_JAZHEE010000181.1:0-510 GCF_036620675.1 Rosenbergiella sp. YN46
GTGTTTTCTTTTGCAATTGCTTTGAAAATTCCTTCTAGTGATAATCCATTTGTTGCAAGAGTTGCCATATATCCTATAAAATGGGGTAACTCTTCAGTGAGTTTTGAAGACCTATTTGTTACATTGATTGCTGGGATAGTTTGTAATACAAAAAAAGTAATTTGCCCCAATCCTGCCCCACTCAATATTGGTAAAAGAACAGCAAACGCTGCAGGCTGAATATTCACAAAAATTGTAACTATAACGCCAATAATGCCACCGGCCATAGCTGATATGAGGCTAAAAAACACCATACTGCACACATAAACATCAAATGGAATTGGGATCATTGCTTCTTTGAGGTTTTTTTCTAATCCAGTTAATCTTGGAAATAAAAATTGAATATGAGCATTTAGTAATTTATAACCAAAAATATGGATTGAACTTGATTCATTTTTTTTAAAATTTACTTTCTTTTTAGATAGATCTTTGTTAATACTTCTCATATTAAATCACTAACCTTTTCTTTTC
>NZ_JAZHEE010000182.1:0-510 GCF_036620675.1 Rosenbergiella sp. YN46
GTATATTTTGGTGAAAATTTTATCATAAGAACCAGGTATTTCTTACACCGAAAAATGAGCCAATGTTCTTCCTGCGGCAATTTGTTTATTAGCTTGAATGAAGAGTTAACAAAATGTGACAAGTGTAGAAAGTGGTTAGTCAAAAGTGACTCGAGAAAATAATCCCTCCTAATTTTCAGTATTAGTTTTATCCATGCTTCCTCAAAATAAACTGCATCAAGGCCTCTTTGGAATATTCTATTCCATGTTCATCACAGGAATGTTTTCCATATTCCTCTATCACCTTTGCCATATCGTCTCCTTCGACCACAAAATCACATTCAAAACCATAATCTCCACACGTGAGTTTTGCCATATTTTACAGAAAATACTAGGATATAAAAATCCACAGGTTGTCTTTTCTGCTAAGAACTAGCTTTGATCTCAAAAATGAAAATTAATTATTTTTTTGAAAGAGATTTCTATCCGTAAGATTCAAACTTTATTCCAAAGCTTCCATCAGGATTCTTT
>NZ_JAZHEE010000183.1:0-508 GCF_036620675.1 Rosenbergiella sp. YN46
AAGTTTCTGGGAAACAGTGTTTTGAAAAATGAGTATTACATATGTTTTGATAATTTGTGAAGTTGGTGCAGAAAAATCCATTTTAGCTGAACTAAAGAGTCTAGAATCGGTAAAAGAGATAAGTGGTCTTTTTGGAAGTTATGACATTATAGTAAAATTAGAGGCAATGTCAGAAGAAAAAATTAAAGACATTGTGGTATCAAAAATTCGAAATCTCAAAAAGATAAGAACTACTGTAGTATTAACAGTCAAAGATACCCAATGAGGGATTCATTCAGATTTCATAATTTTTTGATCAAGTAATCAAATCCTTCTTCGATTGTGGGTAGTTCATATTTTTCGATTTGTTCCTCAACAAGCATTGCAGGAATTGATTTGCTTTCAATATTCTTTCTATGTTCCAATCTTTGCCAAATAACATTCACTGGAGTAACAAAGTACACTCCTTTGATGATGATTTTTTTTCCATATCTTCTTGCCATTCTCCTGAGTTTCGAAATAAGACTGC
>NZ_JAZHEE010000184.1:0-504 GCF_036620675.1 Rosenbergiella sp. YN46
TAATTCCAGCAATAGTTATTGGAAATCTTTCCTTAACTAAAGAGTATACTTCATCTGGAATGATTCCCTTTTGATGGGCTTCTTTTACTTTTACTAATGGGTCCAATAAAACACCTTGAAGCTATTCATGGTAAAAATGTTAATTTTATTTACCTAGATTTTGATTTGCCACTCTTGGATTTCTTTTTTCGTCTACGTTCTGCACTTTGATCGGCCCTTCGCTTATGTTTTCCTTTTTTTCTTAATGGCATAAATCAATTAATTAAAATCGATAGTTAATAGTTGTCGTTATATTTCGATATCATAGAAATTAAACTCTTTACACTTACATTGCAAATCAAGAATTTGACTAACATTGGGGGATACAGAATTTCCTTCTACAAATCGCTTTATTGGCAGACCACCATCTACAGTAAGATCTAATCTAAACGAGTTTGATGAAATTTTCTTGTAACTTAGCTTATAGACAATTTTCTTAGATTCTCTTCCAAGTTTTTCATGTAC
>NZ_JAZHEE010000185.1:0-502 GCF_036620675.1 Rosenbergiella sp. YN46
CTCAAGTCGAGAATTTATAATAGATAAAAAACCTCTTTTTGATTGACTTTTGGAACACGTGTATTACTCAGATGGCAATACAAAGAGAATTTCATGGGTCATCAAAACTAATGGATCTAAAGTTGAACACGAAAGAGAGCACGCAGATATTTACTTAGATAAAGTCAGTAATGAACAATCAAAGTACATTGCCTTACATGTTGGGATTTTTTGGGGTATTGGAACGTATATCATAAAAAATGGTGATGCGATAAATGTAATGCTTGACTCAAAATCTATGTATGATCATTTAGTTAACGATTCACAAATTTCAGATCAATTAATAGAAATGAGAACTTTCTATATTAAGCAATTAATTGGACAAAGAAAATTAAAAATAAACTACCAACTTCTAGAGCCCGAAGAGAATTTAGCGGGCAAATTAATATAATTACATACTAGGACTTAAGGCCAAAAACAGTAGTATTTTGACGACAGCACAATATGATGATAGAGCATATAC
>NZ_JAZHEE010000186.1:0-500 GCF_036620675.1 Rosenbergiella sp. YN46
ACAAAAAACTTTGAACGGACATGTCTTATTCCAAAGAGATTATTGTTTCTAAACAAGCTGTTCCAACTTTTGCAGTTGTAATTTTGGCTATAATCTTTGGATTTGGTTTGTTTTTAGTTGGATATGATCAGGGACATCTTTTCAGTATAATTCAAGGCGCTGAAGCATTTGATGATCTGTTTATTCATGAACTCACTCATGATATGAGACATGCAGCAGGGTTCCCCTGTCATTAGGTCTTTATCATGAAAACTGCTCGTTTTATCGCTTTAGTTTTGTTGGCAGGTTGTTTTGCAGGTATTATTCATGGTACAGCTAATCTTGCAATTGTAGAACCATATCTAGACGAGGCAATAGGAATTGAAAATCAAAATCTATTTTCTTCTGGTGAAGAAAAAGATACTCCTGAATTTTGGGTAGAATATTCTTCATATAGAGATTGGCAAAAAGGTGGTCAAGTTTTAGCAGGAGCTATTCTTGGAACATCTATTGGAGCATTG